>DBBK01000089.1:22927-29796 GCA_002292165.1 Brevundimonas sp. UBA986
CGCGTCCAGTTCACCCCCGACCTGATGCCCAGCGACATCCTCGGCACCGAGCTGCTGGAAGAGGATCACGGCACCGGCCACCGCAGCTTCCGCTTCCAGCCCGGCCCGGTCTTCACCAACCTGCTGCTCGCCGACGAGCTGAACCGCACCCCGCCCAAGACCCAGGCGGCCCTGCTGGAGGCCATGCAGGAAAAGACCGTCAGCTACGGCGGCGTCACCCACGTCCTGCCCAAACCCTTCTTCGTCCTCGCGACCCAGAACCCGCTCGAACAGGCCGGCACCTATCCTCTGCCCGAGGCCCAGCTCGACCGCTTCCTGCTGCACATCCGCGTCGAATATCCGACCGAGCAGGAAGAGCGCGACATCCTCGCCCAGACGACCGGGGCGAAGACCGGCGCCGTCCCCGCCGTCATGAAGGGCGAAGAGGTTCTGGCGCTTCAGGCCCTGGTCCGCGAGGTCCACTTCTCCGACGCCCTGCTCAGCTGGGTCACCCGTATCGTCCGCGCCAGCCGCCCGGGCGAGGGCGCGCCGGAAGAGGTCCGCAAATACGTCAAATGGGGCGCCGGCCCGCGCGCGGGTCAGTCGCTGATCCTCGCCGCCAAGGCCCGCGCCCTGCTGCAGGGCCGTCTCGCCGCCACGCGTGAGGACATCATCGCCCTGTCGGCCCCGGTCATGCGCCACCGTCTGCTGCTGTCCTTCGCCGCCGAGGCCGAGGGGCGCAGCGCCGACGACGTCGTCGCCGCCCTCGTCCGCGCCGTCCCCATGCCGGCCTGACCTCAGGACCTCGTGGCGTGACCGACCTCATTCCTCCAGACGTGCGGAGCCGGCTCAAAGCCTTGCGCCTGATCACGCGTCGGGCGGTGGGGTCGCACGGCCTCGGCCTGCACCAGAGCCACAGCCGCGGCGCCGGCCTCGAGTTCGCGCAATACCGGGCCTATGAGCGCGGCGACGAACTGCGCCAGATCGACTGGAAGCTCTACGCCCGCTCCGACAAATTCTTCGTGCGCGAGGCCGAGCGCGAGAGCCCGGTCGCCGTCTGGATCCTGATGGACGCCTCGGCCTCGATGGGCCAGGCCGAGGGGAGCACCACCCGCTTCGACGCCGCCAAGTCCCTGACCGCTTCCCTCGCCGAACTGGCGATGCAGCAGGGCGACCGCTTCGGCTGGATGGCGCTCAACGACCAGGGTCTGCGCCTGCTGCCCCCCGCCACGGGCCTGCGCCAGCGCGACCGTCTGACCCTCGAACTTCTGCCGTTCGGGGCCGCCGGCGGCTTCGCGCGCGAGGATCAGCTGGGCCCGGTCTGGGAGCGGATCGGGGCCCACGATCTGGTCGTCATTCTCAGCGACTGTTTCGACCCCGGCGTCATCGATCTGGCCGAGACCCTGGCCGCCGCCGGGCGCGAGGTTCTGGTCGTCGAGATGCTGACGGTCGGCGAGAAGGAGTTCGCCTTCACCGGCGGCTACCGCTTCCGCGATCCGGAGACGGGTGAGGAGCTGCTCGGCGATGCGCCCGCCCTGCGCGCCGAGTTCCTGCGCCGCTTCGGAGAGGCCCGCGCGGCTCTGCACGCCCGTCTGGACGCCGTCGGCATCCGCCGCGCCGAACACGTGCTGGGCCAGCCCGTCGACCTGCCGCTGCGCCGTCTGTTCGGCGCCCATGACGCGGCCGAATATTCATGACGCCCGCGCTGCTCCTGCCGCTGGGTCTGGCCGCGCTCGCCGCCTTGATCGTCCCACTGGTCATCCACATCGCCCGGCGCAGCGAGCAACTGCCGACCGACTTCGCCGCCCTGCGCTGGCTGCGTCAGAAGCCGCGTCCGCGCTCGCGCCTGCGCTTCGACGAATGGCCGCTGCTGATCCTGCGTCTGATCCTTCTGGCCCTCGTCGCCCTCTGGTTCGCCCGCCCGGTCCTGTTCGGCGCGGGCGACAAGACGCCTTACGTCGCCGTCGTTCCCGGCGCGGACGCCGCCCAGGCCCAGACGATCGTCGTGGAGGGCAGGGGCCACTGGCTCGCTCCCGGCTTCCCCGATCTGAAGACGCCGCGTCCCACCGCTTCGGCCCCCGTCGCCAGCCTGATCCGCCAGCTCGACGCCCGGCTCCCGTCCGGCGCCCCCCTGACCGTGATCGTTCCGCAGGTGCTTCAGGTCGCCGACGCCGAACGCCCCCGCCTGTCCCGCCCGGTGACCTGGCGCGTTGTGTCCGGCAGCATGGCCGCGCGCCCGGCCGCGCCCGCGACCGTTCCGCCCCTGTCGATCCGCACCGACCCCGACCACGCCGCGGGCGCCCGCTACCTCCAGGCCGCCGCCCTGTCCTGGCAGCCTTCCGGCCGTCCTGCCGACGCCGAGACCGCCGCCCTCGACGGCCCGCTTCCCAAGGCCGACCGCCGCCTGATCCGCCTCGGCGCCGGAACCCTGCCACCCGCCGTCATCCAGTGGATCGAGGCCGGCGGAACCGCCCTCGTGTCCTCCGACGCCGCCGTCTCCGCAGGCCAGCGCGCCGTCGTGTGGCGCGATGCCCTCGACCGCCCCCTGATCGAGGTCCAGCCCCTCGGCGCGGGCCGACTGCTGCGTTTCACCCGCCCCCTGACGCCGTCCGAGACCCCGGAACTGCTGCAAGCCGACTTCCCGGTCCATCTGAAGGCCGCACTCACCGACGTCGCCGTCCAGCCCGCCCGCGTCGCCGCCGCCGACTACGCCCCCCTGACGGGGGGGCGCGCCTTCGACCCCGCCCCGCTCGACCTCAAGCCCTGGCTCGCCGTCCTGATCGGTCTCCTGCTGCTGGGCGAGCGCTGGCTGGCCACCCGCCGTTCACGCGGAGCCATCCCGTGAACAACGCAGCCCTGATCTCCCACTGGACCAACCCCGCCCGCCGTCGCGGCCTGTTCAACGACCTGCTGCTGGCCGCCCCGGTCGCCATCCTCATCGCCGCCCTCGGCTGGGCGTTCGGGGGAGCTGCGGCGGGCCTCGTCCTCCTCGCCCTCGGCGCCCTCATCATCGCCGTCCTCGCCCTGCGCCGCGCCGCCCGCTTCGACCGGCTCTGGCTGACCCATCGTCTCGACGGCGTCCGGCCGGACATGGAGGACAGCGCCGAACTCCTCTTCGCCGATCCCGATGGCCTCGGCATCCTGCAACGCCTCCAGCGCGCCCGCCTGCTTGAGCGTCTGAACACCGGCTCGCCCCAGGCGCTGGTCGCCGACTGGTCGCGCCGCCCCATCCTGATCCTCTGGGTCGTCGCCCTGATCGCCGTGGTCGCGGTCGCCGTCTGGCCGCGCGGCGCCGACAAGCCCGTCACCCTGTCGCCCGCCGCCGAGGGACAGGCCGCGCCCGGCGTCCCGGCCCTGGTCGGCCAGAACCTGCGCATCTATCCGCCCGCCTACACCGGCCTGCCGATGCGCGATGAGGCCAAGCTCGACGCCCGCGCTCCCCAGGGCTCCCGCCTCGAATGGACCCTGAAGTTTGACCCGCAAGCCGAGGTCCCGGCCATGGTCATGCTGGGCGGCGCCCCCCTGACCCTGACCCGCTCGGGTGAGAACTGGGTCGCCAGCCGCACGCTGGAGACCTCCTTCCTCTACCGCGTCGATCCCGCTCCCGGGCGCACTCAGACCCCCCCGCTTCACCGCATCGACGCCATCGCCGACACGCCCCCTTCGGTGAAGGTCCTGTCCCCGACCGAGAGCCTCACCCTCGTCACCTCGGGCCAGCGCGGCTGGAGCCCGGTCTTCGCCGCGACCGACGACTATGGCGTCGCCCCCACCGCCCGTCTGCGCATCACCCTGGCCATCGGCGAAGGCGAGAACGTCACCTTCTCCGAGCGCGAGATCGCCCTCGCGGGCTCAGGCCCGGCCCGCGACCGCCGCTTCTCGCCGCGCCTCGACTTCACAGCCCTCGGCTTCGGCCCGGGCAGCGACATGGTCGTCCAGCTGATCGTCTCGGATCAGCGCGCGCCCGGCCCCCAGGTCGTGCGCGGTCCCAGCCTGATCCTGCGCTGGCCCTCGCCGAAGAGGGCCGAGAGCTCGGGGCTGGACGGCATGGTCAACACCACCCTCCCGGCCTATTTCCGCAGCCAGCGCCAGATCATCATCGACGCCGAGCGGCTCCTGACCCAGCGCCGCCGCCTGTCGGACGATACGTATCTCGAGCGCTCCACGGTCATCGGCAACGACCAGCAGATCCTGCGCGGCCGCTACTCCAAATTCCTCGGCGGTGAGCAGGAGGGCGAGCCCGAACTCCCGACCAGCGACGGCGCTGCGCACAGCGACGGAGACGGCCACGACCACGGCGCTCCCGCGACCCGCACCCCGACCTTCGGCGGTCCCGAGGATGTGCTGGCCGAGTTCGGCCACCCCCACGACGAGTCCGAAGCCTCCAGTCTCGACCCCCAGACCCGCGCCATCCTCAAACAGGCGGTGGACGAGATGTGGCTGTCCGAACGGGAGCTGAAGCAGGGCCGTCCCGACCTCGCCCTGCCGCACGCCAACAAGGCGCTGGAGTTCATCAAGGAGGTTCAGCGCGCCACCCGCATCTTCCTCAACCGCGTCGGCCCGGAGCTACCGCCCATCGACGCCAGCCGCCGCATGACCGGCAAGCGTGAGGGCATCACCGGGGCCGCCCTCGCCGTCGCCCCCGTCGAGACCGGCGATGGCCCCGCCGCCGACGCCTGGCGCGCCCTGGGGCAGGGCCCTGAGGCCGTGCGCGGCCCCATCGCCCTCGACGCCCTGGAGCGCTGGATCAGCGCCAATAGCGCGCGTCTGCCCGACCCGCTGTCGCTCTCCGGCGCCGTCGACGCCGTCCGCCGCGACCCCGACTGCGCCGAGTGCCGCCAGCATCTGCGCGCCCTGCTCTGGACCGCCATGGCCCGCCCGCCCTCTGGCCTCGACCGCCGCCGTCCCGCCGAGGCCGCCGGCGCCCGCTACCTCAACGCCATCGGGGGCGGCCAATGACCCCCAAGCTGATCCTCGCCCTGATCCTGACCGTCGCCGTCCTCGCGGCCTGGGTGCGGCTGGTGCTGTGGCGTCGGGACGCGCCCGCCTCGCCGCTCTGGCGGTTCGCGGTCCTCATGGGGCTCCAGCCGGTCTGGGCGGCTCTGCTGTTCCTCGGTTTCTTCCCGCCGGATCTGCCGGTCGCGGGCGGGACCCTGACGGTGCTGACCGCCAACGCTCCGCGGACGGCCGCCGCTTCAGGCGGCCAGATCGTCGCCCTGCCGGAGGCGGTCGTCCCCGGCGTCGAGCGCGCGCCTGACCTCGGCACGGCCCTGCGCCAGTACCCTGACGTCCGCCGCATCCGCGTCCTCGGCGACGGCCTGAGCGCGCGCGACCGTGACGCAGCCGGCGGCCTCGCTGTCGACTTCACCCCCACGGCCCCGCGCCCCGGCCTGATCTCCCTGACCCCGCCCGCGCGCGTCGCCCCGGGCATGCGCTTCCAGACGGGTGGTCAGGTCGCGGGCCTGCCGGGCGCCGTCGTCGAACTGGTCGATCCCGCCGGCCGCGTCACCGACAGCCAGACGGCCGACGCCGACGGCCGCTTCACCGTCTCCGGCACGGCCCGCGCGGCGGGCCTCGTCACCTTCGGCCTGCGTCTCAAGGACGCCGGCGGCAAGGTCGTCGAACAGGCCGACGTCCCCATCCGCATCGACGCCGAGACCGCGCCCCGCCTGCTGATCCTCGCCGGCGCCCCCGGCCCGGAAGTGAAATATCTGCGCCGCTGGGCCACCGACGCCGGCTTCACCGTCAACACCCAGATGAGCGCGGGCGGCGGGATCCAGCTCGGTGACCCGGCCATCGCCCTGAACCCGGCGACGCTCCGCCAGTTCGACGTCGCCGTCATCGACGACCGCAGCTGGCCCGGCGCCCGCCCGGCCGTGCTGGCGGCGGTGCGCGAGGGTCTGGGTCTGGTCCTGCGCACCAGCGGCCCGCTGGACGGCGGCGCCCGCGCCTCCTGGCGGTCGCTCGGCTTCGCGCTCAACGGCACCGACGCCCTCAGCCCCATCGCCCTGCCGCCCGCCGCCGACGCCGCCATCGCCCGCACCCGCTCGGGCATCGGCAGCGCCGACGCCCCGGCCGACGCCGATCTCGGCGGAGAGCCGGTTATCCCCGAACTCAGCCGTCTGGCCGCCGTCCCCGGCGGCGCCGACGCCGTGCCCCTGATCCGGGATGCGGGCGGTTCGACGCTCTCGGCCTGGCGCGCGGTCGGCCTCGGCCGCGTCGCGGTCTTCACCGGCATCGACAGCTACGGCCTGACCCTGACCGGCCACAGCGCCCTCTATGGCGACTGGTGGAGCGGCATGCTCGCGACCGTGGCCCGACCCTCGGCGGGCGCCCCCGTCGTCACCGGCCCCGCCTGGGTCGGCGACCGCCTGACCCTGTGCGGTCTGTCCCCCAATGCCCGCGTCCAGAGCCCCGGCGGCGCCGTCACCACCCTGATCCCCGATCCGGCGGCGGGCGGCTGCGCCGGCCTCTGGCCCGCGTCGTCCGGCTGGCATCTGCTGCGCACGGCGGGCGCCAATAACGCCGAACAGGTCTCGCCGATCTATGTCCAGCTCGCCGACCGCCTGCCGGGGATCAAGGCCGCCCGCGACCGCGACGCCACCCTGATGCTGGGCCGCACGCCCGTGGCCGCCGCGACGGGCGAGGGCCGCACCCAGCCCGGACCGGCCTGGCCCTGGCTGCTGGCATGGCTGTTGGCGGGCGCAGGTCTGTGGTGGTTCGAGCGCTCGAACCTCGGCCGCGCCGTGCCCAAACCCGAACCCCAATAACCGTCATCCTCGGGCTCGTCCCGAGGACCCACGGTTCGGCATGGCAGGACGGCGACGCTCAGCCGCCGCGTCTCAACGGTTCAAATCCCGCTCGCGCCTGCCATGGGTCCTCGGGACAAGCCC
>DBBK01000188.1 GCA_002292165.1 Brevundimonas sp. UBA986
TTCTTTGTTTCCGTCTCTGTCGGCTCTATCAGCATGGCGCCGTGGACGACCAGGGGGAAGTACATGGTCATAGGGTGGAAGCCCTCGTCGATCATCGCCTTGGCGAAGTCGAGCGTGGTGATGTCCGTGCCCTTCAGCCATTCGTCATCGAACAGGGCCTCATGCATGCACGGACCGTCCGGGAAGGCCGGGCTCATCAGGTCCGACAGGCGGGCCTTGATGTAGTTGGCGTTCAGCACCGCATCTTCGGCCACCTGACGCAGGCCGTCCGAGCCGTGGCTCATCATGTAGCTGAGGGCGCGGACATACATGCCCATCTGGCCCTGGAAGGCGCACAGGCGGCCGAAGGCCTGGGCGGCATCGCCCTCCTCCCGCTCGATCAGGGCATAGCCGTTGTCGTCATGCACGACCCAGGGGGCCGGGGCGAAGGGCGCCAGCGCCTCGGACAGCACCACCGGACCCGCGCCCGGACCGCCGCCGCCGTGAGGCGTCGAGAAGGTCTTGTGCAGGTTGATGTGCATGGCGTCGACGCCCAGGTCGCCCGGGCGCACCCGACCGACGATGGCGTTGAAGTTGGCGCCGTCGCAATAGAAGTACGCCCCCGCCTCATGCGTCAGGCGGCTGATCTCGAGGATGTCGCGCTCGAACAGGCCGCAGGTGTTGGGGTTGGTCACCATGATGGCGGCGACATCATCGCCCAGCTTGGAGGCCAGGTCCGCGACGTCCACGCGGCCGTCGTCGGTCTGGGCCACTTCGACGACCGAATAGCCGACGAAGGCGGCGGTGGCCGGGTTGGTGCCGTGGGCCGAGGTCGGGACCAGCACCTTGCGGCGCTGCTCATGCTCACCCTTGGCCTCGTGGGCGGCGCGGATGGCCATCAGGCCGCACAGTTCGCCGTGGGCGCCGGCCTTGGGCGACAGGGCGACCGCGGGCATGCCGGTCAGGGTCTTCAGCCAGTGGGCCAGGGTGTCCATCAGCTCCAGCGCGCCCTGCACCGTCGACTGCGGCTGCAGGGGGTGGATGTCCGAGAAGCCCGGCAGGCGCGCCATCTTCTCGTTCAGACGCGGGTTGTGCTTCATCGTGCACGAGCCCAGCGGATAGATGGCCAGGTCGATGGCGTGGTTCTTCTGGCTCAGGCGCACATAGTGGCGCATGGCCTCCGGCTCCGACAGGCCGGGCAGGCCGATCGGGTCGCGACGGACCAGATCGCCCAGATCGCCGCCGTCCGTGGCGGGCTCAGGCAGGTCTACGCCGGTCTTGCCCCAGCCTTCGCCTTCGAAGATCAGATGCTCGTCCTGCAGCAGGCCACGCGCGCCGGTCAGGGTGGCGGGCTTGGAAGTGACAGCGTTCGGGGCGGTCGGGCGGCCGACGGTGTTCATGGTGCTCATGGTCAGGCTCCCAGGACCTTGGTCAGCGACTTGGCGAGAATCTGGATGTCGGCATCCAGCGTGGTTTCGGTGGCGGCGACCAGCAGGACGTCGTCCATGCCCGCGTCGGGCGCCAAACGGCTGTAGGGCACGCCCGCCAGCAGGTGGTGATCGGCCAGGGTCTGGACGACCTCGGCGGCGTTCTTGGGCAGACGAACGGCGAACTCGTTGAAGAAGCGCGGGGTCAGGATCTCCACGCCGGGAATAGCTGCCAGGGCGTCACGCGTGGCTACCGCCTTCTCGTGGTTCAGCAGGGCCAGCTTGCGCAGCCCCGTCTCGCCCAGCAGGCTCATGTGGATGGTGAAGGCCAGGGTGCAGAGGCCGGAATTGGTGCAGATATTCGACGTCGCCTTGTCGCGGCGGATGTGCTGCTCGCGCGTCGACAGGGTCAGGACGAAGCCGCGCTCGCCGTCGGCGTCCACGGTCTCGCCGGTCAGACGGCCCGGCATCTGGCGGATCAGCTTCTCGCGCGCGGCGAACAGGCCGACGTAGGGTCCGCCGAAGTTCAGGGCGTTGCCGATCGACTGGCCCTCGGCGGCGACGATGTCGGCCCCCATTTCGCCCGGCGACTTGAGCAGGCCCATCGACACAGCCTCGGTGACCACGACGATCAGCAGGGCGCCGGCGGCGTGGGCGGCCTCGGCGATCCTGGTCACATCCGTCGCGGTGCCGAAGACGTTCGGGGTCTGGACGACGACGCAGGCGGTGTCCGGCCCGATGGCGTCGATGACGGCGGCCTCGGCGTCCACGGCAGGAGCGAGCGCCTCGGTCTCGACGCCCACGGCGTGGACCACGGTCTCGGTGGCGCGGACGTAGTGGGGGTGCACCCCGCCCGAGATGACCGCCTTGTTGCGGCGGGTCACGCGCGTGGCCATCAGGACGCCCTCGGCCATGGCGGTCGAGCCGTCATAGAGGGAGGCGTTGGCGACCGGCATGCCCGTCAGGTTCGCGACCTGGGTCTGGAACTCATAGAGGTACTGCAGCGTCCCCTGCGCGATTTCCGGCTGGTACGGGGTATAGGAGGTCAGGAACTCCGAGCGCTGGATGATGTGATCCACCGTCGCCGGGACGTGGTGCTTGTAGGCCCCTGCCCCGCAGAAGAAGGGCGCCGAACCGGCCGCGACATTGCGCCCGGCCATCTTCGACAGGGCCCGCTCCACCTCCAGCTCGCCCGCCACGCGCGGCAGGTCGACGAAGCCCTCGCGCCTCGCGGCCTCGGGCACATCCACGAACAGGTCGTCGATCGATTTGGCGCCGATGGCGGCGAGCATCGCCTCACGGTCGTCGGCGGTCAGGGGGAGGTAGCGCATGGGGAGGTTCCTCCTCCCCGCTCATCCCGGCGAAGGCCGGGATCCAGATGCAATCGTGCGGTCTGACCAGAGCGGGGAGTCTGTGATCTGGACCCCGGCTTTCGCCGAGGTGAGCGGTGTTTCTAGAGGGTCGTCAGATATTCGTCGTAGGCGGCCTGATCCATCAGGGCGTCCAGCTGCGAGGCGTCGGAGATCTTGATCTTGGCGAACCAGCCGTCAGCTTCCGGGGCCGAGTTGACGGTCTCCGGGGCGTTGCCCAAGGCGTCGTTGGCCTCGACCACCTCGCCGGAGACGGGGGCGTAGACGTCCGAGGCGGCCTTGACGCTCTCGACCACGGCGAAGCTGTCGCCCTTGGAGACGGTCTTGCCGACTTCCGGGACTTCAACGAAGACCACGTCGCCCAGGGCGTCGGCGGCGTGTTTGGAGATGCCGACGGTGGCGATGTCGCCGTCGACGCTGACCCACTCGTGATCCTTGGTGAATTTCATGGCTGGGGCTCTCAGGCTTTGGGTTTGCGGTAGTAGCGGGAGGCGACGAAGGGCATGGCGACGACCTCGGCGGCGGCGGGCTTGCCGCGCACCAGGACCTTCAGGTCCGTGCCCAGTTCGGCGAACGCGGGGGGCACATAGCCCATGGCGATGTTGCGGCCGAGCGTCGGCGACGGGCCGCCCGAGGTGACCTTGCCGATGATGCTTCCGTCCAGATCGGCGATCTCGGCGCCTTCACGGGCCGGGGCGCCTTCCTTGACGCTCAGGCCGACGCGGACGCGGCTCGGACCCTCGGCCAGTTCCTTCAGGATGCGGTCGGCGCCGTTGAAGTTCGCGGCCTCCTTGCGCGACTTCGACAGGGCGAAGGTCAGCGCGCCCTCGACCGGCGAGGTCGTGGGGTCGATGTCGTGGCCGTGCAGCGGCAGGCCGGCCTCGAGGCGTAGGCTGTCGCGCGCGCCCAGGCCGATCGGCTTGACGCGGGCGTCTTCCAGAATGGCGTTCCAGACGCGCTCGGCGTCGGCGGCGGGCACCGAGATCTCATAGCCGTCCTCGCCGGTGTAGCCCGAGCGGGAGACGTAGCAGTCGACCCCGAACAGCATCAGGCGGGCGCAGTCCATGAAGCCGAACTCGGCCAGAACCGGCTCGTACTTCAGCATCACATCGGCGGCCTCGGGGCCCTGGATGGCGATCAGGGCGCGATCGTCCAGCACCGTCAGCCTGGCGTCGCCTTCGAGATTGGCGGCCCAGAAGGCGAAGTCCTCGTCCTTGTTGCCGGCGTTGACGACGACGAACAGGCCGTCGTGGTCGGGCTTGCCGGCCATCAGGTCGTCGATGATGCCGCCTTCGGGGTTGAGCAGCAGCGAATACTTCTGCTTGCCCGACTTCAGGATCTGGTAGTCACCCGGAACGAAGCGCTCGAACTGGGAAATGGCGTCGGCGCCGGTGATCTTGCACTGGCCCATATGGCTGACGTCGAACAGGCCGGCGTGTTCGCGGGTCCAGCGGTGCTCGGCCAGCACGCCCTCGTACTGGACCGGCATGTCATAGCCGCCGAAGCCGACCATGCGGGCTCCGAGCGCGCGGTGCGCGGCGTTCAGGGGGGTGGTCTTCAGGATTTCGTCAGTCATGCATCCGGCTTTCAGAGTCGCGTCCAGTGGCGGAAGCTCCGCCGTCCTCGCGCCCCCGCTGTCCTGAAGCCTGAGAGATTCCAACGCCTTGATGAGAGGCGTCTTGCTCCGTCGGCGCGATCCGAAGACCGACTTTCCAGCGTCCGAATGTCCTCGCGGTCCGTTTGCCTGAGCGTTTCCGGGGCGGTTGCGCCTTCGGCTCCGGGCCGGTGTTTCCACCGCCCGATCTCTCCCGCGAGAGCGAGGCGACCTAGGCCTCGACTCTGGCTTCAAGTCAAGCGCGGCGGGCCATCACGATGCCGCGTAGGCGTCGATCTCGTCGATAAAGGCCGACTTCTCCGCCGAGGTCAGGAACGACCCCTCGAAGCTGTTCTTGGCCAGACCGACCAGCTGCTCGCGCGTCAGGCCGACGGCGTCCGCCAACTGACGATAATTCTCGTTCACATAGCCGCCGAAATAGGCCGGGTCGTCGGAGTTCAGGGTGACGTGCAGCCCCTGCCGCAGCATCTCGGGCACAGGGTGGTCCTTCAGGTCGTCGACGACGCAGAGCTTGTGGTTCGACAGGGGGCAGACGGTCAGGGTCATCCCTTCCTTCGCCAACCGCTCGACCAGCTTCGGATCCTCCATCGAGCGGTTGCCGTGGTCCATCCGGTCGATCTTCAGCAGGTCCAGCGCCTCCCAGACATACTCGGGCGGCCCCTCCTCCCCGGCATGGGCGACGCGCTTGAGGCCCATCGAGCCCGCCGCGGCGAAGACGGATTTGAACTTGGACGGCGGATGGCCGACCTCCGACGAGTCGAGACCGACGCCCCGGATCCGGTCCAGCCAGGGCTCGGCCTTCCTCAGGGTCGCGAAGGCCGCATCCTCATCCAGATGGCGCAGGAAGCAGAGGATCAGCTGGGACGAGACGTCCAGATCGGCCTCGGCCGCCTTCATTCCCGACAGCAGACCATCGGCGACCACCTGGAACGGGATGCCCCGGTCGGTATGGGTCTGGGGGTCGAAGAAGATTTCCGCATGGCGCACGCGATCGGCAGCCGCCCGCTGGAAATAGGCATAGGCCAGATCGTGGAAGTCCTGCTCGGTCTGCAGGACATTGGCCCCGGCGTAGTAGATGTCGAGGAAGTCCTGCAGGTTCGAGAAGTCATAGGCCGCGCGCACGGCCTCGACGCTGTCGAACGGGATCTCAACCTTGTTCCGCTTCGCCAGCTCGAACATCAGCTCGGGCTCGAGGCTGCCCTCGATGTGCAGATGCAGCTCGGCCTTGGGCAGGCCGTTGATGAAGGCGTCGAGGGACATGGCAGGCTCCGGATCGGGATCGACACAGTCTAACCCGAAACCGGAGCTGCTTCGCTACATGCGTTCCGGCGTCGCGATGCCCAGCACGCCCAGCGCCAGCACCAGTTGATCCAGCGCCGCCTTCGACAGGGCCAGACGCGAGGCGCGGGTGGCCTCGTCCGGCGCGACCAGCACCGGGCAGGCCGCGTAGAATTTGGAGAAGGCCTGGGCCAGACGATAGGCGTGTTCCGCGATCAGGTGCGGCATCCGCTTGTCGTAGGCGTCCGAGATCGCCTGGTCGAAGGCGTCCAGCGTCAGGACCAGATCGCGCTCGGCGGGCTCTGCGACCACGATCGGGCCGGGCTGTGCGCCCTGCTCCGCCCCGCGCCGCAGCAGCGAGCGGATGCGGACGACCTGATAGAGCAGATAGGGGCCGGTCTTGCCCTCGAAGCTCATGAAGCGGTCGAGGTCGAAGATGTAGCTGGTGGTCCGGCTGTTCGACAGGTCGGCGAACTTCAGGGCGGCGATGGCCACCTTGTGGGCGATGTCCTCGAACTCGGCCGGATCGACGTCGGCGCCGAGGTTGGCCTCGTGCAGGCGATCACGCGCCTTGTCGGTCGCCTGGGTGATCAGGTCGTGCAGCTTGAGCACCCCGCCCGCGCGGGTCTTGAACGGCTTGCCGTCCGTGCCGTTCATGGTGCCGAAGCCGAGGTGCTCCAGCTCGCCCGGCCTGGCGTAGCCGGCCAGATAGGCGGCGCGATAGACCTGTTCGAAATGCTCGGCCTGCCGCTCATCGACGACATAGAGCATCAGGTCGGGATCCAGCGTCTCGCGCCGGTCGACGATGGTCGCCAGATCGGTCGTGCCGTACATGGCCGAGCCTTCGGAACTCACCACCAGCAGCGGCGGCGGGCTGGGCGCATCGATCACCGAACCGTCGGCCAGCTTCTTCTTGCGCGTCTCGCCGGGACCGGCGACGTGGACCACCTGGGCGCCATCGTCCTCGACCAGCAGCCCCTTGGCGGTCAGGTCGGCGATCATCCCGGCCATGCGCGGATCGGCGTCCGATTCCCCGTTCCAGAGGTCGAAGGTGACGTCCAGGGCGCCGAACTCACGCTCCAGCGCCGTGCGGCTGACGGCGACGAAATGCTTCCACAGGGCGCGATAGCCCGGGCGGCCGCCCTGCAGCTCGGCCGTCGCCTTGCGGGCGCGGTCGCGATAGGCGGGGTCTTCCTTGGCGGTCGCGGCGGCGGCCGGGTACAGACGCTCGAGGTCCTCCAGGCTGACCGGGCTCTCGGCCGGGAACGGGCCGTCGCCTTCCACCAGGAAGCCGTCCGCCTTGCCCTCATCGCCCACGGCGACGATCAGCAGGCCCATCTGGAAGCCCCAGTCGCCGAAGTGGGCGTCGCCCCAGACGGTGTCGCCGCGCAGGCGGAACAGCCGCTTCAGGCTCTCGCCGATGATCGAGGAGCGCAGGTGACCGACGTGCATCGGCTTGGCCACGTTCGGCCCGGCGTAGTCGATAACCACCTTGCGCGGTTCGGCGACCGCCGAAGCCCCGGCCAGTTCGGCGTCTTGGGCGACGGCTTGCGCGCGCTTCGCCAGGGTCGCATCCGAGACCCTGAAGTTGATGAAGCCGGGTCCGGCGACCTCGACCGAGGACAGGCGCGGATCGGCGGCCAGACGTTCGGCGACCTTGCCGGCCAGTTCGCGCGGATTGACCTTCAGGGCCTTGGCGGCGGCCAGGGCGCCGTTCGACTGGAAGTCGGCCAGATCCGGCCGGTCGGAGGGGGTGACCCGCGCGAGCGCTGCATCCACGCCTTCGGCGGCGAAGGCGGCCGCGACCGCTTCGCCCAGTTCGGACTTGAGATCGGTCATTACTGGGCCGGGGGCTGCGCTGCCGGCGCCGCCGGAGCGGGGGCCGGAGCAGTACCGGCATTGACGCGGAAGCGGCTGCCGTCACGGTTGAAGGCGGCCATGTCAGGCGTCACGTCGAAACCGACCAGAACCTCGAAATTCGAACCGCTGACGCTGACGTCCTTGCGCGGAATCACAATGGTGCGCTCTTCCTGAACCGAGGCGGTCGGCTGACCCTGGAAATCGACCGGCAGGTCGAAATATTCCTTGGCCAGGACGGCGGCGTTCCGCTCGGTCACCGCGACCCAGTAGCGATAGGTCCGCTGGTCGCCGGTCGCGCGCTGGCCGCGGCCCAGGTCGAACAGGATGTTCATCTGGACGGTGATCGGCTCGTCGGATTTGTAGCTGCAACCGGCGGTGACGCCTTCGATCTCGCCGGTGTAGCCGACGTTAGCGACAGCGGCGCGGTTGTCGGCCAGCTCGACGTAGCGGGCGGCGTCATAGAGAATCTTCACATAGGGGCACGGACCGGCGTTGGCCTGCTGACGCAGGGTCCCCTGGCGCGGGGGCCGACGCGTGCTGCCGCCGTCCTCGTCGTCGCCGCCCTGCTGCTGGCCGCCACGCGAGCGGCTGCCCTGCTGTTGCTGGCCACCGCTGTACTGGGCGTGGGCGACATCGGGAAGCACGCCGGCCATCAGGATGAGGGCGGACAAGGCGGGGACAAGGCGACGCATCAAGGGAATTTCCGACAGCCGAATGGGCGCGCAGCATTGTGTCGGCGCCCGACACCGCCACGCTGTGTGCTGATAGCGGCTAAAGCGAGGCGCGGCAAACGTCACGCGTGAAAGACACGCAGCCTCACGCCGACTGTGGCGGGCCGGTAGCGATTTGGCCCGGAAAGTCCTAGGTTGGCGCCATGAACGCCCATGCGCCGATCAAACGCCCGCTCAAGGTCCGCCTCGCCACGCCGCGCGGCTTCTGCGCCGGCGTGGACCGCGCCATCCAGATCGTCGAACGGGCCATCGAGAAGTTCGGCGCCCCCGTCTATGTGCGCCACGAGATCGTCCACAACCGCCATGTCGTCGAGCGGCTGAAGGCCATGGGCGCCGTCTTCGTCCAGGAGCTGGACGAATGCCCCGACGACCGCCCCGTCGTCTTCTCGGCCCACGGCGTGCCCAAGTCGGTGCCCGCCAGCGCCCGGGCGCGCGAGATGCTGTTCCTCGACGCCACCTGCCCCCTGGTCTCCAAGGTCCATGTCGAGGCAGAGCGTCACCACAATGCGGGTCGCCACATCCTGCTGATCGGCCATGCCGGCCACCCCGAGGTCATCGGCACCATGGGCCAGCTGCCCGAGGGCGCCATCACCCTGATCGAGACCGTCGAGGACGCCGAGACAGTTCAGCGGCCAGGTGAGATGCCCCTCGCCTACGCCACCCAGACGACGCTCTCGATGGACGACACCGCCGAGATCCTGAAGACGCTCAAGGCCCGGTTCCCTGAGCTGCCGGACCCGCACAAGGAAGACATCTGCTACGCCACCACCAACCGTCAGGAGGCGGTCAAGGTGCTGGCCGACGGTTGCGACCTGGTGCTCGTGGTCGGCTCGCCCAACTCGTCGAACTCGGTGCGGCTGGTCGAGGTGGCCCTGCGCGGCGGGGCGAAGGACGCCCGGCTGGTGGACGACGCCTCCCAGGTCGACTGGCGCTGGTTCGAGGGCGTGGACACGGTCGGCGTCACCGCCGGCGCCTCGGCCCCCGAACCCCTGATCCAGGCCCTCCTCGCCGCCATCGCCGACCGCTTCGACACGACCATGGTCAACGACCCTGGTGAGCGCGAGACGGTGACGTTCAAACTGCCGAGGGCGCTGACGGCCTGAGCCCGGCGGCCTAGTCCCCCACGAAATCCTGCGCGAACTCGGGGTGGTCGCCCTCCTCGATGGGGTCCTCCTCGTCGGCGTCGGAACCGCGCGAGGGGTCGGGCACCTCGAAGCCTGTGGGCAGGGACAGATCCAGCAGGCCCGCCGCCTTCATCTCCGCCGCGCCCGGCAGGTCGTAGAGGCTGGCCAGGCCGAAATGTTCGAGGAAGCGGTCGGCGGTGGCGTAGGTCACGGGCCGGCCCGGGGTGCGGCGGCGACCGCGCAGCCGCACGAAGCCCATCTCCAGCAGCAGGTCCAAGGTCCCGCGCGAGATCGACACCCCGCGCACGCTCTCGATCTCGGCGCGGGTGACGGGCTGGTGATAGGCGATGATGGCCAGGGTCTCGAGCGCGGCCTTGGACAGGCGACGCGGCTCCTCCCGCTCCTCGGTCATAAGGAAGCTGAGGTCCGGCGCGGTGCGGAAACGCCAGCGGTCGGCGACGCACTCCAGCTCCACCCCCCTGCCCTCATAGCGTTTGCGCAGACCGGAGATGGCGGCGCCGACATCGGTCCCTTCAGGCAGGCGGCGCGCGATTTCGGCGGCCGACAGCGGGCCGGCGGCGGCGAACAGCAACGCCTCGACGCGGCGTTCCATCTCGGTCTCGTCGGGAACGAACTGGAGATCGGTCACGGCTGCAGCTCCAGCGGGAAGCCGATGCCGCGCCGCTTCAGATAGATGTCCTCGAACGCCCCGTCCTGCCGCACGTCCATCGCCCCTTCCTTGACCAGCTCCAGACTGGCCGAAAGGGTCGAGGCGGTGAAGCTGGCCTGGCTGGGGCCGTCGTCGCCCTCGCCACGCAGGGGCGCGACCTGATCCAGGGTCGTCCACTCCTCCAGCCGGGGCAGGACGTCGCGCAACCAGTCGCGCGCCGCCTCCAGCCCGAAGGCCTCGACCCGCTGGCCGGGCGTATAGTGCCGCGCCTGTTCGCGCCGCCGCTGGATCACATAGGCGCTCATCAGCTCGTACAGGCTGGCGTCGATGCGGTCGGACGGCACGATCACCGTCGCCTCCGGGTCGCCCCGGGTGAAGACGTCGCGCTTCAGCTGCGGCCGGGCCTGAATGGCCTCCACGGCCTTCCTCATCGCGTCCAGCTTCTGCAGGCGGAAGGCCAGAATCGCGGCCATGTCCTCGGCCGGCGGCTCGTCGCCCTTGCCCTTGTCGGTGCGCGGCAGCAGCAGCCGCGACTTCAGATAGGCCAGCCAGGACGCCATCACGAGATAGTCGGCCGCCAGCGAGAAGTTGCGCCGCCGCGCCTCATGCACGAAGGCCAGATACTGTTCGGCCAGCTTGGTGATCGACAGCTTGAGCAGATCGACCTTCTGCGTCCGCGCCAGCGCCAGCAGCACGTGCAGCGGCCCTTCATAGCCCTCCAGATCGACCACGAAGGCCTCGCCCGCGTCGATCTGCTCGACGGCGGCGAAGTCCAGATTGGGCTGGAAGGCTTCGGTCATCCTTCTGGCCTAACGCGCGTTCGCGCTACTTGAGGCCGG
>DBBK01000211.1 GCA_002292165.1 Brevundimonas sp. UBA986
ATCCACCCCGGCTATGGCTTCCTGTCCGAGAACGCCGAGTTCGCCGAGGCCGTGGTCGCGGCGGGGATGATCTGGATCGGCGCCCCGCCGGCCTCTATCAGGGCCATGGGCCTCAAGGATGCGGCCAAGAAGCTGATGGTCGAGGCCGGGGTGCCGGTGACGCCCGGCTATATGGGCGAGGACCAGACGCCGGGGCATCTGAAGGCGGAAGCCGACGCCATCGGCTATCCCGTCCTGATCAAGGCGGTGGCGGGCGGCGGCGGCAAGGGAATGCGGCGGGTCGATGAGGCCGGCGCGTTCCTCGATGCGCTGGCGTCCTGCCAGCGGGAGGCGGCGTCCAGCTTCGGCGACGACCGGGTGCTGATCGAGAAATACATCCTGAGCCCGCGTCACATCGAGGTTCAGGTGTTCGGCGACAGCCACGGCGAGGTCGTCCACCTGTACGAACGCGACTGCTCCCTGCAGCGGCGGCACCAGAAGGTCATCGAGGAGGCGCCGGCCCCCGGCATGGACGCGGCGACGCGGGCGGCGGTGACGTCGGCGGCGGTCAAGGCCGCCAAGGCCGTGAACTATGTCGGCGCCGGGACCATCGAGTTCATCGCCGACGCTTCGGAAGGGCTCAAGGCCGACCGCATCTGGTTCATGGAGATGAACACCCGGCTGCAGGTCGAGCATCCGGTCACTGAGAGCATCACCGGCGTGGACCTCGTGGAATGGCAGTTCCGCGCGGCGGCGGGGGAGGCGGCGCCGCTGAAACAGGCCGACATCCCCATGAACGGCTGGGCCATGGAGGCGCGGCTCTATGCCGAGGACCCTGCGAACGGGTTTTTGCCGAGCATTGGAAAGCTGGAGCATTTCGTCCTGCCTGACGACATCCGGGTGGACACCGGGGTCTATGAGGGCGGCGAGGTCAGCCAGTTCTACGACCCGATGATCGCCAAGCTGATCGTGCATGAGACCTCGCGCGAGGCGGCGGCTGCGCGGCTGGCCGACGCCTGCGGCGAGGTTGAGGTCTGGCCGGTCAGGACCAACGCCGGCTTCCTGAAGCGGTGCCTGGAGCATCCGCGCTTCGTCGCGGGAGATGTGGATACGGGGTTCATCGCCAAGGAAGAGGGCGCTCTCGTCCCTGCGATTTCACTGGAAGCGCTGGCGGCGGCCGCGAAGGAGGTTGCCGAGGAAACGGTCTGGCGGTTCACCAATCCAGACAGGGGCGATTCGTGGGAATCCCGCGTCACCCATCTGTTCGGATTCCGCTTGAACGCGGATCGTTCGTCGACCGTGGCCTTCGTCGCCGGAGGCGAAAAGCATATGGCCCAACTGGCGCCGGGGACTGAACCCTGGACCTACGACGCAAGCCTTCAGGGGCGTCGCTTTGTCGTCAGCCGCATTCCCGGGAACCGACAGAAGGGCGTACGTGCGAAATTGGCGGTGGAGCCCGGCGGGCGGCGTTTCTCCTATCGATTGGAGGGTCTCGAAGACGGCTCCATTCTCTTTGACGCGGGGCTGGCCGTAGAAGCTTCCCGGTTTGTCGCGGCGAGCGCGGCTGCCGGCGGCGGCTCCACCTCCGACGGCGCCCTGCGCGCGCCCATGCCGGGCAAGATCGTGGCTGCGCCGGTCAAGGCCGGGGATGCGGTGGTGAAGGGCCAGCCGATCGTGGTGCTGGAGGCCATGAAGATGGAGCACGCCCTGACCGCGCCCTTCGACGGGGTCGTCGGCGAGATCGGCGTCGCGGTCGGGGATCAGGTGGCGGCGGACGCGGTGCTGGCGGTGGTCAAGGTCGAGAGCTGATCCGGCACATTCGCGTGGCCCTCTTTCCCGTGGCAGGGGATTTGCTCGTTTGAACTCCGAAGTCCCATGCCGGGACGTTCGGAGACGGGACGATGCCGAACCGACTGAAGATCAGGCCGAAAGCCCTGGCGGGCCAGATGGTCGCCGACCTGCTGCTGGTCTCGCTTCTGGCCGTAGTCACGGGCCTGATCGGGGTGCGCAGCGTGGTGCGCGGCGCCCGGGTCATCGGCATCCTGCCGCCCAAGCCGAACAGCGTGGTGTGCTGATCTAGACCGCGTTCCGCCCGTTCCAGCCGCGCCACCACTCGACGAAGCGCGGCAGGCCGTCGGCCAGAAGCACCTTGGGCTCGTATCCGGTCAGGGCGTGCAGTTTCGAGACGTCGGCATAGGTCGCGGTGACGTCGCCGGGCTGCATCGGGCGCATGATCTTGATCGCCTCGCGGCCCAGCGCCTTCTCCAGGGTCTCGATCATCTGCATCAGGCCGACGGGCTTGGAATCCCCGATATTATAGACCTCGTGCCCGCCCTGGGCCGGCGGGTTGTCGAGCACGCCCAGGATGCCGTCGACGATGTCGTCGATATAGGTGAAGTCCCGCGCCATCTCGCCGTTGCCGTAGACCTCGATCGGCTCGCCGCGCATGATCTTCTCGGTGAAGCCGAAATAGGCCATGTCCGGCCGACCCATGGGCCCATAGACGGTGAAGAAACGCAGGCCCGACTGCGGGAAGCCGTACAGCGTCGCATAGCTCTGGCTCAGCAGTTCGCACGACCGTTTGGTGGCGGCGTAAAGAGAGACCGGCGAGACCGTCGGATCGTCTTCCCGGAACCCCGCGCCGTCCAGCGGCCGGTCGCCATAGACCGAACTGGAGGAGGCGTAGACCAGATGCTCCACCTTCGCGTGGCGGCAGGCCTCCAGCAGGGACAGATGGCCCTTCAGGTTGGAGTGCTCATAGGCGAAGGGGTGTTCGATCGAATAGCGGACCCCGGCCTGGGCGGCCAGGTGGACGACGCGCTTCGCCCTGCTGTCGCCGACGAGGGCGCGCATCGCGGCCTCATCGGCGATGTCGGCCCGCTCCATGCGGAAGGCCGGGTATGAGGCCAGACGCTCGGCCCGGGCCTCCTTCAGCGCCGGGTCGTAGTAGGCGTTGAAGACATCGACCCCGATGACCGTCTCGCCCCGCTGGAGCAGCCGTTCGGCGACATGCATGCCGACGAAGCCGGCGGCGCCGGTGACGATGACGGGCCCCTGAGAAGCGGGCTGGGTCGATTCTGCGGTCATACGTCCTTTTACCAGCCGCTGGGCACGGGGATACGGCCACGACGCTGGCGCTGCTCGGTCGGCGGGGCCAGGGGGTTGGTCGCGGTCGGGGCGGGCGTCGGCGGCGGCGCGGCCTGGGGCGCCGGGGTCGGGGCGGCCTGGGGCTCGGGCGGAGGCAGGGGGGCGTGCTGAACCGGGGCCACGACCAGGGGCGTGGTGTCGACCTCGATGGCCGGCGGCGGGATCAGGCTGGGGTCGATGGGCGCGTCGAGCGCCTCCATCGGCGTGGTCACCAGCGCCATCTTGGCGATGACCGGCTCCTCGCCCGTATGTTCGCGCGTGAAGGAGAAGCGCTGACCCCAGGCGCCGGTCCAGCGATAGAAGATGTGCACCCCGATCTTGCGCAGCTTGACCAGCCGCTCGGCCCAGTAGGGCGAGACATAGTCGGCGTGATAGTGGGTGGCCATGCCGACATAGGAGGCGACCGAGCCGTTCAGGGCGGCGGTGGCCACGGCCTTGGCCCGGGCCCAGCCCTCGGGCGACGGCGGACGGTTCATGGCGCCGTCGCAGGTGAAGCTGAACTGGCAGCCCGTGTTGCGCTCGGCGCCCTCGAACACCACGCCGCAGATGCTGGACGGATAGTTGGGGTCGCGGACGCGGTTGAGGATGACCTGGGCCACGGCCTCCTGGCCTTCAGTGCTCTCCAGCGCCGCCTCGTAATATATGCCCTGGGTCAGGCAGCGTTCGGCGCGCTTTCGGTCGGCCTCGGAGGCCGCGCGGAAGACGAACGGCAGGGCGGGCCGAAGCGCGCCCGAGGTCACGGGCATGGCCGCGTTCATCCGCTGGGCCTCCAGACCGTTGGCGCCCAGCTCCAGCGTCGGCTTGCCGGCGAGCGTCAGGCTTTCCCAACCCGGCGTCAGCCCATAGAGGGCGGCCTGTCTTTCATTCGGATCGGCGCGGATCGCCTGGGCCAGTTGCGACGGGGTCATCCCCGCCGTCATCGCCGCCAGACCCTTGTCGGTCAGGTCGCCCCGGGTGGCGCGGGCCACGGCCTCGGCGGTGCGGTCCATGACCGGACGCGGTGTCGAACTGGCGGCCATGGCGACGCCGAGGGCGGCCAGAAGCGCCGGCGCGCCCGCGGCGATGCGGCGGCCCTGCATCTTCACCCTGGTCCAGTCGATGGCGATCATCGTGCTTTCGGTCGGCGGCGCCCGAAGTGGATACGCCCGGAAGGTCGGGGCGGATGCCAGACCTTCCGGGCGATTTTCAGGCCACGGATTGACGTTCGTTCAGACTCTTACTTCGAGCCGAGCGTCGAGCGCAGCATCCAGGCGGCCTTTTCATGGGCGGCCAGACGCTGGGTCATCAGGTCGACCGAGACGTCGTCGCCGTCGTCCTCGGCGGTCTTCAGCGCCTGACGCATGGTGGCGATGACCGTGCCGTGATCCTTGATCAACTCGGCCAGCATGGCGTTGGAATCCTTCTCCGGATCACCATCGACGATCGAGGTCAGGTTGCCGAAGGTGGCGTAGCCCTGGGGCGCGAACTCGCCGAGAGCCCGGATACGTTCGGCGATGGTGTCCAGGGCTTCCCAGATCTCGCGGTACTGCTGCTCCAGAAGGCTGTGGATCGAGAAGAACTCGGCCCCCCGCACGTTCCAGTGATAGCCATGGGTCTTCAGGTACAGGGAGTAGCTGTCGGCCAGCACCTTGGTCAGTTCGCCGACGACGTCGGTGCGTTCAGCCTTGCTCAGGCCGGTGTTGATCGCTGCGGTCATGGGGAGCTCCGGGTTCAGCCGTTCAGATATCAGAAGTTGCAGTTAGGCATTTCGAGGCCCGAATCCAACCCCGGCAAAGCTTGACGAGGCGGCTGGAAACAGGGGCAAGGTGACCGGGTCGGACGTCCGGGAACGCGAAACGCCCGACAGCGTTGCAGCAGCGTCGCGCGGGTAAGGATGTTCCGCGCGATCGGGGGGTGAATGGACGCAAGGGCGTTCCTCGGACGACTGGCGGCGACCGACGCCCTTCTGGCGCGGCTGGCCCGGTCGCGTCCGCAGCCGCTCGGTGTCAACATCCTGACGGGCCTGGCTTTCGCGGCCGTGTTCCTGGCCTTGCGTTGGGCGCTGCAGGCCTTCTATCCGGCCAATACCGGTTTCATGATCCTGTTGCCCGGGATCATCCTGGCGGCCCTCGCGGCCGGGCGGATCGCGGGTCTTTCGGCCATGGCCGCCAGCCTGATCGGCGGCTGGGTGCTGGTGGGCGCCTCGGGCGCGACACGTCTGATGGATCCGCAAGGCCAGGCCTCGACCGTCAACTTCATGATGGTCGGAATCTTCGCGGCCCTGGTGGCGGCCTCCCTGAGAAAGACCGTCAACTCCCTGGACGACACCGTCGCGGCCCTGAAGGCGTCGGACGTCCGCATGGGCCAGACCGAGCTGGAGCTGGCCGCCATCATCGAACAGGCCTCGGCCGGCATCGCCCGGGTCAGCCTGGACGGCGTGGTGGAGACGGCCAACCGCCGCTTCGCCGAAATCCTGGGCACGACCGAGGCCAGGCTGATCGGAGCGCGGACCGGGGACGTCACCCATCCCGACGACATCGCCCCGACCAAGGCCCTGCTGGCCTCGACCCTGGTCGGCGGGGCGGGCCAGATCGAGAAGCGCTACTTCCGCGACGACGGGTCGATCGTCTGGGCCCTGACCAGCCTGCAACGGCTGCTGGGTCCGGACGGCAAGCCCCAGGGCTTCATCGCCGTCATCGTCGACATCTCCGAAGCCAAACAGACCGAGGCCGCCCTGCGCGAGAGCGAGGAGCGGTTCCGCCTGATGGCCGACACCGCCCCCTCCCCGGTCTGGCTGACCAATGCCGAGGGCGAGGTGGAGTTTGTCAACGCGGCCCTGGCGGCCTTCTACGGCGGCCCCGCCAAGGCGGTTCACGGCCACGTCTGGCGCGATTCCATGCATCCGGACGATCTGGCGGAGGTCGCGGCAATCCAGGCCGAGGCCCGGCCGCTGCGCAAACCCTATGGTTTCGAGGCCCGCTTCCGTCGGCACGACGGCGAATGGCGCTGGATGCGGATTTCGGTCAATCCGCGCTTCGACGGGCAGGACCGCTTCCAGGGCTATGTCGGGATGTCGTTCGACCTCACGGAGACGCGTCAGGCCATCGAGGCCATGGCGCGTCAGGCCCAGCGCCAGCGCTTCGTCCTGACCCTCAGCGACACCCTGCGCGAGCTGACCGACACCGATGACGTCATGTCCGTGATCAACCGCGCGCTCGGCGAGCGGCTGGGCGTCAACCGCGTCGGCTTCGGCGAGCTGGACGCCGAGGCGGGCGTCTGGCGCCTGGCCAGGGACTGGACCTCCGGCGTGGCCTCCAACCAGGGCGAACTGCCGGTCTCGGACTTCGGCGACGCGGTCCGGGACGAGCTGTCCGACGGCGGTCTGGTCGCGGTCGACGACGTCGCGGCCGATCCCCGCACAGCGCCCGACCTCGCCGCCCACATAGGGATCGAGGCCCTGGCCTTTGTCGCCGTCCCCCTGATGCGCGGCGGCCGCCTGCGCGCCTTCCTCAATGTGGCTTCGGCCCACCCCAGGGTCTGGACCGCCGACGAACTGGGCCTGATCGAGGAGGTCGCCGAGCGCGCCTGGGTCGAGGTCGAGCGCACCCGCGCCCAGGCCGAGGTCGTCGAGAGCGAGGCCCGCTTCCGCGCCATCGCCGACACCGCCCCGGTGCTGATCTGGGTGACCCAGCAGGACCGCCAGCGCGCCTTCGTCAACCAGGCCTATGTCGCCTATATGGGCGGCGACTATGAAAGCGTCCGCACCGCTGACTGGCGCAGCTTCATCCACCCGGACGATCAGGACCATCTGGTTCGCGAATCCCTGGCCGGAGAGGCTACGGGCCAGCCCTTCTCCCTGGAGGCCCGCTACCGGCATCATTCCGGCGAGTACCGCTGGCTGAAATCCTTCTCGCGCCCGCGCCTGGGTCCGGGAGGTCAGGTGCTGGGCTTCGTCGGCGTGGCCTTCGACGTCACCGACGCGCGCGAGGCCCAGGCGCTGCTGGCCGAATCCGAGGCCCGCTTCCGCACCGTCGCCGACAGTGCGCCCGCCCTGATCTGGATGACCGACGAACGTCCGGGGATCGTCTTCACCAACAGGCGCTACAAGACCTTCTTCAACGTCGACGCCGAACAGATCCAGGACGACCGCTGGATGGGCTTCATCCATCCCGACGACCTGAAGATCTTCTCCCTGACCTTCCTCAGGGCCTTCAAGGCGAGGGACAAGTTCGAGGCCGTGATGCGTGTCCAGCATCCGACCTTCGGTCAGCGCTGGCTGCGGTCCGAAGGCGTGCCGCGGTTCGACGCGACCGGCGCCTTCCAGGGCTATGTCGGCGCCAGCCTGGACATCACCGACGCCAAACGCGCCGAGGAAGACCTCAAGCGCATCAACGAGCTGCTGGAAGAGCGCGTCGGCGAGGCGCTGGCGGAAAAGGCCAAGGCCGAGGCCGACCTGATGCACGCGCAGCGGATGGAGGCGGTCGGCCGCCTGACCGGCGGGGTGGCCCACGACTTCAACAACCTG
>DBBK01000141.1 GCA_002292165.1 Brevundimonas sp. UBA986
AACGACATCCTCGACATGACCAAGATCGAGGCGGGCAAGATGACCTTCGAGACCGTCGACGTCTCGCTGGAGGACCTGCACCGCCGCGTCACCGGACCCTTCATGGCCCAGGCCGAGGCCAAGGGCATCGAGTTCGTCGCCCATTTCGAGGGCGAGACCCCGTCGATCGTGCGTGGCGACCCGCTGCGCGTCTGTCAGGTGATCCAGAACCTTCTGTCCAACGCCGTGAAGTTCACCGAGCGTGGGGCGATCAACTACACCATCCGCTCGACCCGCCTGTCGGAGCGCCGGGTGGCCTTCGAGTTCGCCATTCGCGATTCCGGTTCGGGCATCAGCCCCGAGGACCTGGCGCGCCTGTTCCAGCCCTTCACCCAGGTGGACGCCTCCTCGACCCGTCGCTTCGGCGGCACCGGTCTGGGCCTGACCATCGCCCGGCGCATGGCCAACATCATGGGCGGCGACATCACCGTGGAATCGACCGTGGGCGAGGGCTCGACCTTCACCTTCTCGGTCCAGGCCGATGTCGTCGAATGGAGCGCGATCGAGGCCGCCGAGGCCATCGCCGCCGAGATCGACGAGGGCCAGGCCCTGAGCGTGCTGGTGGTCGAGGATCACCCGGTCAACCGCATGATCCTGGAAGCCTGGCTGGGCTCGGCGGGCCATTCCACCGCCTCGGCGGAGAACGGCCAGATCGCCGTCGACATGGCCGCCGACCAGGCGTTCGACCTGATCATCATGGACGTCAACATGCCGGTGATGGACGGTCTTTCCGCCACCCGCCTGATCCGCGAGGCCGGCGCCAATGCCGAGACCCCGATCGCCGTCCTGTCGGCCTCGGCCCGCAGCGAGGACCACGCCGCGGGTCTGGACGCCGGCGCCGACGCCTATCTGAACAAGCCCATCGACTTCGCCGCCCTGGCCGTCCTGATGAACAAGGTCGGCGGAGGCCGGTCGGCGGTGCGCGCGACGCTGGAGCAGGGCGAAACCGCGGCGGCCGCCTGAACCTAACCTTACCAGGGGTGTTCAGACCCGGCTCAAGGGCCGGTGACTAGTCTGAGGGCAGGTCGAAGGTTCGGCTGTCCAAGGATCTCGTCACCATGAAGAAGTTTATCACCACCGCTGTCGCCGCCGCCATCGCCGCCGGTTCGCTGGGCCTGGCCTCGGCCGCCGGCGCCCAGTCGTACGGCCGCCCCGACCAGCGCAATGACCACCGTCAGGAACAACGCCAGGACCACCGCGACGATCGTCGCGATGACCGCCGCGACAATCGGGAAGATCGCCGCGAGTATCGTCAGGACGCCCGCGACGACCGCCGCGAGTACCGGCAGGACCAGCGCGCCTATGACCGCTACCAAAGGGCCGAGCGCCGCTACAACGCCGGTCGCTGGCAGCAGCCGCGCGGCACCCGCTATCAGGTCTATGGCTACGGCCAGCGCCTGCCCAGCTCGTACAACGCCTATGTCGTCAACGACTACAACCGCTACGGCCTGCGGGCCCCGCCGCGCGGCTACCACTATGTCCGCAACGGCAATGACGTGGTCCTGGCCGCCGTCGCCGGCGGTCTGATCACCGCCGTGATCGCGGGTCTGTTCAACTAGGCTTGCGGCTGAAGCCCGAAGGCCTTGCGATCTCGCCCCGGAGGGAAACCTCCGGGGCGTTTTCGTGTGGGCGGATGTATCGCTTCGTGTCGCGGTTTGTCCGCCCGGAAACAGAGGGGCGGATGTTCGGTCCCCCGCTGAACTGAACAAAACGACAGTCTCAGGAACGGCTCAGGTCGTGGGGCGCAATCTCTGTTCATGGCTCTGGAACAAAGGAGATCGCCATGAACAAGAAGGTCCTCACCGCCGCGCTCGCCGCCGTCATCGCGGGTTCGAGCTTCGGCATCGCCTCGGCCGCCGACGCCCAGTCTTACGGGCGTGGCCCGGCTCACGCCCAGCCGCCGCACGCCCAACCGGCCCCGCCTGCTGCCCGTCCGTCCCCCGCGCCCCAGTCCTATGGCCGCTGGCAACAGGCGCAACGTCGCTACAGCGCGCCCCGCTACATCGCCCCGCGCGGCCATCAGTCCCGTGCCTGGAGCTACGGCCAGCGGATGCCCGCCGAGTACCGCACCCGGTCCTATGTCGTGACCGAGTACAGCCGCTACGGCCTGCGCCGCCCGCCCTCGGGCTACCAGTACGTCCGCAGCGGCAATGATGTGGTCCTGGCCGCGGTCACGACCGGCCTGATCACCGCCGTCATCGCCGGCCTGTTCAACTGATGCGACCGACGCCGCCCGGTCCTTCCCGCGAGGGAGGGCCGGGATGGCGGCGTCTCGTGTCGGGACAACATCCTGAAGTTTTACACCATTTTACAACGCCTATAACTTTGGTCGGATAAAAGCCCTCTGTGTCGATGCGCCGCCTCGGGCTGAGGTTCGCGCGACGCGATCACTATTCAGTTTCCGCTATACTGTGTCAGGACAGGTATGCGTCGCAGGGCTTTTCAGGTCCCGGAGATTCCTCCGGGCGTCATCTTCTCGATTGTGGTTATCGTCCTTGCGGCGCTGGTTCTGGTGCTGTTCAAGTCCGGCTGGCCGCAAGGGGTGATGGCGCGGATGCAGGGCGGGCGTGCGGACGACGCGATCGAGGCGCGCCTCGCCGTTCTGCGCGAAGGCCGCACGCCGTCCACCCGACCCCTGTCCCACGCCGACGCCCTGATCGCCTGCTCCGAGGCCCAGGACTTCGCCGTCCGTGTCGCCCAGAGGGACGATGTCGCGGACGCCGCCCTCGCCACGCGCGAGATGCGCCGTATCTGCCAGCCCTATTTCGATTCCGCCGCGCGCCAGCCGGCCCCCGGAACCGATCACGCGACCGATCACAGGGCCGACCCCAGGTGATCGCAGGCGGCCCGGGACAGTCTCCCCCCGCGAGCGCGACCCGGGCCGCCGACCTCTTTCCTCAGACACTTGATCCGAAACGATTAGGGGCCAGAGTCGTTGGCCACGGGTCGCGCCTGGCGACCTTCTCCGGACCACCCGCCACTTGCGCGCCTTCGCCGAGCTTCTGGATCGCCTGTCCCTGACCTCTTCGCGCAATGCGAAGTTGGTTCTGCTGCGCGATTATCTGAAGGCGACGCCGGATCCGGACCGGGGCTGGGCGCTGGCGGCCCTGACCGGCGACCTGAGCTTCGATGCGGCCAAGCCGGCCATGATCCGCCGGGCGGTGGAGGCGCGGGTGGATTCCGTGCTTTTCGGCTGGTCCTACGACTATGTCGGCGACCTGGCCGAGACCGTCGCCCTGATCTGGCCCGGCGATCCCGACCGGCGGCCCAACCGCGAGCCCGAGCTGTCGGAGGTGGTCGAGGCCCTGAAGGCGGCGAAACGGGGCGAGGTTCAGGGCCTGATCGAGGGCTGGCTCGACGCCCTGGCGCCCAAGGGCCGCTGGGCCCTGCTGAAACTGGTCACCGGCGGCCTGCGTGTCGGCATGTCGGCGCGGCTGGCCAAGACGGCGGCGGCGATGATCCGACCGGCGTCGGTCAGCGAACCGCCGGAGCCGGGCGGGGGCGAGGCCGTCACGACGCTGGAGCCCGTCGACGCCTCGGACATCGAGGAGGTCTGGCACGCGGTCGCACCGCCTTACGCCGACCTGTTCGCCTGGCTGGAGGGGCGAGGAGAGCGGCCCAGCCCGGACGCGCCGGGGCGGTTCCGTCCGGTCATGCTGGCCGTGGCCATCGACGAGGCCGTGGACTTTCCAAAGCTCGATCCCGCCGACTATGCCGCCGAATGGAAGTGGGACGGCATCCGGGTGCAGGCGGTGCGCGAACAGGGGGTGGCCAAACTCTATTCCCGCACCGGCGACGAGATTTCCGGCGCCTTTCCCGACGTCATGGCCGGGCTGACCTTCGAGGGGGCTATCGACGGGGAGCTGCTGGTCTGGCGGGCCAATTCTGAAGGAGTGGGGGAGGTGGCTCCCTTCGGCGACCTGCAGCAGAGGCTGAACCGCAAGACGGTCGATCAGAAGCTGATGGCGGCCCATCCGGCGGCGGTGGTCGCCTATGATCTGCTGGCCGAGAAGGGCGAGGATTTGCGCGGCCTGCCGTTGAGGGAGCGCCGCGCCCGTCTGGAGGCCCTGATCGCCGGGCATCAGGGCGACCGGCTGCATCTGTCCCCGGTGGTCGATTACGACAGCTGGGAGGGCCTCGGCGTCCTGCGCGCCGATCCGCCGGTGGGGGCGGCGGCCGAGGGGCTGATGCTCAAGCGCTGGGACTCGGCCTATGTCGCAGGCCGACCGAAGGGGCCGTGGTTCAAATGGAAGCGCGACCCCCACACCCTCGACGCCGTCCTGATGTACGCCCAGCGCGGACACGGAAAGCGCTCCAGCTTCTATTCCGACTTCACCTTCGGCGTCTGGACGGAAGAGGGCGCCCTGACCCCGGTCGGCAAGGCCTATTTCGGCTTCACGGACGAGGAGCTGAAATTGCTCGACAAATTCGTGCGGGATCACACGATCGAGCGCTTCGGCCCGGTGCGTTCGGTGCGGGCCGAGCGCGACTTCGGCCTGGTGCTGGAGATCGCCTTCGAAGGGCTGAACCGCTCGCCGAGACACAAGTCGGGCGTGGCCATGCGCTTTCCGCGCATCAGCCGCATCCGCTGGGACAAGCCGGCGCGCGAAGCCGACACCCTGGCCTCGGTCATGGCCCTGCTGGACTCCCTCGAGAGCGGCGGCGGCCGGGTGGCGAAAGTCGCCTAGTAGCGCGCGTTCAGCCGGCCTTCGACGATATTGTCCGCGAACCGGTCATAGGCGCGGTTCGCCTCTTCCCAGGTGTTGAAGCCGAAGACATCGGCGATGCTGGTCGTATAGCGCGAATAGCTGACGGGCAGGCGCTGGCCGTCGGCGGTGATGATCTCGCCCTCGATCGCGACGCCGCCGATGGAGACGCTGTCGAACATCGACAGTCCGGGGCGGTCGATCGTCTGCTGCATCGTCGGATGGTTGGGCTTGAGGTCGGTCATGACCAGATTGATCTGGGCGCCGGGATAGGCGCCGCTGCGGGCCAGGGCGCGGGTGACCGTATTGGCCAGATCCTCGCGCTGTTCGCGCACGTCGCGCTCGCCCAGCTTCGGCGCATCCTTGATGAGGTCGCCGCCGATGGTCACGGTGACCTGGGGCGCAGGAGCCTGGCCGGCGGTCGGCTCGGCGTGAACCAGAGACGCGGCTGCCGCAACGGCGGCGAGGGGGGCGAAGAAGGCGAAGCGGCGCATGACGAACTCCATGAATCCTGATGATCGGCCCTGTCGGACCGCAAGATGATCCGCGCGGCCTCGCTTAACCAGAGGGCGCGACAAAATGATCTAGCCCGGCAGCCGGATCAGCGCCTGCAGCCCGCCCATGTCGCTGCGCGCGAGGGTGATGTCGCCGCCGTGGCCGCGCGCCACGTCGCGGGCGATGGCCAGACCCAGCCCCACGCCCTTGGAGTTCTGATTGCGGCTCTCGTCGAGGCGGGAGAAGGGGGTGAAGGCCTCGTCGTACATGTCCTCGGGGATGCCCGGGCCGTCGTCGTCGACCGCGATCTCCAGCCCGCCGGAGGGCAGGGCGCGCGCCGTCAGCCGCACATGTTCGCCGTGCGAGGCCGCATTTCCCGCCAGATTGCTGATGGCGCGGCGGAAGGCGATGGGGCGCAGGGCGGCGGTCAGGCCGTTGGGGGCGGAGACCTCGACCTCGGCCCCGGCGCGGCGGGCGTCGTCGCCGGCGGCGCGCAGCATGGCGCCGACATCGACCGTCTGGGCCGCTTCCCCGGCCTCGCCGCGCGCGAAGGCCAGGTATTCGTCGATCATATGCTCCATCTCGTCGATGTCGCCCTTCATGTCCTCGGCCCGCTTGAACGGCGGGGCGAGGGCCAGCTCCAGCCGCAGCCGGGTCAGGGGCGTGCGCAGGTCATGGCTGACCGAGGCCAGAAGGGCGGTGCGCTGGTCGATGTGGCGCTGGATGCGGTCGCGCATGGCCATGAAGGCCGTCGCGGCCTGACGCACCTCGCGCGCGCCGTGGGGTTTGAACCGGGGCTGGATCTCGCCGCGCCCGAAGGCCTCGGCAGCCTCGGCCAGTCGCTCGATGGCCCGGACCTGATTGCGGATGAACAGG
>DBBK01000078.1 GCA_002292165.1 Brevundimonas sp. UBA986
GACAGGCCGGTGACATAGACCCGCTTCGGATCGATCCCCTGCGCCGTCAGATCGTCGATCACCGCCCCGATGAAGGCCAGGTCATCGCTGTTCGAGGTCATGGCGAAGCCGCAGCAGCCGCCCGCGTTCCACGTCCCCATATTGCCCATCCGCCCGACGCCATTGGGGAAGGCGACGGCGAAGCCCTCGCGCCGCGCCGTCTCGATCCAACGCGGGACCATGGTCCGGGCGTTGCCGCCCCCGCCGTGCAGGGCGATGACCAGGGGCACAGGTCCGGTCGCGTTCGCGGGCCTGTAGAGCAGATACTCGCGGTTGGCTGCCCCGACCCGGACGCTGTGCGAGACCACCGCCGAGGCCTCGGGCGCGGACTGGGCCTGAGCAGCGCCCGCCCCCAGCAGGAGGGTCGCGATGACGGCGGCGGCGATGGCTTTCATGGTCCGGCTCTCTTCTAGTAGCGGAAGGTCAGTTCGGCGCCGTAGGTGCGCGGTTGGCTCCAGAACTCGGCCGTGCCGACCACGTTCAGGACGTAGCGTTCGTCGCTGAGGTTGCGCCCGGTCACGGAGAACCGCCAGTGCTCGCCTTCCACCCCGATGCGGGCGTCATAGAGGGTGTAGCCCGCATACTCGCGGCTGTTGTCCGGGGTCTCATAACCGCCGTCGGCGTACTGGACGCTGGTCCCGACGAAGCCGCGCAGCTGACCGAAGCGCTGGGTGTAGAGCAGGTTGGCGGCAACCTGATTGGAACGCAGGCGCGGCACATGCTTGCCGTCCAGATCGACGGTCACGCCCTGGCTGATCAGGGAGGCGCCCTTCTCGAACTCGCCGTCGGCGGTGGAATAGGAGACGCGCGTCACCAGCCGCCCCGGCCCGACCCGGAACACCCGCCGCGCCTCGGCCTCGAAGCCGTAGACATGGGCGTCGCCCGCATTGGACAGGATGAAGCCGGTCGATCCCGCCGAGGGCGCCGTGACCACCTGCACCTGATTGGTCCAGGTGTGGTAGACCGCCGCCTCGCCGTTGAAGCCGAACAGCCGCCCCTTCCAGCCGGTCTCGTAATTATACGCGTACTCGGCGTCATAGCGCAGGATGCCGGGCAGCTGGGCCCGGGTCACCGCCGGCGGCAGATTGGTGTTGAACCCGCCCGAGCGATAGGCGGTGGCGAAACGGGCATAGAGGCTCTGATCCTCCGCCGCCTTCCAGCGCAGGGTGACGGTCGGGGTATAGTAGGTCTCGTCGAACGCCGACTGGACGGTCGCCGTCTCATTGCCCGCTGCGCAGGCCGGGGCGACCAGGGTCGGGGGGCAGAACTGGGCCGTGGTCGCGCCTGAACCGCCGATGGGCGCCAGCAGGCCCACCGGAACCGCGCCCGAACCGAAATAGACCAGCGGGTCCTCGGACCAGCGCTCGAAGGCGTAGTCGCGGTTGTCGTTCTGGACCCGCAGCTCCACCCCCAGCGACAGGGCTTCGGTCAGCTTCGCCTCGAGGGAGCCGAAGGCCGAGATCGAATCGACGTCCTCGTTGAAGGTGTCGTGGTTCATCGTGCCGCGTCCGGCCTGACGCGCGGCGGCCGAGAAGGTGGTGGTCGCCCCGGCCGCGGCCGTGCCGACGAAACAGCCGGGCGTCATCGGCTGGGCCACGCCCGTATAGGCCGGACAGGCGCCCGGCTCGGTGACGACATTGTCGCCCGAGGCCAGGAACTCCAGTCCGAACAGCCAGCTGATCCGGCGGTCGCCTTTCGACGCCAGCGTCGCCTGGACCACGTCGCGGGAATAGCTCTCGTACTGGTCGCGCGAATAGTCGGGATAGGCCACCGCGGCGCCCGGCGCGACGTCGGTCAGGGACAGGCCGACGAAATGCTCGTCATCTTCGCCGGTACGCGCCCCTTCCCGCTCGCGATGGGAGGCGCGCAGGGCCAGTGTCGCGCCGCCCAGATCGATGTCCGCGCGCAGCTGCAGCCCCGTCTCGCGGATGTCGGTGCGGCCCTCGCGGTTCTGGTTGGCGCGGACGTAAGGGTCGGGATCCAGCGCCGGACTGCGGGCCAGCCCGGTGAAGCCGGCGGCGTTGCTGTCATAGTATTCGGCCGTGGCGCCGAAGGTGATGTTGGCCGTCGGCCGTGCTTCCAGCGAAGCCCGTGCACCGGTCGACTTCTGGGTGTCTGTGAAGTTCCCCGTCGTCTCATTGACGATGAAGCCCTCCCTCTGGTCGCTGACGAAGCCGCCCAGACGCAGGTCGACGTCCTTGGCCAGAGGCAGATTCAGGATGCCCTCGAAGTCGGTGCGGTCGGGGTCCGAGTAGCGGGCGGTCAGGCTGGCCTGAAGCTCGTCCTTCGGGGTGTTGGAGATGACGTTGATGGCCCCGCCTACGGCGTTGCGGCCGAACAGCGCCCCCTGGGGTCCGCGCAGCACCTCGACGCGGGCGTTGTCGAACAGGTCCAGCCGAGTCAGGGACCGGCCGCCAAAGCCGCCGCCCGAGTTGTAGAGGCCGTCGCGATAGAGGCCGGTCGCCGTCTCGGTGAAGCCGACGCGCCCGCTGCCCTGCCCCCGGATGGAGATGTCGTTCAGATACTCCGGACCGGAGGTGACCAGGGTCACGCCCTGCACCTGGCGCAGGTAGTCCTCCATCTTGTCGAGCACGAGCCCTTGGCGGTCGGCCTCGGTGATGGCGGTGACGGAGGTCGGGACATCGCGCAGCTGCTCGGCGCGGCGGCGGGCGGTGACCACCACCTCCCCGACATCGGTGGCGGTCTGCTCCTGTGGTGTGGCCTGTGCCTGCGCTGTTCCGTACATGGAAAGCCCCATCAGAACCGCGGCCGCCCCGGCGCGGAGCAGGGCCTTCCGGCCCGGATTCAGGTCACGCGTCCTCAGCCCGGCAAATGCCGTCCAACCCTGTGTCATCGTCATCCTCCGCACGGCGTCTGCGCGCCATTGTCGAAGGCAAGCCTAAGCCCGGACGATCACCCTTGTCCATAGATTGTCGACAATTTACGATGTGACCTTCAGGGCCGCTGTCAGGGAGTCGACGTGGGTCTGTTGCGCCAGACGGTCGGCGGCGTCGCCGTCACCCCGCACGATCGCCTCGACCATCTCACGCCAGCGCCGGGCCGCCGTATGGCGCAGCTCACTGGTCGTGAAGCCGAAGGGCCCGAAATTGTCGGCCGCGCCCATGCGCACATCGACGATCAGGGCGCGCAACCGACTGCCCTTGGCGGCGTCGACCACGACCAGGCCGGCACGCAGGGTCTGGCGGAAGAAGGCCGCGGCCTCCACCCCCTCACCGGCCATGGCCTCGAGCCTTTCGACCTGACGCCACAGCCCCGCGATATCGTCATTGTCGCGTGCGGCGGCGGCCTTGCGGGCGGCGAGGCCGAACAGGACGGCGCTGATCTCGACGCTCTCGCGCGCCTCCTGGTCCGACAATCGGGCTACGGTCGCCCCCTTCATCGGCTCGATATGGACCAGCGATCGGGTGGCCAGAACCTGCAGGGCCTCGCGCACCGGCGCGCGGCTGACGCGGAAGCGCTCGGCCAACTCGACCTCGCGCAGGCGGTCGCCGGGCTTGTAGACCCCGGTCTCGATCAGGAAGGCGAGGTCCATGGCGACGCGATCGGCCGTGGAGCGGCTGCGGCGTTGCTGGAGGCGGGTCGTGGCGGGCGCGGTCATTTGTCTACAATGCGACCGGGGCGTGCGTCGGATCAAGCCCCCCGGAGCGTCGTCCTGGCGGGCGTCAGGACGCTGACCGCCTCGGTGCCGATCACCAGCCCTTGGCTCAGATCCAGCTCAGCCCGACGTCCGGCCCCGGCCGCCTCGAAGGTCAGGGCATTGGTCCCGCTGCCACTCTTGTACCCCCCGAAGGCTCCGCCGCCGAAGGCCAGGCGCGGCGCCCCTTTGACGGTCACCAGCCGGTCGAAGGTCACGACCATACCCTGCGGCCCGACCTGAACCCCGGTGACGACCGGTCCGTCGGTCCGCTCCGGATCCCAGGTCCCGGCGAAGGTCCATTTCGCCGTCATGTCCGCTGGCGTCGGCGCCCCCTTGGCGGTGGCCAGATTGTCGGCCAGCCACCCATAGTCACCACCCTTGCGATGGGCGTTGTGGAAATAGTGCCGCTCGGGCCAGCGGCCCTCTTCCTGCGCCGCGCGGTTGCGGGCCAGGTCGTCGGCGGTCGGGGTCCCGCCGTTCAGCGGATAGACGACCAGATAGGGGGCCTGATCGCGCATCCGCTCCGAGAAGCTGCAGTCGACGAAGTAGAACTGGGCGTCACGGTGATGCCGGGCCAGATAGAACTGCGGCGGGCCGTCGACGATGCAGCCCTTGATGACGAACTTCTTGTCCTCGACCCGCATCCCCTCGTGCCAGAAGGCGGCCGTGGTGTTCGGATTGACCTGGGTGATCTCGGAGTTCGACAGGAAGCACCAGCCGCGCGGGCAGATGAAGTCGACTGACCCCATCACCCTCAGCCCGGTGTGATAATACCGCCCGCCGTCGGCGGTCAGGGGCGTCGCCCCCGGTCCCTCGGACAGGCCTGCCTCGTCCGATCCCTTGATCCCGCGCCACAGCGACAGGGTGTCGGCGCCGAGGCTCAGGATGTCGGCGTTCTGGATGATGGTCCGGTCGGCCCGGCCGAAGATGGTGAAGGCGTGCGGCCCGATGGCCGTGACGGTGTTGTGGACCGTCATGGTCTCCAGGACGAAGTCGTGGGCCGTGGCGCTGATGTTGAGCACGCCTTGCCCCAGGGCGTCGCGCGGCAGGTCCGCGGGCCGGTTCGACTGCAGCCGCGTGCCCATCCGGCTGGTTCCGCGCAGGGTCACATAGGCGGCGTCGACGCGGACGACCTCATCATAGACCCCGTTGCGGATCAGGATGATCTTGCGCTCGCGGTTGTCCTTGGGGATCGACTGGACCGCCGCATGGATCGAGGTGAACTGCCCCGTGCCGTCGGCGGCAACAATGATGTCGGGCTCGGCCTCCCACGTTGGAACGCTCGCCCGGGCGGCCTGGGCGAAGGCCGGGGCGGCGGCGCCGGCCAGGAGACCGGCCAGGGCCGAACGACGGCTGAGAGTGAAGGCGCGTCTATCGAGCATGATGGCGGGTCCGGCAACGGAATGGGATTTCGACGGGTCAGCCGTGATACCGCTAACATTTACCAAAATCGAGCGCCCTCGGTCGCGGAGGATTTGTGCCGCAACCTCCGCCCCATGGAGCGAGACGTGACGGTCGCACCGGCGCTAGGATCAGCCGTCGTCCGTCGCGGAGCGTTTGAATGATCATCTCGTCGCCCGGCGACTATCGCGAGGCCGCGCGTCGCAAGCTTCCGCCCTTCCTGTTCGAATACATCGACGGCGGGGCCTATGCGGAGACGACCCTGGCCCGCAATGTCGCGGACTGGCGCGAGGTCGCCCTGCGCCAGCGCGTGCTTCGGGACATGTCCGACCTCAGCCTCGAGACCCGGCTGTTCGACGAAATCCTGAAACTGCCCCTCATCCTCGCCCCTGTGGGCCTGACCGGCATGTACGCCCGGCGCGGCGAGGTCCAGGCCGCGAAAGCGGCGGCGGCGCGCGGCGTCCCCTTCACCCTGTCGACCGTCTCGGTCTGTCCGATCGAGGAAGTGGCCCCGGCCATCGACCGGCCGATGTGGTTCCAGCTCTACGTCCTGCGCGACCGGGGCTTCATGGCCTCGGTGCTGGACCGGGCGAAGGCGGCCGGGGTCAAGACCCTGGTCTTTACCGTCGACATGCCGGTCCCCGGAGCCCGTTATCGCGACGCCCACTCGGGCATGAGCGGACCGAATGCGGCGATGCGCCGGATGGTCCAGGCCATGGCCCATCCGGCCTGGGCCTGGGACGTGGGCCTCAAGGGTCAGCCGCACGACCTCGGCAATGTCTCGGCCTACCTCGGAAAGCCGACCGGGCTGGCCGACTACATCGGCTGGCTGGGCCAGAACTTCGATCCCTCCATCTCGTGGAAGGATTTGCAGTGGATCCGGGACGCCTGGGATGGGCCGATGATCATCAAGGGCATTCTCGATCCCGAGGACGCGCGTGACGCCGCCGGCTTCGGGGCCGACGGCATCGTTGTCTCCAACCACGGCGGCCGCCAGCTGGACGGGGTCCTGTCCACCGCGCGCGCCCTGCCCGCCATCGCCGAGGCCGTGAAGGGCAGGCTGACAATCCTCACGGATTCCGGCATTCGCAACGGGCTGGACGTGGTCCGGGCCCTGGCCCTCGGCGCCGACGCCGTCCTGCTGGGCCGCGCCTTCGTCTATGCGCTCGCGACCGGGGGAGAGGCGGCCGTCGCCCACCTGATCGACCTGTTCGAGGCCGAGATGCGCGTGACCATGACCCTGACCGGCGCCCGGACGATCGGCGACATCGACGGTCGCTGCCTCGCCCGGACGAGCGGCTGAAGCCTTATTCCCCCGCCTGATCCACCGCGATCGGCAGGTCGATGAAGGTGGCGGCGGCGCCGGCGTGATAGACCCGCTGGGTCGCGCGGCGATAATCCTCGGGCCTGGCGAACATGATGTTCGGCACGAAGGTCTGGGGGTTGCGGTCGTAGAGCGGGAACCAGCTGGACTGGACCTGCACCATGATCCGGTGGCCCGGCAGGAAGGTGTGGCTGGCCGCGGGCAGGGCCCATTTGTATTCGAGCGGCCGGTTGGGCGTGATGGCCTTCGGGTCGCTGAGGCTCTCGCGGTAGCGGCCGCGGAAGATGTCCATCGACACCGCCAGCTGATAGCCGCCCATCTCGGGCTGGAGCCAGTACTCCGACGGATAGACGTCGATCAGCTTGACCACCCAGTCGGAGTCCGTGCCGGTCGTCGCCGCGAACAGATGCACCTGCGGATTGCCGGAGATGCGCACCGCCTCGGTCAGGGGCTCGGAGACATAGGTCACGACGTCGGCGCGGTCGCTGTAGGGGCGTTGATCCGTCGCCAACCAGGTCCGCCAGGCGTCGCCGCGCACCGGCCGCTGGATATAGGGCACCGGATGGGCCGGATCGGAGATGTATTCGTCGAAGACCTGACCACCGTCCGTCGGGGCGTTGAAGCCGAGGCCATTGCCCGCCTGCAGATAGAGGCGGCGCGAGGGGACGTCGGTCGGCCAGGACTGGAGGTGACGCCATTCGTTGCGGCCGGACTCGAACAGGGTCACCGGCGCGATATCCGCCGGAGCGCCGTGGGTCTTCAGATGGGCGTCGAGGAAGGGCAGCAGGACGTGGCGCTGGAAGTAGAAGGCGGTGGCGCTGTCGAACTGGACATCGCCGATGCTGGAGCCGCTGTCGCGATAGGCGCCGCCGTGCATCCACGGGCCGGCGACGAGGAAGTTCATGTCGTTGTTGACGTCCTTGGGCTCCACGGCGCGGTAGGCCGCCAGCGTCCCGTAGATGTCCTCCTGATCCCACAGGCCCTGGACCCAGAGGGTCGGGACCTTGAGCGGCTGCTGGGCCAGGATCTTGTCGACCGCCTGGGCCTGCCACCAGCCGTCATAGGCGGGGTGGCGCAGCAGTTGGTTCCAGAAGCCGGTCTGCTGGACCCCCTTGGCCTCTCCCAGCTGCGCCGCCGAGCCCGCCGCCAGGGCGCACTCATAGTCGTCGAAACAGGCGGCGGGCCAGGCCGGACCGCCCGAGCGCGCGCCCTCCTGCCCCAGGGCATAGTCGATCGCGCCGAGCCAGCGGAAGGCGCCGTTGTGGAACCAGTCGTCGCCCATCCAGCCGTCGACCATGGCCATCATCGGCACGGCGGCCTTGAGCGCCGGGTGGGGGTTGATCAGCCCCTGGGTGACCGTGAAGCCGTCGTAGGAATTGCCCATGGTCCCGACCCGGCCGTTGGATTCGGGCACGTTCTTCGACAGCCAGTCGATGGTGTCGTAGGCGTCGGTGGCGTGGTCGACGCCGGTCGTGTTCAGCGGCCCGACGACGGGCCGGTTCATGACGTAGTCGCCCTCCGACCCGTACTTCCCGCGCACGTCCTGGGCGACGAGGATATAGCCGTTCTGGAGCAGGGTGCCGTAGCCCTGACGCACCAGCATCTCGGCATGGGTGCTGCCCGTGCCGTTGGTCAGGCGGTTGGCGTTGTAGGGGGTGCGATCGAGGATCATCGGCGCATCGGTCAGCCCCTTGGGGATGATGATGACGGTGTGCAGCCGGACCCCGTCGCGCATCGGGATCATGACCTCGCGGCGAACGTAGTTGTCGGCGGGGACACCCGGCTGGAAGGACGTCGGGATCTCGCTCTTCGACGCGGTCAGGGCGTCGGCCTGAGCGGGGGGCTGCGCGGGCGGGACGGCCTGGGCGAGCGCGGCCGAGGCCGTGGTCAGGGCGAGGAGGGAGAGGACGACGGACAGGCGGGCGCGCGACATGGGAAGATCTCCTCGGGGCTGGACGCCCGGAACAGACCACGCACTGTCGCAATGGACAAGCTGTCGCACCCTGCGCCGGACAGTCCCCGACGCCCGCTTGCGCGGACGCCGGGGGTCGGGGGGACGGGGTCAGCTGACGGGGGTCAGAACCGGTAGGCGACGCCGATGCGGAAGTTTCGGCCCGGCATCGGAGCGATGTCCTTCAGGAAGGAGGCGTGCTCACGCGCCTCCTCGTCCGTCAGGTTCTTCGCTTCGGCGAAGACGGTGACGTTGCGGTCGGTCATCGGACGCCAGGCGGCGGCCAGATTCAGGAGGGTGTAGCTGTCGGTCGGCAGCTCCAGGTCGGCGACCCGGGTCTGTTCGGCGACGTGGCGCACCTCGACCGAGGCGTCGAACGGGGTCGAGGTCCAGGCCAGACGGCCGGTCACCGACCACGGCGGGATGCGGGCGGCCGGCCCGAGGTCCGTCTCGGCGTGGACGTAGTCGGCCGAGCCTTCCAGGGCCAGTTTGCGCGAGCCGGTCTCCCACAGGGCGTAGGAGCCCTCGGCCTCGAAGCCGTAGAAGGTCGCGCCCGTCTGGACGAATTGATAGACCGGGAAGTCCTCGCCATCGGCGGTGTAGACAGCGCCCGTCGGCCGTTCGTCGATGAAGCCGTCGTACTTCGAGCCATAGATGTGCAGGTCGCCCGAGACGCGGCCCGCGTCGTAGTGAACCGTGCCCTCCAGCGTATTGACCTTCTCGGTGTCGAGGGTGCGGTCGCCGGTCTCATAGGCGGCGGTGGCGACGTGCAGGCCGTCGGCGAACAGCTCGACCTCGGACGGGGCGCGCTCGTTGTGGGCCAGGCTCAGACCGAGGAACAGGCCGGGGGCCGGGCGCAGGAAGCCGGCGATCGAGGCCGAGACGTTGTTGAAGTCGCGCTCCAGCTCGACCGTGTCGCCCAGCGGAATGGCGGAGACCGTGTGACGGTCGTAGCGCAGCCCGCCCTCGAAGCCATACTGGCCGAGATCCAGACGCTGGACGGTGTAGATCCCGCCTTCCTTGATGTCGGTGGTCGGGACGAAGGCTTCGGCGCCGATGGCCTCGAAGGTGCGCGACAGGCCCTGGGCGCCGATCGCGCCGTTCCAGGTGCCGCCGCCCAGGGGACGGGCGCGCTGGACCAGATCGAGGCGGCCTTCCTGACCATCGGAGTTGAAGATGGTGCCGGGGGTGTCGGCGTTCTCGAACTCGGTGTGAGTGTATTCGGCATGGCCGTAGTTGGCGCGGATCGTCTTGAACGGGCCGGCGTCGAAATTGTACTCGCCGCGCAGGTCTTCACGCGTCTGGTGCAGCTGGATGAAGACGGTCGGCTCGGCGACCGTGCCGTATTCGCTGTCGGTGTCCTTGTAGGAGACGCCGAAATAGCCCTTGTCGGCGATATAGGCCCCGCCGACGCCCCAGGCCTTGAGGTCGGTGTAGGAGTTGGGCTGGGTCCCGCCCGGACCGCGCGGAGCGCCGTCCTCGGCCGCCAGAAGGGCCGAGCGGGCGGGCGACGGGATCTCATAGTCGTCGGTCGTGCGGCGAACGCCGTCGATGTTGAAGGCGAAATGGCCGGTCCCGGCGGTCAGGCGGGTGAAGATCGACCTGCCGTCGTCGACGGTCGAGGCCTGGGTCGAGATGACGCCCGACAGGCCGCCCTCGGGCACTTCGGTCGGGATGCGGCTGTCGATGATGTTCACCACCCCGCCGATGGCCGAGCCGCCGTACATCAGGGTCGAGGGGCCGCGCACCACCTCGATGCGGCTGGCCTCGGCCGGGTCGGTGGCCACAGCGTGGTCGGGCGAGACCGCCGAGGCGTCGATCATGCCGATGCCGTTGGTCAGGACCTGAACGCGCGGGCCGGACAGGCCGCGGATCACCGGGCGGCTGGCGCCGGGGGCGAAGCCGGTCGAGCGCAGACCGGGCTGGCCGGCCAGCATGTCGCCCAGCGACTGGGCCGGAGCCGTGGCCAGGGCCTGTTCGTCCAGCACCTCGGTGGCGATGGTCGAGGCGCGCTGGCTGACGCCGTAGGGCGAGGCGGTGACGACCACGTCGTCGACCGTGTCGGCCTGATCGGACGGCGCGGGCTTACTCTGGGCGTGAGCGACCCCGGCGAGCGCGACGGAGGAGACGGCCGACAGCATGAGCAGCCGGAGGGGGGCGGTGATCGGGGGACGCATGGAGACCTCTACTCGGGGAGAGGTTTAGTGTTATGAGATAACATCACGCCCGGTCAAGAGGCTTTGCCGTGCCTGTGCGTCATTGGCCGAAACCGTGGCCAAAGCGTTGCCATGCCCTGGTTCCTCGACAACTATCGCCGCCGCTGTTGCAAAGGGGGTTGTCCATGGCCGTGTCCGGTCTTCGTCTGGCGTCTCACGTCATGGGGGGCGCGTGCGCCGTCGCCCTGTTGTCCGCATTCGCTCCCGAGGCGCTGGCCCAGACGCCGAACGTCGCCCCGACCGCCTCCTCGGCCCAGCCGCCGGCCTCGGCCGCCATCCTGCAGCAGCCGGCGATCAGCGCGAACCTGATCGCTTTCGTCTACGGCGGCGACCTGTGGACCGTGCCGCGCGCGGGCGGCCGGGCGACGCGCCTGACCATCGGCGTCGGGGTCGAATCGACGCCGGTCTTCTCGCCCGACGGATCGACCCTGGCCTTCACCGGCGACTATGACGGCAATGTCGACGTCTACACCGTGCCAGTCACGGGCGGCCTGCCGAAGCGCGTCACCTGGCACCCCTCGCCCGACACGGTCGTGGGCTGGTCGCCGGACGGATCGCGCATCCTGTTCCGCTCGAACCGCACCGCCGCCAGCCGCTACACCCAGCTGTTCTCGGTCTCCGCAAACGGCGGCGCGCCCGAGGCTCTGCCCCTGCCCTATGCCTATACGGGCCAGATGTCGGCGGACGGCAGGACCATCGCCTACAGCCCCTTCGCCGCCGCCTTCGGCTTCGACTTCAGCAACTACACGGCCTGGGGCAACTATCGCGGCGGCCGGGCCTCGACCATCAAGCTGACCACCCTGAACGGCCTCGACACCGTCGAGGTGCCCCAGGCCGAGGGGTCGAACGACATGTCCCCGGTCTGGCTGAACGGCCGGATCTACTTCCTGTCCGACCGGGCCGGGCCGATCTCCGTCTTCAGCTATGATCCGGCGACGCGGGCGGTGACCCCGGTCTGGAGCAATGACGGGCCGCCGATCCGGTCGCTGTCGACCGACGGCCAGACCCTGATCTTCGACCGGCTGGGCGACCTCTACACCCTGACGCCGGGCGGCCAGCCGCAGGCGCTGAGGATCGACGTCGCCGCCGACATGCCCGACGTGCGGCCGCGCATCCAGAACGTCGGCGACCAGATCCAGGACGTGGTCCTGTCGCCGGGCGCGGTGCGCGTCGCGGTCGAGGCCCACGGCGAGATCCTGTCGGCCCCGACGACCCGGGGCGCGGTCCGCAACCTGACCAACACTCCGGGCGTCATGGAGCGCAGCCCGGCCTGGAGCCCGGACGGCCGCAGCGTGGCGTATTTCTCGGACGAGAGCGGCCTCTACGCCCTGCATGTCTCGCCCCAGAACGGCGAGGGCGAGGTGAGGAAGTTCGCCCTGTCCGCCGAGCCGACCTACTACTTCGACCCGATCTGGTCGCCCGACTCGAAGAAGATCGCCTTCCACGACAACAAGCTGCGTAACTGGGTGCTGGACACCACCACGGGCATCGTGACCCAGGTCGGCGAGGCCCAGGCCCACGGCGGCTTCACCGAGGTTTCGTCCGACATGGCCTGGTCGCCGGACTCGCAGTGGCTGGTCTATTCGCGCAACGGCGAGAACCGGCTGACGGCCCTGTATCTCTACGCTCTGGCGACGAAGGCCTCGACCGCCCTGACCTCAAGCGCCGGCGACGCCCACAGCCCCGCCTTCGACCGCAACGGCCAGTACCTCTACTTCCTCGGTAGCAACAACTCGGGGGCGGTGACCTACGGCCTGGACATGAGTTCGGACCTCTATTCCCCGACCCAGTCGGTCTACGCCATCGCGCTGGACGCCGGGGTCCTGTCGCCGGTCGCGCCGCAGAGCGACGAGGAAGGCGCGCCGCCCGAGGCCTCGCCCCCGACGCCGGGCCCGACGCCCGCTCCGGCCGCGACGCCGCCCGCCGCGGCTGCGCCGAAGCCGACGCGCATCGATCTGGCGGGCCGTTCGCTGGACGACATCCAGCGCCGCACCGTCGCCCTGCCCATCCCGGCCCGCGCCTATTCCAGCCTGAAGACGGGCAAGGCGGGGGTCATCTACTTCCTGGAACAGACCGGCCCCGCTGGCTCGGGCTCGACCGACACGGCGCTGAACCGCTTCACCCTCAAGGACCGCAAGGTCGAGAAGCTGGCCGATCGCGTGACCAGCTTCGAACTGTCGGCGGACGGGGAGAAGATGCTGATCTCGACCCGCTCGGGCGGCGGCGACGCCGCGCCGGGCATGCCGCCGCGTCCGCCGTCCTGGGCCGTCGTCGCCTCCGGGACCCCGGTCAAGCCGGGCGAAGGCGGGGTCTCGTTCGACCAGCTGGACGTTCGCGTCGACCCCCGCGCCGAGTGGCGCCAGATGTACGCCGAGCTGTTCCGCATGCAGCGCGCCTATTTCTACGATCCCAACTTCCACGGCTCGGACCTGGCCGCCGTGCAGCGCCAGCTGCAGCCATATGCCGACGCCATCCTCGCGCGCAGCGACCTGAACTACGTCTTCCACGAGGCCCTGACCGGGATGTCGGTCGGGCACCTGCGCGGCTCGGGCGGCGCCATCCCCTCGGCGCGGCGCGTGCCGGGCGGGCTGCTGGGCGCCGACTACCAGATCACCAGCGGCCGCTGGTGCATCTCGAAGATCTATGGCCCGACCGCCTTCTCGCCGGACGTGACCGGGCCGCTGGCCCTGCCCGGCGTCAACGCCCGGGTCGGCGACTGCGTCCTGTCGGTCAACGACATGCCGGTGACCGCCGACATGGACATCCAGGCCGCGCTGGAAGGCACGGCGGGCCGGATGGTGGTGCTTAAGCTCGGCCCGGCCTCGGGCGTGGGGGCACGTGACGTCACCGTCTCCCCGATCGGCTCGGAGACCCGGCTGCGCTACCTCGACTGGATCGAGGGCAACCAGCGCAAGGTCGACCAACTGTCTGGCGGGCGACTGGCCTATGTCCACCTGCCCGACACCGGCATGGGCGGCTTCACCAGCTTCAACCGCTACTATTTCGCCCAGAGCGACCGGGAAGGCGCGGTCATCGACGAACGCTTCAACGGCGGCGGCCAGATGGCCGACTACGTCATCGAGGTCCTGCAGCGGAACCTGCAGAGCTGGTGGTCGCCGCGCTACGGCGCCATCGACCGCACCCCGGCCCATGCGGTGCTGGGTCCCAAGGTGATGATCGCCAATGAGGTCGCGGGCTCGGGCGGCGACGCCCTGCCGTGGATGTTCAAGCACAACCAGGTCGGCACCCTGGTCGGCAAGCGCACCTGGGGCGGGCTGGTCGGGATCGGCGACATGCCGCCCCTGATGGACGGCGGTCAGGTGACCTCGCCCAATGTCGGCTTCTTCAACCCGGCCGGCCAGTGGGAGGTCGAGAACGCCGGGGTTGCGCCTGACGTGGCCGTCGATCAGGACCCGAAGGCCGTCGCCGCCGGTCATGATCCCCAGCTGGAGACCGCCGTGGCCATCGCCCTGCGTCAGCTGGAGGCCAATCCCCCGGCCGAGCCGCACCGGCCGCCCTACCCGGTCTATCCGCGCCGCTGACCCAGGGGCGGGCCTCGCCAGTGTCGGCGGGCCCGCCCAACATGAAGGATAAGCAATCTACCTTTCGCCGATGTAACTGGTCGGCGCGCGGCCGTGGCTGATACTCGCCCCGGCCGCCGGGCCACACGCGCGATTCAACGCACGACCTTCCGGACGGCGTCTCTCTCAGCCGGGACCGTCGCGGGTCCCGAAGGATGCCAGCCCATGACCGCCTCCCCCTCCAGGATCGCCCTTCTGGCCGCCACGGCCCTGACCGCCTCGATGGCCGCATCGATGCTCGCCCTGCCGGCCATGGCCCAGACGGCCACGCCCCCTGCCCCGGCGCAGACCCAAGCCCCCGCCCAGGCTCCGGCCAAGCCCGCGCCGCAGGAGGAGGAACAGGCCTCGACGGTCACCGACGTGGTCGTCACCAGCCGCGCCGACGCCGTCCGCAGCTCGATCGATTCCACCAGCTACAGCCTGGCCAACGACCTTCAGGCCTCCAGCGGCAGCCTGGCCGACGCCCTGCGCAACGTGCCCTCGGTCGACGTGGATCCTCAGGGGAACGTCTCCCTGCGCGGCGACAGCAACGTCACCATCCTGATCGACGGTCGTCCGGCCGGGGTGCTGACCGGCGAAGGCCGCGCCCAGGCCATCCAGCAGATGCAGGCCGCCCAGTTCGCCCGTATCGAGGTCATGACCAACCCCTCGGCCGCCTACAGCCCCGAGGGTTCGGGCGGGGTGATCAACCTGATCTCCAAGCCCAACCAGCCCAAGCCCGGCATGACTACCACCGGCTCGATCCGCGCCAACGTCGGCGACAACGGCCGCTGGAATCTGGGGCTGACGGGTTCGCAGACGCGCGGCCCCGTGACCCTGTCCGGCGATGTCGGCTATCGCCACGACACCATCGAACAACTGATCGACCGCGACCGCGCGCAGCTGGACACCGTCTCGGGCCAGTTCCTGCCCTCGCGCCTGAACCAGGTCGTGAATGCCGACGTCGACGGCTTCAACGGCCGCCTGGGCCTCGAATACAAGCTCACCGGCAAGGACCAGCTGAGCCTGGAGGTCCGCGGTGCCGACTTCCACAACACCGGCGGCATCGAAGACCGCTTCGAGAGCCGCAACGCCGCCGGCGCGATCAACGCCGCCTATACGCGCCAGAGCGACGTCGACCAGACCTTCAGCAACCAGGGCGTGACCGCCCGCCTGTTGCACCGGTTCGACGACCAGGGCCACGAATGGACCAATGAGCTGCGCATCGACCAGGGCGACAATACCCTGGACCTCGCGACGGTCGCCTTCCCTTCCGTTCCGGCGGGCGCGCCCTCTTACGAGCGGGTGTCCAACGACGGCGGCTTCACTATCACCGCCTTCAGCAGCGCCTATGTCCGGCCGATGGGCGAGGCCCGGCTGCGGCTCGGCTATGAGCTCGAAGTCCGTCAGCCGCGTCAGGACAACACCGTCAGCCGCGGCGTGAGCGCGGCCGGCCTGACCGTCGTCCCGGCGCTGTCCAGCCGCTTCAAGGCCGAGCAGGCGGTCCACGCCCTCTACGCCACCTACGAGCGCCCCTTCACCGAGAAGCTGTCGGCCCAGTTCGGCCTGCGGCTGGAACAGGCGGATATCGAGGTCAACGCCGTGAGCAACGGCGTCTCGGCTTCCCAGGACTATTTCCGCGCCTATCCGACCCTGCACGTCTCCTACAAGCTCGACGACGACCAGACGGTGCGCGCCAGCTATTCGCGCCGCATCCAGCGGCCCCAGCCGTTCCAGCTGAACCCCTTCGTCTCCTACGTCGATCCCCTGAACGTGCGCTCGGGCAATCCGAACCTGGAACCGCAGGAGACCGACGCCTTCGAGGCCATGTGGCAGCGCCGCTCGGGCCAGACCTTCTATCAGGCGACCGCCTATTTCCGGGACACGCGCAAGGCCTTCACCGACGTCGCCAGCGACATCGGCGGCGGCGTCTTCCTGACCCGTCCCGAGAACCTCGGCGCCCGCCGCGACCTCGGGCTCGAGGTCGTGGCCAACGGCGCCCTGATCCCCAGCCTGCGCTACAACGCCAGCGTCAACGTCTTCCGCCAGGAGATCGACGCCGCGGGCATCCCCGGCGCGACGGACAGATCGGGGACCCAGGTCTCGGGCCGGGTGAACCTGAACTGGCAACCGACGCCCAAGGACTTCCTCCAGATCGCCGCCCAGTGGAACGGCGAGTCCCTTCTTGCCCAAGGCACGCGCGACGGCGGCGGCATGGTCAATCTGGGCTACCGCCGCAAGCTGAACGAGACCCTCGCCTTCCAGGCGACCGTGCGCGACCTGTTCAACCAGTTCGGCGACCTGACCACCTATGACACTCCGACCTTCCGCGAACGGACCGAGCGCCAATTCGCGGGCCGGGCGGCCTATGTCGGCCTGACCTGGACCTTCGGCGGCGGTCAGCGCCGTCAGCCGGAACAGTTCGACTTCGGCGGCGCCCCCACCGGCGGCTGATCCGCGACCGGTTCGGCTCCAGACGCAAAGAAGCCCGCCGGGGGGCGGGCTTCTCCTACTCTACGCGGGACGCACTTGGGGGAGGGTGTTGTTCCTTCCGGGTGATCAGAAGGTGTAGCGCAGCGAGGCCGAGATGGTGCGGCCGTTCAGCGTCTGGGCCTGGACCACGCCCGAAGCCGGGATGGCGCTGGCGCCGATGTTCACGATCGCGACTTCATCAAACACGTTGAAGGCGGTGACGCCGACTTCGATGTTCCGGACCGGCCGGACGAAGACGTAGGGGTTGACGATCACATAGCCGGGCTGGACCAGGACGTTGTCATCCTGCGCATAGCTGCTGGTCGTGCCGTTGATCGTGGCGCCGACGGTGAACATGCCGTGCTCGTACTCGGGACGGATGTTGTAGAACAGCTCCGGCTGGTGACGCGGACGGTTGCCGACGAGGGCGGCATTGGCCGAGTCGCTGTCGATGCTGGCCTTGGCGTAGGTGGCGCCGATGGCGATGCTGAACGGTCCGTGGCTGTACTCGCTCTCCAGCTCGATGCCGGTGGCGCTGTAGTCCCGGGTGAAGCTGATCACCTTCGGCGCACCCGTCGAGTCCGCGCCGATCTGCGAGTTGGTCTCGCCCGTCGAGGCCCAGAAGGCGGTGGCGTAGGCGGTCAGACCCTGCTGGCGGAACTTGACGCCGGCCTCGGCCTGTTGGACCTCGCCATAGGCGGTGTCGGAGTTGACCAGCTTGCCGGTGGTCGAGTCGAACTGCGTCGGGGAGAACAGCTGCCGTTCGGCGGCGGCGCGACCACCACGGCTGTAGCGGCCGAAGACCGAGACCGGCTCGGCGATGCGGTAGTTCACGCCGACCGAGTAGGAGACATAGTCGTAGCCGTAGTCGACATTGCCCGGCTGGGCGAGCGGCAGGACGGCGACCTTGGTCTCGGGCAGGCTGATGGAGCCGTTGCCGTTGACGTCGATCGTGGCCTGGCCCACGCGGCCGCCGCCCAGGGCGGCGCCGTACAGGGTGCCGCTGACGTCGCCGTGGTCCAGACGGATGCTGCCGCCGAGGGCCAGCTTGCCGATCTGGTAGTTGGCCGAGGCATAGGGCGCCAGGGTCTTGTAGTTGACGTCGTACCGCTGGTGGTAGGTGTAGAGCGCCGTCGCCGTGGCGAAGCCGTAGGCGATCATGCCGTTGTCGGTGACCGGGATGTTGGTCGCCGTGGTCAGGTTGTAGCGGACGGCCTGGCCGCCGGTCGTGTAGCCTTCCAGGGCGTTGGCGAAGCTCCAGTACATGTCGACGTCTTGCGACGAGGCGTACAGGCCGAAGGTCGTGGTCAGCTTGCCTTCACCGACGTTCCACACCTTGGAGGCGCGCAGGTCGTTGGTGATGTTGTCCAGGCTGTTCAGATCCATGTTGGCGTAGACGCCGATCTGCAGCTGGCCGTTGCCGTTCAGGGTCGAGGGGCTGGCGATCACCTGACCGGCGTTCGGGCCGGTGGCGTAGCTCAGGCGCGAACCCGGGCCGGCGAACGCGGCCATCAGCGAGGTCGCCGGCATGGCGACCAGGGAGATGTCGTCGTTGAATTCGCCGGAGATCCGCGAGTAGCGGAGCTTCTCGGAGATGGTCCAGCCGTTGATGTCGTACTGGCCCTCGGCTCCGACCGACTTGACCACGCCGTGCACGCCGTTGCGGCGGTCGAAGGTGGTCGGATTATTGTTCTGGTCGACGCCGTTATAGAGGGCGGTGTCGTTCGACAGGGTGGTGTCGCGCAGGCCGTCCGTACCCGGCAGGCTGGCAAAGCTCGGATCGCTGTTCGAACCCGAGGCGACCAGGGGGAACAGGGCGTAGTTGGGCTGACGGTCGTCCAGATACTTGGCGTAGAAGCGGACATAGCCGTGGTCCAGCTGGCGCGTCAGGTTGGCCTTGAACTGGCCGCCCTTGAACCCGTCATAGCCGATGTCGCGGGGGCCTTCGCCCTGGCGATAGAAACCGCCGACGTGGAAGCGCCAGCCGTCGCCCAGCGGGGCGCCATAGTCGAAGTCGACGCGGTTCAGGTCGTAGTCGAGGCCCGAGGTCACCATGACCGCGCCACCCTCTTCTTCACCCGTCTTGGAGATGAAGTTGATCAGGCCGCCCGGCGAGTTGGAGGCGAAGGTCGAGGCCGAACCACCGCGGATCACCTGAACCTGCGACAGGCCCATGTCGGCGCGCAGGAACATATCGGTCGAACCGAAGTGGATGTCGCCGAACTCCAGGACCGGCAGGCCGTCTTCCTGGATCTGCAGATATTTGGAGCCGTCGGCCGCCAGCGGCAGGCCGCGCACGGTCACCGAGGACACGCCGTCGATGCCCGAGGTCTCGGCGCGGATGCCGGGCAGGTTGCCGATGATGCCGGCGACGCTGGAGGTGCCGACCTTGGGCAAATCGGCCTCGTCCAGGGTGCTGGCCGAGATGGCGGAGTCGAGCAGGTCGCGGCCCTTGGCGACGCCGGTGCTGAAGGCCTTGGGCGCGGTGACGACGGGGGTCTGTTCAGGAGCCGGCTGGCCCTGGGCCGCGGCAGCTTCGGCGGCCGGGGCGGGCGCGGCGTTCTCGGCCATGGCCGGAGCGGCGGCGAGGAGGGGCAGAATGGCCGCCGAGAGGTACAGGTAGTTCATGAGTTTTCCGAAATTCTTTCTGGATAGCTGCGTTCTACGACTACGTATTACTGTCTAACGTAGTATAGAGTGGTTAAATTTGGATCATTTCCAACGTGGGGATTTACCTATGTGGATTTTATTGTTCCGTTTACCTGTGACGCTCGACGCGCGGCGACCCGGCCGCCCGACCGGGCGCGAAAGCCCTGAGGGACGTTTCCGCAACGGAAACAAATGTCTGAAGAGGGCGGCCCGCCACCCCCGCTGAACCCGGCGGAAGTGAGATCAGGCCTTCAGTATTCGCGGAAGAGAGGTGTCAGGCGACCCGGCTGTAGGGCTCGGCGCCGAAGTCGGACCAGTCGCCGTCGCGATGCGAAGCGGCCGGGGCGGCGCCTGTGTCGTCGCCGAGGCGGAAGCGGGCGACCAGCTGGGCCAGTTCGTCGGCCTCGGCGGCCAGGCTGCGCGCGGCGGCGGTGGCTTCCTTGACCATGGCGGCGTTCTGCTGGGTCATGCTGTCCATGCTGGCGACGGCGCCGTTCACCTGCTTCAGCTTGTCGGCCTGGGCGCCGGAGCTGAGGGCGATCTCGCTGATCAGGGCGTTGGTGTCGCCGATCTTGGAGCCGATACGGGCCAGCATCTGACCGGTGTCGCCGACGCGGCCGACGCCGGAGGAGACCTGTTCGGAGGACTTGTTGATCAGGGCCTTGATGTCGCGCGCGGCGTCGGCCGAGCGTTGGGCCAGGGCGCGCACCTCGGTGGCGACGACCGCGAAGCCGCGGCCGGCGTCGCCGGCGCGCGCCGCCTCGACGCCCGCGTTCAGGGCCAGCAGATTGGTCTGGAAGGCGATGCCGTCGATCAGGTTGATAATCTGGCCGATCTCTTCCGAGCTCGACTGGATGGCGTCCATGGCCGAGATCGCCTCATTGACGATGGCCCCGCCTTCGGAAGCGTTCTGGGTGGCCACGGTAATGGCGGTGCGGGCGTCGGCGGCGCGCTGGGCGGTCTGGCCGACCATGCTGGTCACCTGTTCGGCGGCCGTGGTGGTTTCCTGCAGACGGGTCGCCTGCTGTTCAGTGCGGCGCGACAGGTTCTCGGAGGCCGAATAGATCTCCGCGGCGCCCGAATGCACGCTCTGGGCCGAGCGGGCGACGCTGGAGATGCTCTGCTCCAGCCCCTGGACGGCGCTGTTGAACGAGGCGCGCAGACGCTCGTATTCCGCCGCGAAGGGAGTTTCGATGACGTGGGTCAGGTCGCCCGAGGCCAGGGCCGCGAGCGCGGTGTCGAGGGATTCCACGACCTTGCGCTGGGCTGCGTCGGCGCCGAGCTTGGCTTGATCCGCCTGCTCCTTGGCGCGCTCGGCGGCGGTCTTGGCAAGATCGGCCTCGGCCTTGGCCAGAGCGGCGTCGCGGAAGACCATGACGGCGCGGGCCATGTCGCCGAGCTCGTCGGCGCGGTCGGCGTCGACGGTGATGTCATTGTCGCCCCGGGCCAGTTGGGCCATGGCGGCGGTCAGGGCGGTGATCGGGCGCGCGATCGTGCGGCTCAGCAGGACCGACAGGGTGATTGCGGTCGCGATCAGGGCGATGCCACCCAGGATCAGGGCCGCGATGGCGGTGACAATGGCGTCTTCCTGGTTCTTGCCGTTCTTGGCGATCAGCTCGCCCTCGGCCGTCCGGATGTCCCGCAGCGGCAGGACCGCGTCGCTGACCAGAACCTTCTTGCCGGCGTCGCGCACCATCTGCTGCGCCTCGTCGCGTCGACCCGAGCGAACGACCTGGATGATCCGGTCACCCCAATCCTTGCGCCAGGCCAGGGTGGCCGTGTGCGAGTCCTCGAGACTCTTCAGGTTGGCCGGATCCTTCAGCAGGGTCTTCATCTCGGTATAGATGGCGTCGTATTCGTCACGACCCTCGTAGTAGGACTTGAGGTAGCTCTCGTCCCCGGTCACCAGGAAGCCCCGGAACTGGCTGTTCTGGCGCAGGATGGCGGTTTCCAGCGACAGGGCGTTGGCGTGAATGGACTGGGACAGGTTGTTGCTGGCCGTCGAGGAACGGATCATCCAGATCGTCCCGAAGAAGACCGTCATCATGATCGCGGCCGATACGCAGATCAGCACGAAGGAAAGACTCAGCTTCCGGGGGATTTTCATCGCAGAGATCATGTTCTTGACTTGCAACTTTGCTTTGTACGCCCCGCCAGAGCGAAGCTCGTTTTCCGTGTTTGACTGCGGGTTTGAGCATCCCGCCGGCGCCATGCAGACGCGTCCGGGCTCATCCCCACCAGCCACGGTTGACAGCATTTCCTTGAAAGGACGGTTAACGGCCGGCGGAATACAGAAGCTTGATGCCGCCTGACTCCGGGAATTCGCCTGATCTTTGTTTTAACTACGTAGTTTCACCTAAATCACATTCGTGAAACGCCGGCGCGCCCAACCCGCCCCTTGAATCCAGGCCAGGCCTGACACCGGGATCACGCCCTGACGCTGGGATGCCCGGCTCTTGGATTTATTTGAATTTAACGAACCAGGCTTAGCAGCGGAGACATCGAAAGCGCGTGGATGCGGCCGTCTCGGTCATCACACACAGCGCGGGCGACAATGTTGCGGATACTTCCGAAGTACTTCGTAGAACCGATCGGGAGTAGTTGATGATGCGGATCGTGATGTGATGGACAAACCCACGACCATCGGCGGCCGCAACGCCTTCCTGCGCCAGGCCGATCTCTGCCGCGACATGGGCTCCCCCTTCCTCGCCTCGGTGCTCGAGGCCCTGGACCGCCAACTCGAAAACGCCCCGGTCAGCGCGGACATGGTCGCGGCCTGGCCCGGCGACGCCGCGGCGGCGGCCCTGGCCATGCGCTTCAACGGCGCGCTTCACGCCCTCGCGCGGCGCGGCCGCCCCGCCGCCCTGGCGGCCCTCTATCACCGCGAGCACGACGATTTCGACGGCGCCGTCGCCGAGGCCCTGGCCAGGGAAGACGCCTTCATCGCCGACTGGATCAAACGCCCGACCCAGACCAATGAGATCGCGCGCGCGGGCGCCCTCCTATCAGGTCTGATGTCGGCGCCGCTGGAACAGTCCATGCCCTTCGAGCTGCTCGAACTGGGCGCCAGTTGCGGCCTGAACCTCAATCTCGACCGCTATGCCTATGACCTGGGTCTGGTCGCCGCCGGCGATCCCCTGTCCGAGGTCCGCATCGCGCCCCAGTGGCGCGGCCCGACGCCCCGTTTCGCCCCGGTGTCGATCGCCTCGGCCCGCGGCGTGGACCTGAATCCGCTCGACGCCTCCGATCCCGGCCACCGCGAACGCCTGCTGGCCTTCACCTGGTCGGACCAGCCCGAGCGCTCGCGCCGGCTGGAAGCCGCCCTGCGCATCGCGGCGACCCACCCACCGCGCATCGATCAGGCCGACGCCGTCACCTGGCTGGCCCAGCGTCTGGACGAGCCACAAGCCGTTGGGACCTGCCGGGCCGTCGTCCATTCGATGTTCCTGCAATATCTGTCCGACTGGGAGCGCCAGACGATCGCGGTCATGATGGCCGGCGCCGGCGCCCGGGCGACCGCCGAACGGCCCCTGGTCTGGATCGGTTATGAATGGACGGCGGATCGCAAGGAGGTCGAGCTGCGCCTGACCGCCTGGCCCTCGGGCGAAAGCATCGTCCTGGCCAAGGGCCATCCCTACGGCGACTGGCTGGAATGGCTCGACGCCCCGGCGGTCGTGGCGGCGGTGGCGGCGTAAGCCGACTACGGCAGCCTGATCAGGTTCTGGGCCAACCCCGGGACCTCGACCCGCACACGATACAGGCCGCCCAGAGTCGGCTGTTCGGCGCGCTTGTCCGCATTCCCCAGCCAGGCCGTGGTCATATAGAGGTCTTGCAGGTCAGCGCCGCCGAAGGCCGCCTTGGTCACGGTCTGCACCGGGGTCTGAATCTTGCCGACCCGCTCGCCCTCGGGCGAATACAGGGCCACGCCCCAGCCGTTGAACAGACCGACGTGCAGGACCCCGTCAGAGCGCATCGAGGGCCCGTCGCAATAGCCGTCCTCCATCACCGCGAAGACGCGCCGGTTCGACAGCGCCCCCGCCTCATGATCGAAGGCCAGCACCGTCTTGGCCAGGGTATCGTGGTGATAGAGGGTCTTGCCGTCCGGGCTCAGGCACGGACCGTTGGTGACGCCGTAACCGTCATCGTGCCGAACCAGCTCGCCCTCGAACCAGCGATACAGGGCGCCGGTCTTCTGTTCTTCAGAATCGTCCATCGACCCGAACCACAGGGAGCCGTCGGGCGCGACGAAGCCGTCGTTCAGCCGGTTCTGCGGCCGGTCTTCCTCGACCGGCAAGATCAGGGTGAAGTCGCCCGTCGCCGGATCGAACCGGTGCAGGCCGCCGCGCACGCCGCAGATCAGCGACCCGTCCTCAGCCGGCAGGGCGAAACCGGTCTGGTCGGGGGTATCCCACGAGGCCTTCTCGCCCGTCGCGGGCGTATAGCGATGCAGCCGCCGCCCCTTGATGTCGACGAACCACAGGCAGGACCGGGCCGCGTCCCAAACGGGGCCCTCCCCCAGCTCCGCGCCCAGGTCCCAGATCAGCTCAGGTTCGGCAGTCATCAGGCGGACGGGCTCCAGGACACGCTCCAGGCGCCGACGAAGGCGCGGGCGACAGCGCCGACCTCGCTAGCCGTCCGACCGGGCTTGTACAAGGCGGAGCCGATGCCGAAGCCGTCCGCTCCCGCCGCGCGCCAGCCGGCCATGTTCGCCGGATCGACGCCGCCGACGGCATAGAGGGGTTGGCCCTTCGGCAGGACGGCCTTGACCGCCTTGACCGCGCCGGGTCCGGCCAGTTCGGCCGGGAACAGCTTCAGCACATCGGCGCCCGCCTCCAGCGCCGCAAAGGCTTCCGTCGGGGTGAAGAAGCCGGGCATGGAGAAGAGGCCCAGAGCCTTGGTGCGTTCGATGACGCGCGGATTGATGTTGGGCGAGATGATCAGCTGGCCGCCGGCGCCGGCGACATCCTCGGCCGCCTGCGGGGTCAGGACGGTGCCGGCCCCGACCACCGCCCGGCCGTCCAGCGCATCGCGCAGCAGGCGGATGCTCTCCAGCGGACGCGGCGAGTTGAGCGGCACCTCCAGACAGGTGAAACCGGCCTCGACCAGGGCCTCGCCGACGTCCACCGCCTCCTCCGGCGTCAGGCCGCGCAGGATGGCGACCAGAGGCAGGGTTTCCAGCGCGGATTGCACAGTCAGGGTCATGGCAGGGCCTTCCAGATTCGATAGAGACCGCGCGCCACGGCGACTTCGCCCGACACCCGGCCGACATGCGCGAACCCGGCCAGGGCCAGGGCGCGTTCATAGCGGGCGGCGATCTGTTCCTCGCCGACGACCCGCACGGGGCCGTCGCGATCCCCGGCCTCGGCGGCCAGCTCGGCGCCGATCAGCAGGCCGGACAGGAAGTCCGCCGCGCCGTCCGCGTCGAGTTCGCCCGCGAGACTGCGTACGCGAATGTTGAACAGATGGGCGGTGACCGCCGGATCCGACAGGGCCAGACGCACGCCGTCGTCGAAGGCTGCATCGTCGCCGCCCGGCTGTCCCATGCCGCGGCCGATCAGGGTCGCCTCGCGCACGGCGGCGAACAGCTCTCCGGTCAGGAAGGTGCGGAAGCCCGTGATCGCGCCGTTCGTGACGGCGATCCATTTGCAGTGGGTGCCCGGCGCGACCATCAGGCCGCTCTCGCCCGGTTCGAACAGACCGAGCGCCTGGGTCTCCTCGCCGCGCATGACGTCGCCGAGCCCGTTCGGGGTCAGGGCCACGCCCGGCACGATACGGACATCGCGGTCGGCGGCGGGCCGGGCCAGTTGCGCCGCCAGTCCGTCCGCGTCGGCGGGGCAGAAGACATAGGGCGCCTCGACCCAGCCCTGACGCGAACCCGCCATGCCGGCGATCAGCACGGGCGCATCGCCCAGCCAGTCGCCCGCGATCGCGTCCAGCACCCCGGCGAAGGCGTCCGCGCTCAGACGCCCCGCCCCGCGCGGATCGACCCGGCGATCCAGCACCTGCCCGTCGGCGCCGAGGCGCATGACACGCAGATTGCTGGTGCCCCAGTCTACCCCGATCAGTTCCGTCATGAGCCTGCCGCTACCACCAGATCGTATAGACGGCGATCAGGAAGGCGATCACACCTACCGCGGCCAGGTTGAAGCCCAGCGTCGTCTTGTAGGTGATGTTGTCCAGCTTGATCTTCATGGCGTCAGGCTTGGCCGGGACCAGCAGGGACACGACCACCGCCGCGATCAGGGAGGCGACGAAGACGACGCCGACCCGGTTCATGAAGGGGAAGATGAACTGGCCGGTGTCCTGCAGCCACCAGAAGACGGCCGACAGCACCACCGACCCGACCGCCGCCGTCAGGGCGCCGGCCTCCGACGCCCGCTTCCAGAACAGGCCCAGCATGAAGATGACCACGATGCCGGGGGTGAAGAAGCCGGTGAACTCCTGAATGAACTGGAAGGCCTGGTCGGCCGAACCCAGCAGCGGGCGAGCGGTCAGGACGCCGATGATCATGGCCACGACGGCGGCGACGCGGCCGACCAGCACCAGATTCTGCTCGGACACGTCCTTCCGGACCTTGGCGTAGAGGTCGAGAGTGAAGATGGTCGAGATCGAGTTCACCTTGGACGCCAGCGAGGCGACGATGGCGGCGATCAGGGCGGCGAAGACCAGACCCTTCAGGCCCGTCGGCAAGAGGTTCATCATCGTCGGATAGGCCTCGTCCGGCTTGGCCAGACCCGGGGCGATGATCAGGGCGGCCAGACCCGGCAGGACGATGATCACCGGCATCAGCAGCTTCAGATAGGCGGCGAAGGCGATGCCCTTCTGGGCCTCCGGCAGCGACTTGGCGGCCAGGGCGCGCTGGATGATGTACTGGTTGAAGCCCCAGTAGCTGATGTTCATGACCCACAGCCCGCCCAGCAGCACGGCGATGCCCGGCAGCTGCTGATAGTGAGGATTGTCCTTCGACAGGATCATGTCGAACTTCTCGGGGAAGCGATGCACGAGGGTCGCGAAGCCGTCGACGACGCCCGATCCGCCGGTCGAGTCGGCGATGTGGTTCAGGGCGATGAAGCCGATGATCAGACCGCCGGCGACCAGCAGGGCCACCTGCACGATGTCGGTCAGGGCCACGGCCTTCAGACCGCCCCACAGCTGATAGGCTAGGGCGAAGACCGCGATGCAGACGATGGCCAGGTTCTGGTCGATGCCGGTCACCGTGGTCACGGCGATGGAGCCCAGCCACAGGATCGAGGTCACGTTCACGAAGACGTAGAGCAGCAGCCAGAAGACGGCCATGACGTTGCGGATCGTCGGCCCGTACCGCTGCTGCAGGAACTGCGGCATGGTCACGATCTCGTTGCGCAGGAAGATCGGCAGGAAGAACTTGCCGACGATCAGCAGGGTCAGCGCCGCCATCCACTCATAGGAGGCGATGCCCAGACCGATCACATAGCCCGAGCCGCTCATGCCGATGATCTGTTCGGCGGAGATATTGGCCGCGATCAGCGAGGCGCCGATGGCCCACCAGGGCAGGTTCTTGGAGGCGAGGAAATAGTCGGTGGAGGTCTTCTTGGCCCCCGACTTGTCGCGCGAGACCCACTGGGCCAGGCCGAAGATCGCCACGGCGTAGATCGCCAGGATGACCAGATCTATGACTGCAAGTTTCACGCGGAGTCCCCCCAAGGGCTGTCGTTCTTCGACGCTGTGGGCGCAGACGCTAGGCCAAGGCCCGGCGACCGTCCACCTGATTTTTATATCTGGCGCTACATTTCATTGGTGATCACAATGATTGTGGCCAGCACGGCGGCTCCGGCCTAGGCTGACGTCAGGAGGATTCTCGATGACCATGCAAGACGAGTCGGATCGCAAATACCGCGCCCCGGCTCTGGAAAAGGGGCTGGACGTGCTTGAGCTGCTGTCGTCGCACGGCCGTCCCATGACGCCGTCGCAGATGTCGGTTGAGCTGGGCCGGTCGGTCAGCGAGCTGTTCCGCATGATTCAGGTGCTGGAGTTCCGGCACTATATCGAGGCCACGCCCGACGGCTATCGCCCGACCAACCGCCTGTTCTCGCTGGGCATGACCCAGGCGCCGGTGAAATCCCTGACCGAGGGCGCCCTGCCGATCATGCGCGATCTGGCGCGGGACACGGTTCAGTCCTGCCACCTCGTCGTCCCCACCGAGGACCAGATCGTGGTCATCGCTCGCATCGAGAGTCCGGGCGACCTGGGCTATTCCGTGCGGCTCGGCTATCGCCGCAGCATCATCGACGCCTCGTCGGGCCTGCTCTTCTACGGCTGCGCCTCGGACCGGACCCAGGCGGCGCTGAAGGCGCGGCTGGAGCCGCTCTATCCGGCCGACCGTCTGGCCCGCTACTATGCCGACGCCGAAGCCGCAGGCGCCCAGGGCTATGTCCGCCGCGCCAGCGACTTCGTCATGGGCGTCACCGACCTGGTGGCGCCGATCATGGGCGCCGACAGCGTCATCGCCACCCTGATCACCCCCTACATCCAGCACTCGGGCGCGGCCTGCGATATCGACGCCTCGCTCGAGCATCTGCGCGCCGCCGTGCGGGCCATCTCGGCGGAGATGTCGGCCATGTCGCAAGCCTGATCGGGGCCTGATCAGGGCCTGATTTCGGGGCCCTATCAGACGGTTGCCCCTCATATTCGGTAACCGCCGTTGACTTGAGGGAGCCGCGCCGCCATTTTTGCCTGCAATATCGCTTTCATTGATGAAAGCATCAAAGACGCCGCGGAGACCGCTCCCGGCAGCAGGGAAACGACATGGGCGCGATCTATCCTGACTTGGCCGGCAAGGTCGTCATCGTCACCGGCGGGGCCGGCGGCATCGGCGAGGCCATCACCCGGGCCTTCATCGCCCAGAAGGCCAGGGTCGGCTTCCTCGACATCGATACGCCGCGCGGCGAACGGCTGGAGGCCGAGCTCGGCGCCGACGCCCGCTTCGTCAAATGCGACCTGACCGACATCCCGGCGCTGAAGGCCGCGATCCAGAGCGTGCGCGACGCCTTCGGCCCCATCGACGTTCTGATCAACAACGCCGCCCACGACGAACGCCACGCCACGCTTGAGGTCACCGAAGAGTATTGGGACGGCCGCATGGCGGTGAACCTGAAGCACCAGTTCTTCGCCGCCCAGGCCGTGCTTCCGGACATGCAGGCGACCGGCAAGGGCGCCATCGTCAACATGGGCTCGACCTCCTGGGTCATCGGCCAGGGCGGCATGCCCGCCTATACCGCGTCCAAGTCGGCGGTCATCGGCCTGACCCGCTCCCTCGCCCGGGACTTCGGCGAGTTCGGCGTGCGGGTGAACGCCATCGCCCCCGGCTGGATCATGACCGAACGCCAGCTCGAACTCTGGGTTACGCCCGAGACCGAGAAGAGCATCTACGAGAACCAGTGCCTCAAGCGCCGCCTGGTCCCCGACGACATCGCGAAGGTCGCGGTCTTCATGAGTTCCGACGAGGCCGGCGCCATCACCAATCAGCACTACATCGTCGACGGCGGCTGGAACTGATGACCGTGAAGCCCCTGAAGAAGCCGCTGCGGTCGCGCGCCTGGTTCAACAATCCGGAAAACCCGGACATGACCGCCCTCTATCTGGAGCGGTACCTGAACTACGGCCTGACCCGCGAGGAGCTGCAGTCCGACAAGCCGATCATCGGCATCGCCCAGACCGGCTCGGACCTCAGCCCCTGCAACCGCCACCACATCGAACTGGCCAAACGGGTGCGCGAGGGCATCCGCGAGGCCGGCGGCATCTGTATGGAGTTCCCGGTCCATCCGATCCAGGAAACGGGCAAACGCCCGACCGCCGGTCTGGACCGCAACCTCGCCTACCTCGGTCTGGTCGAGAGCCTCTACGGCTATCCGCTGGACGGCGTCGTCCTGACCATCGGCTGCGACAAGACCACACCGGCCTGCCTGATGGCCGCCGCGACCGTGGACATGCCCGCCATCGCCCTGTCGGTCGGCCCGATGCTGAACGGCTGGCACCGCGGGGAGCGCACCGGCTCGGGCACCATCATCTGGAAGGCGCGCGAGATGATGGCCCGCGGCGACCTCGACTACGAAGGCTTCATCGATCTGGTCGCGACCTCGGCGCCGTCGGTCGGCTACTGCAACACCATGGGCACGGCGACGACGATGAACTCGCTGGCCGAGGCGCTGGGCATGTCCCTGCCCGGCTCGGCCGCCATCCCGGCGCCCTACCGCGAGCGGGCCCAGGTCGCCTATGAGACGGGCCGGCGCATCGTCGACATGGTCCGCGAGGATCTGAAGCCCTCGGACATCCTGACGAAGGAAGCCTTCCACAACGCCATCGTGGTCAACTCGGCCATCGGCGGCTCGACCAACGCCCCGATCCACCTGACGGCGCTGGCCCGTCACGCCCACGTCGATGTGCCGCTGGAAGACTGGCAGACCAAGGGGCTGCACGTGCCCCTGCTCGTCAATCTGCAGCCCGCCGGCGCCTATCTGGGTGAGGACTATCACCAGGCGGGCGGCGTTCCCGCCGTGGTCGCCGAACTGATGCGGCAGGGGCTGATCCACGAGGGGGCCCTGACCGTCAACGGCAAGACCATGGGCGAGAACTGCCGGGACGCCGAGATCGTCCTGCCCGACGTCATCCGCACCTTCGACACGGCGCTCAAGACCGACGCCGGCTTCGTCATCCTCAGCGGCAGCCTGTTCAACTCGGCGATCATGAAGCTCAGCGTCATCTCGCCCGAGTTCCGTGAGCGCTATCTGTCCAACCCGGACGACCTCAACGCCTTCGAGGGCCCCGTAGTCGTGTTCGACGGACCCGAGGACTACCACCACCGCATCGACGACCCGGCGACGGGGATCACCGAACACACCCTGCTGGTCATGCGCGGCGCCGGGCCCATCGGCTATCCGGGCGCGGCCGAGGTCGTGAACATGCGGCCCCCCGCCCACCTGATCAAACAGGGGATCACGGCGCTGGCCTGCATCGGCGACGGACGCCAGTCGGGCACCTCCGGCAGCCCCTCCATCCTGAACGCCTCGCCCGAGGCGGCGGCGGGCGGCAACATCGCCCTGATACAGACCGGCGACCGGGTGCGCATCGACCTGAACACGGGCCGGGCCGACATCCTGATCCCCGATGCGGAGCTGGCCGAGCGGCGCGCGGCGCTCAAGGCGGCGGGCGGCTATGCCTACCCGGCCTCCCAGACGCCTTGGCAGGAAATCCAGCGATCCATGGTCGGCCAACTGGAGACCGGCGCCGTGCTGGAACCGGCCGTCAAATACCACCGCATCATCGACACGCTCGGCCTGCCTCGCGACAGCCACTGACCGTGTTTCAGCGCCGCATCGCGTCGCATATGAAAATTATTTTATTGACAGAACTTCGCTGCGGCGGTTTCCTGCCTGCAAGAGGTCGGGAACAGGCCTGCGTTCTGTCAGGGAGGCGCCGCGTTGAAGCGCGAGGATTCACATTCGACGGCGGTTGATCGCCGCGTCCTGATGCAGGGCGCGGGCGTGCTCGCTGTCGCGTCTTCCCTCGCCGTTTCCCGCCCCGCCTCCGCCCGGACAGCCATCGCCCGCCGCCGCGTGAAGCTGGCCTTCGACTGGAAGCACGCGCTCGGCCACGCCGCCGACATGGACAAGGATTTCGGCTTCGGACGCGATCAGCGGACCTATGCCAAGACCGGCGGTTCGGAGAGTTCGCCCATCGCCCTGGCCGCCCTCGCCGGCTTCGATGACTCTGGCTGGGCCACGGTTCAGGTCCCGCACGACTGGGCCATCGACCTGCCCTACGATCCGGGTCCCGGCGGCTTCAAGGACGATCAGGACGATCCCCGCGCCGCCCATGGCTACAAGGCTCTGGGTCGCGACCACCCCGAGAACAGCGTCGGCTGGTACCGGCGCAAGCTGGACATCCCCGCCGACTGGGCCGGCCGACGCCTGGGCCTGGAGTTCGACGGCGCCTTCCGCGACGTGGTCGTCTTCCTGAACGGGATCATCGTCGACGAGCATGACGGCGGCTACACCCCCTTCACCGTCGACATCACCGACGTCGCCAAGCCCGGTCAGGACAACTGGCTGGTCGTCCGCGTCGACGCCAGCCTCGGCGAGGGCTGGTTCTATGAGGGCGCGGGCCTGTATCGCCACGTCTGGCTGACCGCGACCGCCCCCCTGCACATCGCCCCCAACGGCGCCTTCATACAGTCGGAGCCGCGTGGTTCCGGCGCCGTCGGCAAGGTCGAGGTCGCCGTCCGCAACCAGGCCGACGCCGCGCAGAGCGCCACGGTCCGCGCCATCGTCTCCGCGCCCAACGGTCTGGAGATGGCCCGCGCCGAAAAGCCGCTCGCACTCGAAGGCTGGAGCGACGGCAAGGTCGAGGCCGAGCTGCGCTGGCCCACCGCCCCCCTTTGGTCGCCCGCCGACCCGCAGCTCCATCGCCTGACCACCGAGATCGAGGTCGACGGCGTGGTCGTGGACCGCACCGAGGCCGCCTTCGGCGTCCGCTCCGCCGTCTTCGATGCGAAGCGCGGCTTCCTGCTGAACGGTCAGCCTCTGAAGCTGCTCGGCGCCTGCTGCCATCAGGACCATGCCGGCGTCGGCGCGGCCATCCCGGACGCGCTTCAGGACTGGCGGATCCTCCAGCTCAAGGCCATGGGCTGCAACGCCTGGCGCGCCTCGCACAATCCGGCGACGCCGGAGCTGATGGACGCCTGCGACCGGCTGGGCATGCTGGTCATCGCCGAGACCCGGCGCATGTCCTCCGACGAAGAGTCGATGAAGGAACTGGCCACCTTGGTCCGCCGCGACCGCAACCGCCCCTCCGTCATCGCCTGGTCGATCGGCAATGAGGAACAGGCCATCCAGGGGACGGAGACCGGCGCCGCCGTCGCCCGCACCATGAAGCGGCTGGTCAACCGGCTAGACCCTTCCCGCCCCGTCACGGCGGCCAAGGACCAGGACTTCGACACCGGCGTCTCGCGCGTCGTCGACATCCTCGGCTTCAACTACCGCACGCCCCAGATGGAGGGCTATCACGCCCGCTTCCCGGATCAGTCGATCATGGGCACCGAGACCGGCAGCACCGTCTCGACCCGCGGCGAATACGTCCTCGACGTCCCGGGCCACATCGTCCCGGCCTATGACCGCGAACACCCCTGGTGGGCCTCGACCGCCGAGGAATGGTGGACCATCGCCGCCGAGCGTCCCTACATCGCGGGCGGCTTCATCTGGACCGGCTTCGACTATCGCGGCGAGCCCACGCCCTACGCCCGCTGGCCCAGCGTCGGCTCCTACTTCGGCGCCATGGACTCCTGCGGCTTCCCGAAGGACAATTTCTGGTACTACCGCGCCTGGTGGCGGCCCGAGCCCCTGTTGCACCTGTTCCCGCACTGGAACTGGGAAGGCCGCGAGGGCCAGGACGTCGAGGTCTGGGTCCATTCCAATCTCGACCGCGTCGAGCTGTTCCTGAACGGCCGTTCGGTCGGGGCCAAGGACGTCGTCGCCAATCGCCACCTGGCCTGGACCGTCCCCTACGCCCCCGGCGTGCTGGAAGCGCGCGGCTGGAAGAACGGCCGGCTGGTCGCGACCCAGCGCCGCGAGACCGCCGGCGCCCCGGCCGCCCTGACCCTGTCGGCGGACCGCAACGCCCTCAAGGCCGACGGCGAGGACGTGGGCATGATCACCGCGAGCGTGGTCGACCGCCGCGGCCGCCCCTGCCCGCGCGCCGACGATCTGGTCGTGTTCGAGGTCTCGGGCGACGCCCGCGTCATCGGCGTGGGCAACGGCAATCCGGTCAGCCACGAGGCCGACCGCGCCGACCGCCGCAAACTCTTCAACGGACTGGCCCAGGCCATTCTTCAAGCCGGCCGCACGGGCGGCGCCATCACCGTCACCGCACGCGCCGAGGGCCTTCGCCCCGCCGTCCTGCGGCTCGACGCCGCCACCATCAGACAATCGACCTGAAATCAGGCGACACAGGGGAGGACACCATGACCATCAAGAGAAAGACCCTCATCGCAGCCGGCGTCTCCGCCGCCGCCTTGTTCACCGCCGCCGCGCCGGCCTTCGCCCAAACGGCGCCGGCCCCGACGACCACGCAGACGGATGACGCCGCCCAGGTCGACGAAGTCGTCGTCACCGGCATCCGCGGCTCGCTGCGCAGCGCCATCGGGGTGAAGCGCAACTCCGACCTCGTCATCGAGGCCATCTCCTCGCAGGACATCGGCCAGCTGCCGAACGTCACCATCGCCGAGGAACTGGTTCGCCTGCCCGGCATCAACGGCACGCGTGACCGCGGCAACCAGAGCCAGGCCGCCATCCGGGGCCTCGGCCCGCGCCTCGTGCTCGGTCTCGTCAACGGCCGCGAGGTCGCCTCGTCCGAGCCCGACCGCAACATCCGCTGGGAAATCTATCCGTCCGAGATCGTCTCGGGCGTACAGGTCTACAAGTCGCAGTCGGCCGACCTGGTCTCGGGCGGCATCGCCGGCACCATCGACATCCGCACCGTGCGTCCGCTCGACTACCGCGGCCCGGCCTTCGTCGGCACCGCAGGCGCGGTCTATTACGACGCGGGCAAGGACCTGCCCGACTATGACCCGACCGGCTATCGCCTGAGCGCCAACGTCACCCACCCGGTCTCGGACACCCTGGGCGTCGCCCTCGGTGCCACCCACCAGGTCCAGAAGAACGGCTATTCGACCTTCGAGGGCTGGGGCTGGAACGACGCGGCGACCGGCGGCTCGGCCGGCGACGTTGACGGCGACGGCGATCTGGACGCCACCTTCTGGGGCGCCCAGACCCAGGTGAAGCGCCTGACCGAGACCCGCAACGGCGTGAACGGCGCCGTGCAGTGGAAGCCGTCCGACCAGTTCGAGCTGAACCTCGACGTCCTCTACTCGGACATCAAGATCGACGAGGACCAGAACCAGATCTGGTACGGCAACAACGGCGCCTACGGGAACTATGGCGGCAGCTCCGCCTGGGCCTATGGCGACCCGACGGCCTCCTACACCATCATCAACAACACCGTGGTGGCGGCGCGCCTGCCCTATGCCTCGGTCACCAACGTCATCGCCAAATACACCGAGGACAAGACCCTGTTCGCCACCGGCCTGAACGGCAAGTGGACCTCCGGCGACTGGACCCTGACCGGCGACCTCGCCTACTCCAAGGCCGAGCGCGAGAACCTGTGGCGCGCCATCTTCACCGAACAGTATCCGGCCATGGCCGGCGTCGACATGACGCCCGGCCGGACGCCCTCGGCCTATGCCAGCTATGACACCGGCAACACCTCCTATCAGCCGCTGCAGAGCTACCGTCCGGCCCAGGCGGACGGCGGCAATCTGTCGGACGAGCTGACCACCGCGCGCTTCGACGTGTCCCGCTACATGGGCGACACCGGCCTGACCGACGTCTCGTTCGGCGCCCGCGTCACGGACCGCACGAAGGAATATACGCGCACCTTCTGGACCCAGGCGCCGATCATCGCGACCCTGCCGGCCAGCCTCCTGACCAGCTTCAAGGTCTCGGACTTCGACACCCCCTCCTTCATCAACGGCGACTTCGACGCCGTGGCCAAGGCCGCCATCGGAGGCTTCGTCCAGCCCGCCAACAGCACCGACACCGCCTCGGGCTGGTCGGTCGATGAGACGGTCGCCGAAGCCTATGTGAAAGCCAAGTTCGCCGGCACGATCGGCGGCCTGCCCTACACCGGCAACATCGGCGCCCGCGCGGTCCAGGTCGACACCACCAGCCACGGCTATGAATCGGTCAACGGCGGCGCCCTCTCGCCGGTCAGCATCGACAACGACTACTTCCAGCTGCTGCCCAGTCTGAACCTGACCCTGTCGCTCGCCGAAGGCCAGCAGCTGCGCTTCGGCCTGGCCCGCACCATGGCGCGTCCGCCGCTGGACGAGCTGCGCGCCGGGCGCACACTGTACAACACCACCCCGCCGCCCACGGGCTCGGCCGGCAACCCGCTGCTGGAGCCCTACATCGCCAACCAGGTCGACCTGTCCTACGAATTCTACTTCGCGCCGGAAGCCCTGTTCGCCGCCGCGATCTACTACAAGGACGTCGAGAGCCACATCGGCTATTCGACCCAGCCGGTGACCATCAACGGCACCACCTACAACGTCACCGGCCCGTTCAACGGCGACGGCGGCGGCATCAGCGGCGCCGAGCTCACCTTCCAGACCCCGTTCAGCTTCGTGCCGGCGCTGGAGAATTTCGGCATCTACGCCAACTTCGCCTACGTCCATTCCGACGTGAAGGAGTTCTACCCGGCCAACAACCCGCTGGAGTCCACGGGTCTGGCCAAGGAGACGGCGACGGTCGACCTCTGGTACTCGGACGGCAAGCTGGAAAGCCGTCTGGGCTACAAGTACCACAGCCCCTTCACCGTCATCACCGGCTGGGACGGCTCGGCCCTGCGGACGCTGGAAGCCGAGACCACGCTCGACTTCAGCGCCTCCTACCAGCTGACCCACAATGTCGGCTTCCGCTTCCAGGCCAGCAATCTGACGGATGAGGAAGTCCGGGTTCACTACGACAACGACGTGAACCGCCTGGCCAGTCTGACGCGCTTCGGCCGTCGCTTCAGCCTGGACGCGACCTTCCGCTACTAAGGTCCGCGCGGCCTGGCCCCTTTGCCCTCCAACACCGGAGAATGACGATCCGCCGTTTGCTTCTTTCCGCTCTCACCGCCCTCCTCGCCCTGCCCGCGCAGGCGCAGGAGGCGGGCCGACCGGCGCCTTTCTACTTCGGCGCCGACCTGTCCTATGTGAACGAGATGGAAGACTGCGGCGCCGTCTATCGCAAGGACGGTCAGGCCCGCGATCCCTACCAACTGTTCGCCGAGCTCGGGACCAATCTGGTCCGGGTGCGCATCTGGCACAACGCCGACTGGACGAAGTACAGCAACCTCGACGACGCGCGCGAGACCATCCGCCGCGCCCGCGCCGCCGGCATGGAGGTCCTGCTCGACTTCCACTATTCCGACGACTGGGCCGACGGCGACAAACAGATCGTGCCCGCCGCCTGGCGTTCGATCCGCGACGACGTCCCTGCCCTGTCCCAGGCCGTCTACGACTACACCTTCCAGACCCTGCGCACCCTCGACGCCGAGGGGCTGATGCCGGACCAGGTCCAGGTCGGCAACGAAACCAACCCCGAACTGATGGGCGAGGCGGACTGGAAGACCACCCACAACGGGATCAACTGGGACCGCAACGCCGCCCTGCTCAACGCCGGGATCAAGGCCGTCCGCGACGCCGGCGCCCAGTCGAAGATCCAGCCGCTGGTCATGCTGCACATCGCCCAGCCCGAGAACGTCGAGCCCTGGTTCGCCGCCGCCTGGGCGCACGGCGTCACCGACTTCGACCTGATCGGCGTCAGCTACTATCGCAAATGGTCGACGCGTGACCTCGACGGTCTGGAGCAGACCATCAACCGCCTGCGTCACCGCTATCCGGCCGAGGTCGTGGTGGTCGAGACCGCCTATCCCTTCACAACGGACTCTGCCGATAACTCCCCGAACCTGCTGGGCGAGGATTCCCTCCTGCCCGGCTATCCGGCGACCTATGAGGGTCAGCGCCAGTATATGATCGACCTGACCCAGCGCGTGAAGTTCGCGGGCGGCGTCGGCGTGGTCTACTGGGAGGCGGCCTGGGTCTCGACCAACTGCTCCACCCGCTGGGGCCAGGGCTCGAACTGGGAGAACTCCACATACTTCGACTGGCGTCACGGCAATGAGCCGACCCCGGCCGCGACCTTCGCCCAGGCGACCTATCAGGAGCCGGCGCCGATCACCCTGACCATCCGCCGCCCGGCCGGCCAGACGGGTCCCATCTGGCTGTGGGGTGATTTCCTGGGCTCCAACGAGATCATCGCCCGGCTCGCGCCCGACGCCTCTGACCCGACGCTCTATACCTACACGACGACGACCCGCCCCGACACGACCATCAAATTCCAGGTCTTCGACCGCCGTCCGTTCGATCACGGTCTGCTCGGCGACGGCAAGATGGTCGAGGCCCACGTCGCTGCCGACGGGCTGAACGCGACCTATACGGTGGGCGGACGCTAGGCTGTCGGCTCTTCGAAGAGGGCCCGCATCCGCGTCAGGTCGGCCGTGCGTCCGGTGAAGACCTCGAACGACCTGGCGGCCTGGCCGACGACCATGCCGATCCCGCTCAGGGTGGCGCATCCCCTCGCCCTGGCGGCCTTCAGGAACTCGGTCTCCGCCGGGGTGTAGATGATGTCCGCCACCCAGATTCCGCCGGGGATCAGGTCCGCAGACAGGGGCATGCCGGGATAGGTCTTCATGCCGATCGGGCTGGTCTGGACGATGCCGGTGACACCCTCGCAGGCCGCGTCCGCGCTCGGCTGGGCCGCGACCGTCCGGCCCGGCCAGGCGATGGCCATATGGGCCGCCAGGGCCTCGGCCCGCTCACGCGCCGGATCATAGAGGCGGATTTCCCGCGCGCCCAGGCTGAGCAGGGCGTAGCAGATGGCCGCGCTGGCGCCGCCCGCCCCGATCACGGCGACGCGGCTCAGGTCGGCGCCCGGCAGGCCTTCCGTCATGGAATGGGCGAAGCCGACCCAGTCGGTGTTGTGGCCGATCCTGCGCCCGTCGCGCACCACCACCGTATTGACCGCGCCCAGCACCGCTGCCTCGGGCGACAGCTCGGCCAGCAGGGGCAGAACGGCCTGCTTGTAGGGATGGGTGATGTTGAAGGCCGAGAAGCCCAGCCGTTCGGCCCAGCCCAGCACCTCGGCCAGATCCGCCACGCCGAGACCGAGCGCGGCCATATCGACCAGCTGATAGTGGACCGCCAGCCCCTGGGCCGCGGCCTCCGCATGATGCAGGTCCGGGCTTCTGGAGAACTGGATGCCGTCGCCGACGAGGCCGATCAGGAAGCGGTCAGCCTTTGACATGCGTCGGCTCCGCGGGGGTGGTCAGGCGGGTGGCGGCGGCGCAGATCAGCATGGGAACGGCATAGACGCCGAACAGGATCGGCAATGACGCCCCCGTGGCGATCAGATAGCCGCCCAGCCAAGGGCCGATCACCGCCCCGCCCCGGCCGATGCCATAGGCCCAGCCGATGCCGGTCGCCCGCACCCCCTCGGGATAGACGGAGGCCGCCAGCGGATAGATGCCGTTGAACCCGCCCTGCAGCAGCACCCCGATCATGAAGGCGGTGAACAGGGTCAGGGCCACCGACATCGGCACCAGTCCGAAGACCAGCATGGCGATGGTCGCCCCCACCAGGAAGGTCGGGATGATCCGGGTCAGCGGCTGCCGCACCGACAGGCTGCTCATGATCACCGTCCCGACGAAGGCGCCGAGGTTGTAGAGGGTCCCGGCATAGATGCCGTTGGTCTCTGACAGACCGGCCTGGATGGCCAGACGCGGCACCCAGCTGACGATGTAGTAGAGCACCATGAAGCCGGAGAAGACGGCGATCCACAGCAGCAGGGTGTTCCTGAGGAAGCCCTTCGATACCAGCGCTCCGAACGACGTCGCCTTGAGCGCGCGCAGGGCCTCGGGCGAGGTCTTCGGCAGAATGAGGTAGGCGGCGGGCAGCATGACCACCGTCAGCGCCCCGGCCCAGAGCAGCAGCGGCTGCCAGCCGTGGCTCGGCAGGAGGGCGGCGACGATCAGCCCCGTCCCCACCGCCGCCAGCGGATAGCCGCCCTGGACAATGCCTACGGCGAGGCTGCGATACTTCGGCGGGGCGACCTCGGCGGTCAGGGCCGCCATGGTGGTCAGGACCGTGCCGATGCCGGCGCCGACCACGACCCGGGCGGCCATCAGCTCATAGACATTGGTGACGAAGCCGCAGGCGACCATGCCGATCGACATCAGGGCCAGGGCGGTCATGATCAGGGGCTTGCGCCCGAACCGGTCGGCGAGCGGCGCGACCAGCAGACAGCCGATGGCCATCCCGCCGAGGCCCGCGCTGAACACCAGCCCGAGGGTGCTGGGCGACAGGCTCCAGTCGCGGCTCAGGGCCGGGCCGACATAGGACATGGCCACGATGTCCATGCCGTCGATCATGTTGATGACGAAGCACAGGGCCACTGCGATGAAGGCCTTGAAGGTCCAGCGGCTGGAGCGGGTCGGCCCATCGATCACATCCGATGAGCCCCCGGAAGATGAGCCCGGTGAATACGCCATGAGTTTACCGATCCGAACGCTGGAAAAAGAGACGCGGGCAGCGGCGCCGCCGCTGCCCGCGAAAGGTCGAAGGAACTAGAAGTTGGCGGTCAGGGTGACGCCGACATACCGGTGGAAGTCGCGCGGCAGGGCCTGGGCCACCGCCCCCGCGCCGCCGACCGAACCCGAGATCCGGCGCAGGCCGGCGACGTATTGCTCGTCGAACAGGTTCTTGACGAAGACCGTGACCTTGTACCGATCGTCCGGCGACGAGGCCGCGACGCTCAGATTGGCCACGCCGTAGGACGGCCGCAGCCAGACCGAGTTCGGATTATTGGCGTCGGCCAGGTTGGTGAACAGGGTCTCCGAGGTCCAGGCATAGTTGCCGTTGACCATCATGCCCCAGCCGGCGACGTCGAAGTTATAGGTGCCGCTGAAGCCGTATTTGGTGTCGGGCGCGTTCAGGGGCATGCCGCCCTTCACATTGACGCCGCCGACGAACAGATCGCCGAACTGGTTGTCCGCGAACAGGAAGTTCCCCGACAGGGTCAGGCCCGGCAGCGGGAAGACGGTGATGTCGCCCTCGAAGCCGCTGGTGTCCAGCTCGCCCGCCGACCGCAGCACCGGCGCGCCCGAGCCGTCGGCCCCGGCCGAGGTGGTCTGATAGCCCTCGAACTGGGTGTTGTAGTAGTCGACGTTGATGGCCAGGCGGCGGTCGAAGAACCGCCCCTTGAAGCCGACTTCCCAGGACTTCGAGGTCTCGGGCGCGACCGGCGAGGTGTTGAAGCCGTCCTGGGTCAGGTACATGTCGGCGTCGACCGCCTCGCCCTTGTAACCCTTGGCCCAGGACACATAGCCGGTCAGGTCGTCGGTGAACTCATAGCGGGCCGACAGCTTCCCGATCAGCTCGCTGTCGCTGTAGCTGCGACGGAAGTTGAAGGCCGGGGTGCCGACGTTGGCGCCCGGTGCGACCTGCCCGGCCGGGTTGGTGCCGACGCCGCCGCCGATGTGGTCGCCGTTCGGGCCGGTGACCTTGCGGTGATACCAGTCAAGGTCTTCCTTCAGATAGCGGAACCCGCCGGTCAGGGTCAGCCCGCCGAACGGCCGTACGTTCAGATTGCCGAAGATCGCCTGGTTGGTGGTGTCCACCTGGGTGATCATGTCGGCCAGCACATAGGCCGTGTCGCGCGCCACCACGACCGTGGTCGGGGTCGGGAAGACGACGTTGCCGGCGATGTTGGACCGCACGCCCGCGATGGTCAGATCCCGCTCGACGGCGGAGTCATAGTAGAACAGGCCCAGGATGAAGTCGTAGTGCTCATAGACCGGCGAGGTCAGACGGAATTCCTGCGAGAAGGTGTTGTTCAGCTCCAGGCTATTGCTCTCGCCGAACACGCCGTTGCGCGACGCGCGGCTGATCGGATTGAGCAGCAGGGCCGAAAGGCGGGTCATGGCGTCGGCCTGGGAAATGCCGGGCACGGTGGCGTTGTAGAGCTGCTGGGCCGTGACGCCGGTGAAGGGCGCATTGGTGCCGTCCCGGTCGCGGATCGCGACGTCGCGGAACTCGCGATAGGCGGTCAGCGACGTCAGGGTCATGTCGCCGAAGACGTTGAAATTGCCCTCCAGCGAGACCCCACGGTTCTCCTGCGAACCTTCCTGAACCGTGTTCAGATTGACGTATTCATTGTCCGGCCCGACCGGGGTGCCGGTGAAGGCGGCGGTGACATTGCCCGAGGCCGCGGCGACGCGCAGCGGCTCGGCGCAGCAGTCGGCGATCCGCTTGGAGGCGTCGGCGGCCAGCAGGAAGTTGATCCCCGCGCGCGGCTCCCACTCCAGCTTGCCGCGCACGCCGTAGCTCTCGACATTGTTGACCGTGTCGCCGGTCTTGATGTCGCGCACCTGACCGTCGTTCTCCCGGTAGTAGGTGTACAGCCGGTAGGCCAGGGTGTCGTTGATCGGGCCCGTCAGGCTCAGCTCGCCCCGGTGCTCATTGGCCTCGGCCAGGGTCAGGGAGGCGCGGCCCTCGAAGTGATCGCGGTTGGGGCGGCGGGTGACGATATTGACCGCGCCCGCCGAGGCGTTCTTGCCCTGCAGCGTGCCCTGGGGCCCGTTCAGGACCTCGACCTGTTCGATGTCGGCCAGGCCGTCGAAGGCAGCGCCGGGGCGAGTGTAGACGACGCCGTCGATGATCGTCGCCACGCTGGGTTCGACCCCGACCGAGAAGGATTCCGTGCCGATCCCGCGGATCGAGAAGTTGAACAGCCGCGCCTCGTCCGCCGCCTGGAAGTTCAGGGTCGGGGCCAGCTGGGGAAAGTCCTGCGGATTGGCGATCTGGGCGTTTTCCAGCGTCTCTTCCGAGATCACGGCCACGCTGGCGGGCACGTCCTGCAGGGACTCCTTGCGCTTGTTGGCGGTGACGACGATGTCCTCGACAGTGGCGGCCTGCTCCTGAGCAGGATCCGCCGCCGGGGCCGCGCTTTGCGCCCAGGCCCCGCCCGGAACCGCGATCAGGGTGCAGGCGGCCATCAGCAGGCGTGACTTGGTCGACAGGTGGTTCAGCATCCAGGTTTCCCCCTCAGGAAAAGCCACCCGCAGGGCGTGTGGCGGTTTTTGGCGGCCGATTTTCAAACCGGCTCTTGAGGGGTATTGGCTGTGAAGCGGCCCGCTAACGCAAATACCAAAACAGGCGCTTCCCATAACGGGGCGTTATGAGTTCAGAACGGCGTTCGCCGTCTAATCCATTGGATGATTTGCGACAAACTCCTCGGTAAGCTCCTCGAAGCGCCGACCGATCTTGGAGCGCGGTGCGAATTTGCCGCGATGCAGATAGACCGGCATCGTCAGCTTCCGGTCGAAACCGACGATGACCAGTTCGTCCGACGGAAATCCTCGAATCGTGAATTCGTCGACCAGGGCGATGCCGTGCCCCTGGCGCACGAAGGCGCAGGCCGTTTCGGCGAAGCGGACGGTGGTGGCGCGGTTCAGGCCCGGCTCGACGTCGGCCATCAGATCGCGCGCCAGCTGCCCGTGCGGCGAGGCCTCCCTCAGGCCGATGATCCGCTCGCCGGCCAGGTCATGGGCCGAGATGACGGTGCGGTCCGCCAGCCGGTGGCCGGGCGGCAGGGCCGCGACCAGCCGCCCCCGTCCGATGATGCGACTCTCGATATTCGGATGGCTGACGTCGAACACGCTCAGCGCATATTCGCCGCGCTCTCGCACCAGATAGTCCGAGATCTCATCGACCGGCAGGACGTCGAACTGGATGCGCAGCTCGGGGAACTGGTCGACCAGCTTGCGCAGGATCGCCGGGATCATGTGGTTCGAGAGCGAGGGCGAGGCGCCCAGTTTGAACTCATGGCTTTCACCGGTGCGGATACGCTCCAGCAGGCCGTCGAGGTCGTTCATGACGCCATAGATGGCCTGGACCTCGCGGAAGATGCGCTCGGCCTCGCGCGTCGGGATCATCCCCCCGGCCCCGCGCTCGAACAGGGCGAAGCCCAGCCGGGACTCGGTGTGCTTGAGCAGACGGCTGACCCCGGGCTGGGAGCAGTTCAGCATTCGCGCTGCGCCACTGACCGACTTGGTGGTCATGACGGCCCGGAACACCTCGATCTGACGCAGATTCAGCATGAGAGCCCCATAACTCCGAGTTATTGAATACGAAAAACTTGATCTTTGATCGAAGGGCCGGGGCCGCGCAAGAACGCTGAAAGACGTTCACAGGCGACGGGGACCCCATGCTTCATTCGATCGCGACGGTCTCCGTGAGCGGGTCCCTGACCGAAAAGCTGACGGCCATCGCCGAGGCCGGCTTCGCCGGGGTCGAGATCTTCGAGGCTGATCTGATCGGCAGTCCGGAGCGCCCCGAAACCATCGCCCGCATGATCCGCGACCTCGGGCTGGTCTGTACCGCCTGGCAGCCGTTCCGCGACTTCGAGGGCCTGTCGGGCGCCCTGCGCGACAAGGTCTTCGACCGGGCGGAGCGCAAATTCGATCTGATGCAGACGCTCGGCGCCAAGGACATGCTGGTCTGCAGCAGCCTGCATCCGGAGGCCTCCGGCGACCCGGCCCATATCGCCGACGACTTCCGAGAACTGGGCGACCGCGCCGCCGCCCGGGGCCTGCGCGTCGGCTATGAAGCCCTGGCCTGGGGCCGTCACATCAACGACCACCGGCAGGTCTGGGACATCGTTCGCACCGTCGACCATCCGGCGATCGGCATCATTCTCGACACCTTCCACTCCCTGTCGCGCGACATCCCCATCGCCAGTCTGGAAGAGATCGATCCGGCCAAGATCGTCCTCGTTCAGGTCGCCGACGCGCCGCGTCTGCAGATGGACCACCTGTCCTGGAGCCGTCACCACCGCTGCATGCCCGGTCAGGGCGAGTTCGAGGTCAACGCCTATGTCGAGGCCCTGGCCCGGCGCGGCTATGACGGCCCGCTGAGCCTTGAGATCTTCAACGACGACTTCCGCGCCTGGTCGGCCCGCCAGATCGCCCGCGACGGCAGACGTTCGCTGGTCCTCGTCGAGGAGGCTATCGCCCCGAAGGCGACCGCCTTCCCTCCCCGCATTCCCGCCTCCGGCCCGGCCTTCGTCGAGTTCGCCATGACCGAGGCCGAGGCCGAACCGATGCGGGCCATGCTGACCTCCCTCGGCTTCATCAAGGCGGGGCTGCACCGGACGATGGCGGTCGAGCACTGGCGGCTGGGCCGGGTCCATATCGTGATCAACCGCGAACAGACCGGCTTCGCGGCCAGCTACCGGCTGCTGCACGGCCCCTCGGTCTGCGCCATCGGGGTGACGGTCGACGATCCCGCCGCCGCCCTCGCCCGCGCGGAGGCGCTCGGCATGGAGGTCTTCCCGACCACGGTCGCCCCGCCGCGCCTGCCCATGCCCGCGATCCGCGGCGTCGGCGCCGCCCTGATCCATCTGGTCGACGCCCATGGTCCCTCGCCCTGGACCGTCGAGTTCGAGGCGGCGGATGACGGCGCCCCGGACGCGCTCGATGCGCACATCGGCGGCATCGACCACCTGTCCCAGTCCATGCAGCACGAGGAGTTCCTGTCCTGGCAGCTCTTCTACTGCGCCCTGTTCCAGATCGACCGGACGCGCATGGCCGAGGTCGCCGATCCTCTGGGGCTGGTCGCCAACCAGGCGGTCGAGGCCCCGGATCGCGGCCTGCGTTTCATGCTGATAGGGGCCCATGCCGGCCAGACCCTGGCCTCGCGCTTCATCCACCGCAGCTTTGGCGCCGGGGTGCAGCATATCGCCATCGCCACCGAGGACATCTTCGCCGTCGCCGAGCGGCTGG
>DBBK01000009.1 GCA_002292165.1 Brevundimonas sp. UBA986
CCCCGCCCCTGCCGATCCTCTACGACACCATCCTGGACGGCGAGAACCCCAAGACCACGGCGGCCGGCTTCGGACAGATCAGCTATGACCTGACCGACTCCCTCGAGCTGCAGGTCGGCGGCCGCTACACCCATTCGACGGTCGTCAATAACGCCAAGTTCGCCGCGCCGCTGCTGGGCCTCGCCCTGGTCCAGAACGACCGCTACGAGGAAGACGCCTTCACCGGCAAGATCGCCCTGAACTGGACGCTCGACGACAACAACTTCCTCTACGCCTTCTACGCCCGCGGCCATAAGGCCGGCGGTCTGAACGGGCCGAACCTCGCCTTCGTGCCGCCCAAGGCGTTCGACGGCGAAGATGTCGACGACTTCGAGGCGGGCTGGAAGGCCACCCTGTTCGGCGGTCACCTGCGCACCCAGCTGGGCGCCTACTATGACATCTACAAAAACTTCCAGATCATCATCGGCGACCCGACGACGGCCTCGATCACCTCGATCCTGAACGTCACCGGCGACACCAAAATCTACGGTCTGGAAGCTTCGGCCCAGGGACGGTTCGGCGGCTTCGGCTTCGACGCCGGCCTGTCGGTCTCGCACTCGGAACTGGGTGACTTCTACGGCGCCGATCCGCGCCGGCCGCGGACCGGAGCGTGCGACCAGAACACCGGCCCGACCAGCGGCAACTGCATCAATCTGGCCGGCAACGCCCAGACCTATGCGCCGGAGCTGACGGTCAGCCTGGGGGCCGAGTACGCCTTCCAGATCGGCGACGCGACCCTGACGCCGCGCGTGGACTACAGCCACATCTCCGAGACCTGGACGACGATCTTCGCCAACGAGGCCCTCGGCGACAAGCTGAAGGAACGCGACATCGTCAACGCCCAGCTGACCTACGATACGGGCGACTGGAGGCTGCAGGCCTATTCGACCAACCTGACGGACCTCGAGTACGTCGCCTCGATCAAGGCGGGCCTGCGTTACGCCGGTGCGCCGCGTCAGTACGGCCTCCGTCTGACGAAGAACTTCTAGTGGAGTACGGCGGCGTGGGGTCGATGCAGGAGTATGCGCTGACCGTGGACAAGTTCCTGGTCCACGCCGCGAAATGGCACGGGTCGGTCGAGGTGGTCTCGGCCGATCCGGGCGGGGTCACCCGAAAGACCTACGCCGAAACCCTGGACCGGAGCCGCAGGCTGTCGGGCGCCCTTCTGGGCCTCGGCCTGCGGCCCGGGGACCGGGTCGGGACCCTGGCCTGGAACACCCGCCACCATCTCGAGATGTGGTACGGGACCATGGGGGTCGGCATGGTCTGCCACACCCTGAACCCCAGACTGACCGCCGACCATCTGGCCTCGATGATCGATCAGGCCGAGGACAGGGTCCTCGCCGTCGGCTCGGGTCTGGGCGAAATCGGACGCGCCCTGATGGCGCGCTGCCCCAGCCTTGAGAAGCTGATCATCCTCGACGGCGATCCGCTGGAGGGCGACGACCTCGATATCGAGGCGATGATCGAGGGCTCGAACGAGCGCCCGGCCTGGGGCGGGTTCGACGAACAGACGCCCGCAGGCCTCTGCTTCACCTCGGGCACGACCGGGGCTCCCAAAGGGGTGCTCTACACCCACCGCTCCAACTATCTGAACACCATCCGCTCGCTGCAGTCGGACTGTCTGGCCCTGTCGCGGTCGGACGTGGCCCTGATCACCGTGCCCATGTTCCACGCCAACGCCTGGGGCTTCCCCTTCTCGGCGCCCTCGGTCGGATCGACCCTGGTCCTGCCCGGTCGGCTGATGGACGGCGCCAGTCTGGCCGAGCTGATCCGCAGCGAAGGCGTAACGGTCACGGCCGGAGTGCCGACCATCTGGATCGGCCTGCTGGATCACGTCGAGGCCAATGACCTTCAGGTCCCGACGCTGGAGCGCATCATCCTCGGCGGCGCCGGCGCGCCCGAAAGCCTGATCCGCCGCATGGAGTCCCGTCTCGGCGTCCGGGTCCAGACCAGTTGGGGCATGACCGAGCTGTCGCCCATGGGCACCCTGTCGCCGCCGGACGAGGTCGCCCTGGCCTCGGGCCGTCCGGCCATGGGCCTGGACATGCTTCTGACCGACGCCGAGGGCGTGGCCCTGCCCGAACAGCGCGGCGTGGTCGGCCATCTGAAGGTCAAGGGACCGAGCGTGGCGCGGCAGTATTTCAAGGCCCCCGCCCCCGCGCTGGACGCCGACGGCTGGTTCGACACCGGCGACCTGGCCATCATCGATGACTCAGGCGCCCTGACGCTGGCGGGCCGGTCCAAGGACCTGATCAAGTCGGGCGGCGAGTGGATCAATCCGGTCGATATCGAGCAGATCATCGGCGCCGATCCGTCGGTCGGCATGGTCGCCGTCATCGCCCGGGTCGACGAGAAATGGGGCGAGCGCCCCCTGCTTGTGGTCGAGCCGCGTCAGGGCCATGCGGTCGAGGACGGCGCCCTGCTGAAATCGCTCAAGGGCCGGGTCGCCGACTGGTGGATTCCGGACCGGGTGGTGCAGGTCGAGGCCATGCCCCTGGCCGCCACCGGCAAGATCGACAAGACGCGGCTTCGCGCGGACTACGGGCAGGCTCTAGGATGACCATCGATCCTTACAGGCCGCTCGCGAATCGGGCGCCGCCGCCCGAGCTCGAGACCCGCGCCATGACGACCGCCAAAGCCGCCCCGAAAGCCGCCGCCAAGCCCGCTTCCAGGACGAAGACGACCGCTGCAAAGGCCGCCGCCCGCCCCAAGGGCCGGTCGAAGGCCGAGCAGCGCGCCGAGAGCCTGGAGCAGATGCTGGACGCGGCCGAGGAGCTGTTCTCCAAACACGGCTTGTACGGCGTGACCCTGAAGGACGTGGCGCAGAAGGTCGGGGTCCACACCTCGCTGATGCACTACTACTTCGAAGACAAACAGGACCTGTTCCTGCAGGTCGTGCGTCGCAAGGCGCCGATCACCATCGGCCGCCGGGTCGAGGCGATGACGCGCTATGCCGAGGAGACCGGCGACCACCCCACGGTCGAGGGGGCGCTGCGCGCCTTTCTGGACACCGACCTGGACCTTTACATCGAGGGCGGCGAGGGCTGGCGCAACTACGGGGCGCTGGGCGGTCAGCTGAACAACACTCCGGCCTGGGGCGCGGCGGTGATGTGGGAAAACTTCGATCCCGTCGTGCTGCAGCTCATCGACCTGCTCAAGAAGGCGATGCCCGATGCGGCCGAGGAAGACATCTTCTGGGGCTATCACTTCGTCACCGGCGCCCTGACCCTGAGCCTGGCCCGCACAGGCCGGATCGATCATCTGTCCGGCGGCCTGTGCCAGTCCGACGACTTCGAGGCCATCAAGGCGCGTATGGCGAAATTCATGGCCGGCGGATTCATGGCCATCTGCGAATCCCGCGCCGCCGAGCGAAAAGCAGGAACACCCCATGGCTGACGTCGCAGGCTTCCCCGTCGCGGCCCGTCCCGAGGACCTGGGCTTCGACAGCGCCCGACTGGGACGCCTGGACGACTATATGGCCGGGATGGTCGCGGCGGGCCGCGTCGCCGGCGTCACGACCCTGATCCTGCGTCACGGCAAGGTCGCGGCGTTCAGGACGCACGGATCGGCCGTGCTGGGCGGCGAGACGCCCCTGAGCCCCGACGCCATCTTCCGCATCTATTCGATGACCAAGCCGATCGCGGCGACGGCCATGATGATCCTGTTCGAGGAAGGCCACTGGGTCCTCGACGATCCGGTGACGAAATTCATTCCCGAGTTCGCGTCCCTCAAGGTCTGCGCCGGCGTCGGTCCCGACGGCGGGATGATCATCGAGGACGCGAAGCGCTCGCCGACGATGCGCGAGGTGATGAGCCACACGGCCGGCTTCGCCTATGGCCTGTTCCCTGACTACCATCCGCTGGAGAAGGCCTATTTCGCCGAAGGGATCGCCCGCCCGGATGGGGCCCAGGCCTTCGTGGACAAGGTCGCGGCCCAGCCCCTGATGTTCCAGCCGGGCGGCGAATGGTTCTACTCGATCGCCTCGGGCATTCTCGGCGTCATCGTCAGCCGGATCTCGGGCCAGTCGTTCGGCGACTTCCTGCAGGACCGGATCTTCGGCCCTCTGGGCATGGTCGATACCGGCTTCCAGACCGGACCGGACAAGGCGGATCGCCTGGTCACCTTCTATCAGGACGACGCTCAGGGCGGGCTGAAGGAAGTCACCGAGGTCCTGAACGCCCCGATCAACCCCTTCATCGCCCCCCCGCCCTTCGAGGACGGCGGCGGCGGACTGGTCTCGACGATCAGCGACTACGCCCGCTTCGCCCAGATGATCCTGAACAGGGGCGAGCTGGACGGCGTGCGCATCCTGGCGCCCGTCACGGTCGAGCTGATGTCCACCAACGTCATTCCGGACGCCGTTCTGGCGACCAGCCATCCGCTGCGCCTGCTGCCCTTCAACCCGGCGTTCGGCTTCGGCCTAGGCTTCTCGGTCATGAAGGATCCGCGCCGGCTGGGCTCTGTCGAGGGGCGCGGCACCCTGGCCTGGGGCGGGATGGGCGGGACCTGGTTCTGGATCGATCCCGAGAACGACCTGGTCTTCATCGGCCTGATCCAGCGCTTCGCGGATCCGATCTCCGGCGAGTTCCGGGCGAAAGCCCGCACCTTCACCTATGCGGCCCTGACCCGGCCGGATCTCTGAACTTCGCGAACAACAGACGGGCCTCAAGGTCCGCTTTCGAGGAAACGACAATGACCACCGTCACCGCCGACGACGCCGAGGTCCCCACCTCGCCGCCCGCCGAGTTTCGCAAGACCAAATGGGGCGTCGTCTGGCTGCTGACCCTGACGCTGTTCACGGCCCTGACCGTCGGCGGCCTGCTGGCGCCGCTGCAGGAGGCGGCCAAGCTCGACCTGCACATGACCGACGTCCAGCTGGCCATGATCGTGGGCACGGCGACGGCCATCCCCACCGCCCTTCTGGCCCTGCCCATCGCCTGGTGGGTGGACCACAAGACCCGCAACCGGATGCTGGTCTTCCTTGCCTCCCTGTGGGCCATCGGGACCATCGGCACCGCCTTCGTCACCGACTTCTACGGCCTGTTCGCCGCGCGCCTCGTCGCCGGCATCGGCGGCGGCACGGCCTTCCCGGTCGTCGTCTCCCTTCTGGCCGACGTCTGCATGCCCGAGAAGCGCGGCCGCTCAATGCTGCTGCTCTCGATCGGCGCCTGGGGCGGCGCGGCGGCGGCCTTCGCCATCGGCGGCACCCTGTTCGGTTATCTGGAAGCCCACCCGAGCGCCTTCATCGCCGGCATGGCGCCCTGGCGTGAGACCCATCTGCTGGTCGGCATCGGCGCCGCCATCCTGACCCTGCCGCTGTTCCTCATCCGCGAGCCGAAACGCTATGAGGTCGAGCAGCAGAGCGTCGCCCTCATCCCGACCCTGCGCGCCTTCTGGAAGCGCAAGATGTTCCTCGGGCCGCTGTTGGTCGGCAACTTCTCAGGCGCCCTGGCCGAGGGCGCGGCGGCCCTGTGGATGGGGTCGGTGCTGGTGCGCCAGTACCATCAGTCGCCCGGCCAGTTCGGCGGCTGGGTAGGGCTGGTGATCCTCGGCTCGGGCATCGTCGGCTCGGTGCTGGGCGGCTTCACCGCCGACTGGGCCCAGAAGCTGAAGATGCGCGGTGGGATCCTGTTGCCCGCCGTCGTCGCCACGGCGATCAGCATCCCGGCCAGCGCCTATCCGATCATGCCGACGGTGTCGGGCTTCGCCTGGGTGCTGTTCGCCCTCCTGACCGGCGGCGCGGTCGTCAACCTGGTCAACACCGCCGCCATCGCCGTCCTGCTGCCCAATGAGGAACGGGCCACCAGCATCGCCGCACTCAAGATCGTCGCCACCGTGGTCGGGGGACCGATCACCGGCGCCATCGTCGTGGGCATGGCCTCCCTGTTCGAGGGGCCGACGGGGATGGGCATCTCCCTGACCTGGCTGGGCGTCGTGACCGGCTTCATCTCGCTGGGCGGCTACTGGCTCGCCATGGCCAACGCCCCGCGCAAGGCCGAGGCCGAAACGCCCGCCTGACCCCTCTCCCCGGAGCCGACGACGATGAGCCATTCCAACTGGGCCAATCCCTCGCTCGCCGTCGTCGGCATCGCCCGCCTCGCGGAGATGACCGGGACCAGCCTCAGGGCCCTGAGGTACTACGAGGAAATCGGCCTGCTGCGGCCGTTCCGCACCGCCAACCGGGCGCGGCTGTTCACCGGCCATCAGTGCGAGATGGCGGCGATGATCGTGCTGCTGCGGCGGCTGGACGTCTCCGTTGTCGAGATCCGGGCGGTCATCGATCAGGCCCCGTCCGACACCGACCGGGCGGTGCGGTTGCGTCAGACGCTGGAGCGCAAGGCGGCGGAACTGTCGGAGCGGCTGCGCGAGGTGCAGGTCGCACTGGCGGGGACCTCCGCCCCTCACGAAAAACTCAGCGCCGCCTGACCTTAGGTGACCCTTGCGAGGGGCTGTCGGCGGTGGAAGGAAAGATCCGGGCGTCCGGCAGAGACGTCGCTGGAGAGAACCGCCATGGCCGCCTTCGAGATCACCCGTGAGGGCGCCGTCGCCCATCTGCGCCTGACCCGGCCCGAGGCGTCGAACGCGCTCGACATGAGCTTCTGGCGCGGCTTCGGTCCCGCCGTCGCGGCGCTGGACCGGACCGGAGAGATCCATGCCCTGGTCATCTCCGGCGAGGGCCGCAACTTCTGCGCCGGGATGGACATCTCCGTCTTCTCCAGCGGGGCCATCCTGCCGGCCGAGACGTCGGCCCAGCGGCAGGCCTTCCATCAGGCGGTGCGCGATCTGCAGGACGCCCTGACGGCTCTGGAGAAGGCGCGCTTCCCCGTGATCGCGGCGGTGCACGGCGCCTGCGTCGGGGCCGGACTGGACATGGTCTCGGCCTGCGACCTGAGACTGGCCTCGGCCGACGCCCTGTTCCGGATCGAGGAGATCAACATCGGCATGATGGCCGACGTCGGCAGCCTGCAGCGCCTGCCCAAGGTCCTGCCCGAGGGGGTGGTGCGGGAACTGGCCTATCTGGGGACCAGCCTGACCGCCGACCGCGCCGAGCGGCTCGGCTTCGTCAACGCCGTGCTGCCGGACGCCGGGGCCGTGGTCGCGGCGGCGCTGGAGATGGCGCGGACCATCGCCGGCAAGGCGCCGCTGGCCGTCACCGGCTCCAAGGCCGCGATCAACTATGCGCGCGACCACACCGTCGCCGAGGGGCTGGAGTGGGTGGCGATCATGCAGGGCTCGCTGTGGAACCCGTCGGACATCCTGACCGCCATCCAGGCGCGCCGGGCCAAGGAGACGCCGGCCTTCGCGGGCCTCGCCCCCTTGATCCTGCCGGGCTCCGAAAGCTAGGCGACGCGGCGGGTCGCGCGGGTCACGGCGGAGGTCATGGCGGCCAGCCCGGCCGAGAGCCGCGCCTGATCGGCGGGCGCCAGCGACCGGTCGAAGAAGAGCACGCCCAGACCCTCGGCCTGGACCGTCACCGCGCCAGAGCGCCAGCAGCCGCAATCGATCCAGCCGTCCAGCAGGTCGCACAGGTCGATGACCAGAGGCACCAGGTCGTTGCGACGGGCGACCGCGGCCGTCTCGGCGATCGACAGGGCCAGACGGCGGATGGCGCGCGCGTCGGCCTGGATCTGCCCGTCGGGGCGGCGGCAGAGGACGAGCAGGTCGGAGAGTTGGGGACCCAGCCGGATGGCGATGGCCGGAGCGATGGCCTGGACCCTGGCCTCGGCGTCATGGGCCAAGGTCTCGATCGTCGCGCTATCCGCCGCCGTCAGGATGCGGGCCAATTCGTTGGGCGGTGTGAAGCTGGAGCCCGTCATGTGAACAGCCCGTCGATCTCTTCCTGCGACAGGGCGCGTTCGGGGACGGCAATGATCCTGAGGTCCTCGGCGCGGCGCTCGCTGATCCCCGGCGCCAGGGGTTCGGTGCGGAAGCGGCGATCCGGGCCGTGGTAGCGGGGCGTGTCGATGAAGGCCCTTCGGCTCTGGGCGATCCACAGCATCCGCTCCAGCAGGATCATCGGCGAGACCGGCTTGGCGATGGTGAAGTTGGCGCCGCAGTCCCGCGCCCGGACCACCTTGGACTCCGGCGTCGAGGCGCTGAGCATCAGGACGGGGGTGCAGGCGTTGGGCCCCTCCCGATCCGCCCGCAGGTCGCGGACCAGGGCGAAGCCGTCCTCCTCGGCCATCTCGCAGTTGACCATGATCAGGTCGAAGCGGCGGGTCAGCAGGGCCTCGCGGGCGGCCTCGACGCTGTGGCATTTGGTCGGACGGCTGATGCCGAAGCCCATCAGGATGGCGCCGAGCAGCTCCGTCGACTGCGGATTGTCGTCCACGACCAAAGGCTCGATGTCACGGAGGCCGAGGCGGGTTCCGGACAGGGGCATGGCCGCCTCACCCGGCCTGCATCAGGCGGTCGGCCGCCGTCTGGTCCAGCCCGTCCGCCGCGGGACCGTTCAGCAGATGGGCGGCGGCCCGGGACTCCACCCGGCCGGTCGCCGAGGCCGCCAGCCGCTCCAGCCTCTGGTCGGCCAGATCCTGAAAGGCGCAGGCCTGAAGGATCTCCAGAAACAGGGTCTCCACCGCCCCGGCGTCGACGGGCTCGGCCTGGACCAGATCCAGTCCCTGTTCCGACAGGGCCAGCAGGGTCTGGGCGGCGCCCTCCAGCGTTGACCGGACGGCGGCGATCTCGGCGAGGAAATCGGACCGGGTCACGGTCAGATCTCGCCCAGGACGGAGGTCAGCTTCTGTTTGAGCACGGCCAGGGTGAAGGGCTTGATGACATAGTTGTTCACCCCGGCCTGACGGGCGGCGACCACGTTCTCGGTCTTGGCCTCGGCGGTGACCATGACGAAGGGGACCGCCTTCACCTCGTCGTCGGCGCGCACCCGCTGGAGCAGTTCCAGACCGGTCGTCGGCTGCATGTTCCAGTCCGACAGGACCAGGCCATACGGTTTGGACTTGATCATCTGGAAGGCGGTGTCGCCGTCGGCCGCGTCGTCCACATTGTGGAAGCCGAGCTGGTTCAGCAGCCCCCTGACGATCCGGATCATGGTGCGGTAGTCATCGACCACCAGAACATTCATCGTCTTGTCGACCGCCATGGTCGTTGCTCCCTCTCCCGGCCCCTCCCGGCCTGTATCGAAAGTGAGCAATACACTCTAAGGTTGCGTTAATGCCAAATTGGATGCTCTTTCTGGTTGTAACTTCCGGTTAACCCTGTTCGCGCCATGGTTGCTTCGCCCGGCTGTCCGGGCTTGCGACAGGGTGATCCGTTGGACGAGGTCGTCAGGGATTTCGTGGCTGAGGCTCTCGAGGGGCTGGAAGCGCTCGATTCGAAGATGGTCCGGCTGGAACAGGCGCCGGACGACCCCGCCCTGCTGGGCGAAATCTTCCGCCTCGCCCATATGCTGAAGGGAACCAGCGGCTTTCTGGGTCTGTCGCGGCTGCAGGGTGTCGCCCATGCGGCCGAGAATGTGCTGGGCGGGTTTCGCGACGGAACCCTGGCCGTCAGCCCCGGCGCGGTCTCGGCCATCCTCGACGTCCTGGACGTCATCCGCGAGATCGTTGACCACCTTTCCGTGCATGGTGAAGAACCCGGAGGCGATGACAGCCGGCTGATCGCCGCGCTGGACGCCATCTTCGCGGGAACCGGGCCTGCGGCCCCGGTCGAGGCGAAAGCGGCCGCCCGCCCGTTGCTCGAAAAACTGGGCGGAGAGGCGACACTGGACGCGGCCTGCGAGGCGGCCCTGTTCGCCCTGACGGCGGACGCGGAGGTTCAGGCGGTCGCCGGAGCGCTGGACGCCGATCGGGTGCAATCCGCCTTGAGGGATGCGCTTTGCAGGATCGCGCGCGGCGGCGTAGGCGACTTCCCCACGGCCCTGTCCACCGCCCTGCCCGGGCTGAACGGTGAGGCCGCCGGGCGCGCCGTCGCCGCCATACGCAAGGCCCTGCTGGCGCTGGAGGCCGAGGCCGAGGCTGTGGACCGGGTGCTGACGCCGACCACCCCTGCCCCTGCAACAAGTCCGCGGGCCGAAACACCGCCCTCGACCACCGCCCCGTCCGCCGACAGCCAGTCGATCCGGGTCAATGTCGAGGTGCTCGAAAACCTGATGACCGTGGTCAGCGAGCTGGTGCTGATCCGCAACCAGCTGATCCAGACCCTGAGGACCGATCCCGAGAGCGCCTTCGCCGGGCCGCTGAACCGGCTCAATCAGGTGACCAGCGAGCTTCAGGAAGGGGTGATGACCACCCGGATGCAGCCGATCTCGGGCGCCTGGGCCAAGCTGCCGCGGCTGGTCCGGGACCTTGCCGCCGACCTCGGCAAGTCGATCGAACTGGTCATGCAGGGTCAGGAGACCGAGCTGGACCGGCAGGTGCTGGAACTGATCAAGGACCCCCTGACCCATATGATCCGCAATGCGGCGGACCACGGCATCGAAACGCCCGAACGCCGCCGGGCCGCCGGCAAGCCGGCTGCGGGCCGCATCCTGCTGCAGGCCCGGCACGAGGGCGGCGCCATTCTGGTCGAAATGTCCGACGACGGGCGCGGCCTGCCCGCCGAGGCCATCCGCGCCAAGGCCCTGTCGGCCGGTCTGATCACCCCGGCCCAGGCGGCGGCCATGACCGACGCCGAGGCGCGCCAGCTGATCTTCGCCCCCGGATTCTCCACCGCCGATCAGGTCACCGCCGTCTCGGGCCGGGGCGTCGGCATGGATGTGGTGCGGACCAATATCGAGAAGATCGGTGGGGCCATCGAACTGGCCTCGGTCGAGGGTCAGGGCACCCGGTTCACGATCCGCATCCCCCTGACGCTGAGCATCGTCTCGGCCCTGATCGTCGAGGCCAGCGGCGAGCGCTTCGCCATGCCCCAATCGAGCATCATCGAGCTCGTCAGCACCGGCGCCGGTCCGCTGTCGGATGAGACCGAGGCGACGGATGGCGAGGCGGCCCAGCCGTCCCGTCGCATCGAGGAGATCAACGGCGCCTGGGTCCTGAGGCTGCGCGACCGGCTGCTGCCTCTGGTGTCGCTGCAGGCCCTGCTGGGTCTGGAGGAGCGGGAGGACCCGCGCGCCGACGCCTGTATCGTGGTGGCCCGGATCGGCGCCTTCACCTTCGGCGTCATCGTCGACCGGGTGTTCGACACCGAGGAGATCGTGGTCAAGCCCGTCGCCTCGGTCCTGCGTCATCTGAAAATCTATTCCGGCGCGACGATCATGGGCGACGGCTCGGTGATCATGATCCTGGACTTCAAGGGGATGTCGCTGGAAGCCGGCGCCGGCCATCTGGTCAACGGCGCCGAAGATGCGGCCGAGGCGGGGGTGGAGACGTCGGGCGAGACCCGCACCCTGCTGGTCTTCAGGACCCCGGAAGAGGCGCTGAAGGCCGCGCCGCTGGACAGTGTGGCGCGCATCGAGGACCTGGACTGCGCCAGCATCGAACACGTCGACGGCCGGTCGGTGATCCAGTATCGCGGCGCCCTGATGCCGGTCGTCGGCTGTGACGGCAAACCGGTCCGGATCGAAGTCGAAGCTGAAGAAGGGCGTCGTCGGCCGCTGCTGGTTTTCGCCCGGGGCGCGACCGGCTTCGGGGTTCTGGCAGAGGAGATCGTCGACATCGTCGAGGGCCCGGCCTCGGCCCAGCTCGGCGGTGCGGGCGCGAGCGCGGCGGGCAGTCTGATCGTCGCGGGTCAGGCCACGGAGCTGATCGACCTCGACTTCTACGGACGCGGCGCGGGGGTGGCTTCCGACGCCCCCTCCCCTGCCCCTCCCCCTGCTTTGAAGACCGGCGACCGGCGCATTCTGGTCGTGGATCAGAGCCCCTTCACCCGTCTGCTGCTCGGCCCCCTGCTGGCCCAGGCGGGATACGGCGTCGAGGTGGCGGCGAGCGCCCGGGACGCCCTGACCCTGCATGACGGCGGCGCGGTCTATGACCTGATCCTGGCCGACACCACCCCCGGCGCACCCGGCGCCCGCCAGCTGGCGCACACCCTGGGACAGGCCTCGGCCTGGCACGCGACGCCCCTGCTGGGCCTGGGCGCCTATCGGATGGAAGCGCGCGACCGGCTGGACAGTCTGGAAGCCGATCTCGATCGCGAACAGCTGCTGACCGACCTCGACGACAATCTGCTGCGCGGAGCCGCCTGATGAGCCGGCCGACGACAGACGGGGTTCAGGGGCTGGTCTCGGTGCGCGTCGGCGACCAGACCTTCGGCGCCCCGGTGCTGAGCGTGCAGGACGTCATCGCCCCCGTGCGCATCGACCGCGTGCCCCGCGCCCCGGCCGAGGTGGCGGGCTCGCTGAACCTGCGCGGCCGGATCGTCACCGCCATCGACATGCGCCGCCGCCTCGGCATGACGCCGCGCGAGGCCGACCAGCCGCATATGTGCGTCATCGTCGAGAGCGCGGGCGAGCTCTACGCCCTGCAGGTCGACGACGTCGGCGACGTCCTCTGGCTCGACCTCGCCGCCCAGGAGCCCCAGCCCATCACCCTGGCCAGCGAATGGCGCGCCCTGTGCGCCGGCCTCTACCGCCTCGACGACGACCTGATGCTGGTCCTCGACATCGCGGCGGTGCTCGCCCTGCCAGCCCTCATCGCTCCCCTTGCCGCCTGACCCTTCACCGGAGGAACACACCCATGCCCGCCCTCGCTCATGCTTCCGAAGACCCCGAACCCGTCATGCTGGATCCCGCCTTCGCCGCCGCCGCGCTGGACGGCGCCGCCTCGGCCCTGATCCTGCTCGATCCCATGGGCGAAGTGCTGCGCGTCAACAGCGCGGCGCGCGGCCTGATGCAGGCCCATGCCACGGCCCTGTCCCAGACGTTCCCCGGCCTCGACCCTCTGAGCCCCGTGGGTGGGCGGATGGGTCTGGGCGGGGTCAGCTTCACGCCCAGTCCCCTGGGCGCCGCGTCCGACGTCCGGACCGGCGAGATCGTGGTCGGAGCCGACCCCTTCTCGGTCCGGGCGACCGCCTTGCGCGACGAGGTCGGGCGCCCGCTGGGTGAGCTGGTCGAACTGGCCGACATCGGCGAGGACCGCAAACACGCCGGGATGCTGGCCGCGCTCGACAAGGTCCAGGCGGTGATCGAGTTCGGCATGGATGGCGTCATCCAGGACGCCAACGCCAACTTCCTGGCCACCGTCGACTACCGACTGGAAGACATCGTCGGGCGCCACCACAGCCTGTTCGTCGATCCGACGGAGGCGCAAGGGGCCGGCTATCGCGCCTTCTGGGAGCGGCTGGGCCGGGGCGAGTTCGATGCGGGCCAGTACCGCCGCCTCGGCCGCAACGGCAAGGAGGTCTGGATCCAGGCCAGCTACAACCCCATCCTCGACGCGGCCGGGCGGCCGTTCAAGGTCGTCAAATACGCCACCGACATCACGGCCCAGAAGCTGGAGGCCGCAAACTTCTCGGGCCAGATCGACGCCATCAACAAGGCCCAGGCGGTGATCGAGTTCAATCTCGACGGCACGATCCAGAACGCCAACGAGAATTTCGTCGGGGCCGTCGGCTATCGGCTGGAAGACATCGTCGGCCGCCACCACAGCCTGTTCGTCGATCCGGAATACGCCGCCAGCGCCGAGTACCGCCGGTTCTGGGAGAAGCTGGGCCGCGGCGAATACGACGCCGGCCAGTATCGCCGCCTCGGCAAGGACGGCCGCGAGATCTGGATCCAGGCCAGCTACAATCCGATCCTCGACAGCAACGGCCGTCCGTTCAAGGTGGTGAAATACGCCACCGACATCACCGCCCAGAAGCGGGTCGCCGAGCGGGTGACCCAGATCTCGGGCATCGTCGCCTCCGCCGCCTCCCAGATGCGGGCCACCGCCGAGGGGATGGCGGTCACCGCCGAGGAGACGACGCGTCAGGCCGGAATGGTCGCCTCCGCCGCCGAGATCACCTCGGTCAACGTCCAGACCGTATCGTCTGCGGGTGAGGAGCTGACGGCCTCCATCGGCGAGATCGCGCGTCAGGTGGCGGAGAGCTCCAGCATCTCCCAGCACGCGGTGACGGAAGCCGACAAGGCCTCGGACTCGATCCGCAGCCTGGCCCAGGCGGCGCAGAAGATCGGCAATGTGGTCACCCTGAT
>DBBK01000164.1 GCA_002292165.1 Brevundimonas sp. UBA986
ACCTGCGACATCAAGGACCCGTCGCAGAACATCGTCTGGACCACGCCCGAGGGCGGCGGCGGCCCCAACTATCCGAATATGTAGGGCTTGAGGGGAAACCCCCTCTTGCGGGGGAAGGACAAAGTGGCGAGGTTCCTTGTCATGACGTCCCTTCGCCTCACGCTGCTGTCCTTCACCGCGCTCGGTTTCGCCGCCACCGCGCCCGCCGCCATGGCCCAGGAGGCGCCGCCGGTTTCCGACCCGGCCGCCGGTCAGCGTCCGCCTGTCATCGTACCCGTCCAGCCGCGTCAGTCGGACCCGGTCGTCCAGCCGCCCGCACAAACCGATCCCTCGGCGGACCCCGCCGCCAAACCCGACGCCACGGCGCCGGCCGAACCCGAGGACGGCGAGCCTGCGACCGACGAGGCGCCCCTGCCGCCCGCCGCCCCGGTGGTCACCCCCATCCCGACCGTCTGGGCGCCCGCGCCGCGCGACCGCGAAGGCCGCACCGCCTATGGCCTCTATCTGGCCGGCCGCAACATGGTCGCCCGCTCCACCACGGGCGACGGCGACGGAGCCCTGGGCGCCGACTATCTGAATCGGGTCCAGATCCTGACGCCGGAACAGCCGACGGTTCAGCAGCAGGCTTTCACCGCCGCCCTCCTGGCGGGCGACCTGCGCGACGCCGCCCGCATGGCGCCCTCGGGTCCCGATATTCCGCCGGTCCTGTCCGAGGCCGGTCGTCTGGTTCAGGCCGTGGAGCTCTACGCCCACGGCGACGCCCGCGCGGCGACCGCCATCTTCAAGGCCCAGGCCATCCAGATGCCGCATGCCGCGGCGGGGCTCCTGACCCAGCGCTGGATCGCCGCCGCCGCCGGCGACTGGGACTTCGCCCTGATCGGTCCGCCGCCGACCTCCAACGATACCTTCAGCCAGGTGCTGCGCTTCCAGCGCGCCCAGTTGCTGGAGATGCATCGCCGCTATGACGAGGCCGAGGCCGAGTTCAAGGCCCTGTCCTCCAACCCGGCGGCCCAGCCGCCCTTCCACGCGGGCTACGGCGCCTTCCTCGAACGGCGCGGCCGCAAGGCCGAAGCCGTCGCCGTCTATGACGCGGCCCTCGCCGCCAATCCCGACAGCGCCCTGCTGCAGGCGGCCAAGGCGCGCGTGTCTCGCCGCTTCAGCCGGGCTCCGGCCCGGCCGACCCTGAAGAACGGCGTGGCCCAGGGGCTGACGCTGGCCGCCTCCCTCGCCGCCGACAGCCGCGCCAACGAGTTCGCGGCCGTCTATCTGCGTATGGCGCTCGACGTCTCGCCCAGCGACGACCTGCGCCTGCTGCTCGGCGGGGCCCTGGTCAGCGCCAAGCTGGAGGCCGCGGCCCGCGACGCCATGGCTCCGATCCGTCCGCGCAACAAGACGGCCTACGCCGCCGCCCGGCTTCAGATCGGCGCCAGCCTCGGCCGAAGCGACCGAAAGGACGAAGCTCTGGTCGAGTTCCGCAAGGCCTTCGCCGCCGCCCCGGACTCCCAGGACATCGCCTACGCCCTTGCCACCCAGTTGCTGGAGCTGAAGCGCAACGACGAGGCGCTGGTGATCCTCAACGGCCCGCTGCTCAACACGCCGGACCAGCCCGCCGCCGTCCACTTCGTGCGCGGCGCCGCCTATGAGGCTGCCGGCAAGGTCGCGGAAGCCGAGACCGAACTCGCCGCCGCCGTCGCCGACCAGCCCAATGAGCCGGCCTTCCTCAACTATCTGGGCTACCTCTGGGTCGATAACGGCACGAAGGTCGCCGAGGGCGCCGCCCTGATCGAACGCGCCCACGCGGCTGAGCCCAACGACGGCAATATCCAGGACTCCCTCGGCTGGGCCCAGTTCCGTCAGGGCCAGTACGACGTCGCCGTCGTCACGCTCGAGGAGGCCGTCGACAAGGAGCCGGCCAACGCCGAGATCAACGACCACCTCGGCGACGCCTACTGGCAGGTGGGCCGCAAGCGCGAGGCGGGCTTCCAGTGGAACCGCGTCCTGACCCTCAACCCCGACGCCGAACGCCGCGCCGGGGTCGAGAAGAAGCTGGCCGAGGGTTTGCCGCCCCAGACCCCTGTCGTGGCTCCCGTCGCCGTGACGGTCCCCGCTCCGGTCGGCGCCGAGCCGTAAGGTGTCCCTGACCGGGCTCGCGCCCGCCAAGATCAACCTCTTCCTGCACGTCGGTCCGCTTCAGGCCGACGGCTACCATCCGCTCGCCAGCCTCGTCGCCTTCGCCGACGTCGGTGACCGGGTCACGGTCGTGCGCGCGGACAACTCCTCCGGGGGGCTGTCCCTGACCGTCGAAGGCCCGTTCGGCGCGGGTCTCGCCGCCGAGCCCGACAATCTGATCCTCAAGGCGTTGCGGGCGCTCGGTCAGGCAGCCGGGATCGGCGAGCCGGCCCTGCACGTCGTGCTGGATAAGCAGCTTCCCATCGCAGCGGGTCTGGGTGGGGGCTCGGCCGACGCCGGGACCGCGCTGAAGCTGGCGCGGACCCTGCTGGGCCTCGACTTCGATGATGTGGCGCTCGAGGCCGTGGCGGGTGTGGTCGGCGCCGACGGCCCCATGTGCCTGCGCGCCCGCTCCGCCTGGGCCGAGGGCAGGGGAGNNGTCCTGACCGACGCTGTGGACCTGCCGCCGCTGCACGCCGTCCTGGTCAATCCGGGCGTTCCGTCCCCGACCGGCGCCGTCTACCGCGCGTTCGACGCCGGCCCCGCCGGATCGACCGAACGGCCCGCGCCGCCCGCCGACTGGAGCCCCGCCTCGGTGATCGGATGGCTGGCGGATCAGCGCAACGATCTCGAACCGCCCGCCCTCGCCCTGACCCCGGCCATCCAGCCGGCGCTGGACGCGGTCGCGGCCCGGACGGGCGTCGGCCTGACGCGCATGTCCGGCTCCGGCGCCACCGTCTTCGGCCTGTTCGCCGCGCCCGGGGACGCCGACCGCGCCGCCGCCGCCCTGGCCGCCGACCATCCCGGCTGGTGGGTCAGGCGCACCGTCCTCGGCGGGCGCTTCGCAGATCTCTGAGGCCCCGCCGCCCGGCCTTCGCACGGGCGTCGGCGTATAGCTTGAGCATAGGCCGCTCGCTTCAGAAGCGGCCGAATATTCGCGCGGGAATGGAACCTCGGCCGCGCGAACCGTCTTTCCTTGGCGACAGTAACATTGAGTAACCCGTCGCGATCCCCCGCGCGACCGTCCCCCGAGATTCAAAGGAAACCGTCATGCTTCGCGCCCGTCTTCTGACCGCCACGGCCGCCGTCGCCCTGTTCGCCGCCCCCGCGGCCTTCGCTCAGGACATGACCGCGCCGCAAACCGCTCCCATGCCGACCCCGGCTCCGGCCCAGACCCCGGCCCCGACGCCGCCGGCTCCGGACGCCGCTCCGGCGCCCGCCGAGGCGACCGCCCCGGCCGTGGCCCAGACCGCTGCGGCGACCCCCGCCGCGTCCGACACCATCATCGATGAGCTGAAGGCCAACGGACAGTTCACGACCCTGCTGGCCTCCCTCGACCGGGCCCAGCTGACCGAGACGTTGAAGTCCCAGCCGGCGATCTCGATCTTCGCCCCGACCGACGCCGCCTTCGCGCAGCTGCCCGAGGCCGAGCGCACCCGGCTGATGGACCCGGCCAACGTCAATGAGCTGCGTCAGCTGCTGCTCTACCATGTCATCGTCGCCGACGTGAACTCGAGCCAGATCAAGGGCACGCGCGGCGGCGTCGAGACCGCGGCCCGCACCCAGGTCCAGCTGGACGGCACCGGCGACGCCATCAAGGTCGATGACGCCACCGTCACCACGGCCGACATCGACGCTTCCAACGGCGCCGTCTTCGCCATCGACAAGGTCCTGAACCCGGCGACCTCCGAGGTCGCCTCGGGCGACGCCGATGAGGCCCCGGCCGCCCCCATGGCCACCGAGGCCCCCGCCGCCGAGGCCCCGGCCACCGCTCCCGTCCCGGCGGCCGCACCGGCTCCGGCCATGACCGCCCCGGTCGCCACGCCCGCGCCTGCCCCGACGCCTCCGGTCGCCCCGACCCCGGACGAGGACAAGGACCCGACGATGACCGAACCCTCGCCGGCTCCCACGCCCACGCCCCAGGGCTAATCCCTCGCGTCAGGTTGAGTTTGAAGGCGGCGGGCTCTAGGGTCCGCCGCCTTTACTTTTGCCGTGCAAAGCCTCCCGACCTTGCCCCACTCGACCACCGAACCCCTGTCCTTCCAGGACCTGATCCTGACGCTCCAGCGCTACTGGGGCGAACAGGGCTGCGCCCTCTTGCAGCCCTATGACATCGAGGTGGGGGCGGGGACGCTGCACCCGGCGACCGTCCTGCGCGCGCTCGGCACGAAGCCGTGGAAGGCCGCCTACGTCCAGCCCAGCCGCCGCCCCGGCGACGGCCGCTATGGCGAGAACCCCAACCGGCTCCAGCACTATTACCAATTCCAGGTCCTGCTGAAGCCGAACCCGGACAATCTGCAGGAGCTCTACCTCGGCTCCCTGGCCGCCATCGGCATCGATCCGAAACTGCACGACATCCGCTTCGTCGAGGACGACTGG
>DBBK01000049.1 GCA_002292165.1 Brevundimonas sp. UBA986
CCCCGACGGCGGCCCCGTCGCGGGCCGCGAACTCCAGCCGCCGGGTCTGGGCCAGAGACGCCGCCTCGACCGTGGCCAGGGCCGCCGACACCGCCCCCGACCTGAGGGCCTGCTCCATGATCCACAGCAACTCCCCCTCGGTCCGGCCCTCCGTCAGGATCAGGCCGGTCCCCCGCCCATCCACCCCGGCGCCCCGGAAACCGGGGCCGTAGGGCCGTCCATGCTCCCCCGCCCACCGACGTCCCGCCGCCAGCAGCACCGGCCGCGCGTCGACCTGCGGCAGGCGGGACAGGGCGAAAACCAGGGCCCCGGCCATATCGCGGGTCCCGACCGCGCGCACCTCTTCCAGCCCCTCGGCGAGGGCGGGCCAGGCGGTGGAGCCCGGAAGGGTCTGCAGGGGCGGGGCAATGGACATCGGCTGGGCTGAACCTCGATGTTCATTATTTGTTCCATAGACCCTGAGAGTCAAATCCTGAATCGTTTCGCGTGAAGACGGAAACCCTTGTGCAATCTATAGTTGTTACAAGACAGGCCTTCCTCTGGCCCGGACCATGCACCGTCCGGATGCCGAGACCCCCGCCGTCCCGCATCGGGAAGGACCTGTTCGATGAGTTTGCGCCCGTTCCGGACCGAAGACCACGACGCCGTCAACGCCCTGCACCGCGGCGTCTGGTGGCCCGAGCGGTCGGACGCGGGCTGGGCGTGGCTGGCGGCCAATCCGGCGCGGCTGGACATCGGGGCGCCGTCCGGCTGGGTCTTCCCGGGACGAGACGGTCAAGCTGCCGCCTTCATGGGCAATCTGATCCAGCGGGTGTGGAAGGACGACCGGCGGCATCATGTCGCCACCGGCTTTTCCGTCATCGTGCCTCCGGCGGCCCGTGGTCAGAGCCGCGCCCTGATCCGCGCGGTCCTGGACCAGCCGAACATCGCCGCCGGCTATACGCTGAACGCCAATCCCAGATCGGCGCCCCTCTACGGCCGTCACGGCATGAGCGCCTGGCCGCATCGGACCAGCGCCCTGAAACTGTCCTGGATCGTCGATCCCATCGACTGCCTGCGCGGCCGGCTGCTGCGCGAGGCGGTGCGCCGGGCGCCGCATCTGACCGATCCCTATCGCGAGCGGTTCCTGCGTTCGGAGCGGGGCCTGAGCCGGACGGTCGCCGGGCGTCGCCCCTCACCGGTCTCGGTCCTGAGCGACCTTTCCGACGGCTCGCCCTACGACGCCTTCTGGCGGGCGCTGAAGGCGGACGGCCGGGCCGTCGCCGACCGCAGTCCGGAAATCCTGCGCTGGCGCATCGCCGATCCGGATCAGACCGACCCTCCGCTGTTGCTGGCCTATATGCGCGACGGGGCGATCACCGGCTACGCCATGGCCATGCGCGCCAAGGCCACGCCGATCGATCCGGTGTTCCTCGAGATTCTCGACCTGGTGGCCCTGGACGACGAGCCCCACGCCATCCCGGCCCTGATGCGGGCCCTGATCGACCAGGCGCGGGCGCGCGGCGCGGCCAAGGTGCGTCTGCAGGTCGTCCATGAGGAGATGCAGCGCCGGTTGGGCGCCTGGGCCATCGGGGCGCGGCATGAGGGCGGCTGGGGCCACGGCCATATCCGCTTCCGCGAGGGGGCCGAAACCGGCGATCTGGCCACCTGGTCGCCGACGCCGTTCGACGGTGACCACGGCTTCTGCCAGCGTCCCGCGCCCCGCGCGCAGGCTCAGGCGGGCGTCGAGGCCAGGACGGGAGTCCGTCCGGGAAAAGCCGCCTGAAGGGCGGCCCCGGTCAGGGACGGGCCTTCAGTTCGTCGCGGATCTCGGTCAGCAGCAGCTCGGTCGGGGTCGGGGCGGCCGGAGCCTCCGGCGCCGGATCGGCCGCGTTCTGGCGGCGCAGCTGATTGATACCCTTGACCAGCATGAAGACCACGAAGGCCACGATGGCGAACTGGATCACCGTGTTCAGGAAGGCGCCGTACTGGATCGAGACCTTCTCCACCGCCTCCGTCGCCGGGTTCTCGGGCCGCAGCACCCACTCCAGCTTGGAGAAGTCGATGCCGCCGGTGATCAGGCCGATCGGCGGCATGACCACCTGATCGACCAGGCTCTTGACGATGGAGTTGAAGGCCGCGCCGATGATCACCCCGACCGCGAGGTCGACGACATTGCCCTTGATGGCGAACTCGCGAAACTCGGAAACCAGACTCATGGAATCATCCTCTCAGGCAGCAGCGATCAGCCGCAGACACGGTTGCTGAGGGAGAATGAAGACCGGTTCGCCCGTCTTTTCAACCCGGTAGGAAAATCAGGCGTCGCCCGAGGCGTTGAGCCGCTCACGCAGCTCCTTGCCGCTCTTGAAGAAGGGCACCGACTTGGCGGGCACATCGACGGTCTCGCCGGTGCGCGGATTGCGGCCGGCGCGGGCCGGACGCGAACGCACGGAAAAGGCGCCGAAGCCGCGCAATTCCACACGACCGCCTTCAGCCATGGCCTCGGTCATACGGCCCAGAACGACGTTGACCACCCGCTCGACCTCAGCGTGAGTGAGGTGGGTGTTCTCGGCCGCCAGCTTCTCGATCAACTCAGACTTGATCATTCATTCAAGGCCCCCGCCCTGTCTTGTTTTGCCCTTCCAGAGGCGTTTGAGCCGTCAGATACGCGACAGCGAGCGACACCCTAACTCTCGCGCGGCTGGTGAAAAAGCCCTCTTGAGCAAAAGGGGTCGGCAAAGATCATTAATTGTACGCAACCTGACAGAGGTCATTGATGCTTGATCGGCAAAGAAAAAGGCGGCCGGATCGCTCCGGCCGCCTCCATTCTTTCTACCAGAAGGACTGAGATCAGTCCTTGCCGGCCTTCTCGCGCAGGGCCGCGCCGAGGATGTCGCCCAGCGAGGCGCCCGAGTCCGAGGACCCGAACTGCTCGATGGCTTCCTTCTCGTCGGCCATTTCCAGCGCCTTGATCGAGACCGAAACGCGGCGCGAGGCCTTGTCCACGGCGGTGATCTGGGCGTCGACGCGATCGCCGACGGCGAAGCGCTCGGTGCGTTGCTCGTTGCGGTCGCGGCTCAGGTCCGACTTGCGGATGAAGCTGGAGACCGGAGCGTCGTCTTCGCCGAACTTGACTTCGATGCCGCCCGTTTCGATCGAGGTGACGGTGACGGTGACGGTCTGACCCTTCTTGTAGGTGTCGCCGTCGCCGACGGGATCGCCGCCCAGCTGCTTGATGCCGAGCGAGACGCGTTCCTTCTCGACGTCGACGTCCAGGACCTTGGCCTTGACCATTTCGCCCTTGCGGTAACGCTGGATGGCTTCTTCACCCGAGACCGACCAGTCGAGGTCGGACAGGTGCACCATGCCGTCGATATCGTTGTCCAGGCCGATGAACAGGCCGAACTCGGTGGCGTTCTTGACTTCGCCCTCGACGGTCGAGCCGATCGGGTGGGCGGCGACGAAGGCGTCCCACGGGTTGTCCTGGGCCTGCTTCAGGCCCAGCGAGATGCGGCGCTTGGAGGCGTCGACGTCCAGGACGACCACGTCGACTTCCTGCGAGGTCGAGACGATCTTGCCGGGGTGGACGTTCTTCTTGGTCCAGGACATTTCCGAGACGTGCACCAGGCCTTCAACGCCGGCTTCCAGCTCCACGAAGGCGCCGTAGTCAGTGATGTTGGTGATGCGGCCGGTGTACTTGGCGCCGACCGGGTACTTGGCTTCCACGCCGTCCCAGGGGTCCGACTGCAGTTGCTTCATGCCCAGCGAAATACGCTGGGTGTCCGGGTTGATCTTGACG
>DBBK01000213.1 GCA_002292165.1 Brevundimonas sp. UBA986
CAACACCTTCATCCTGAAGCCGTCCGAGCGCGATCCCTCGGTGCCGGTGCGTCTGGCCGAACTGATGATGGAGGCGGGCGCCCCCGCCGGGGTGCTGAACGTCGTGCACGGCGACAAGCAGGCCGTCGACGCCATCCTGACCCACCCGCTGATCCACGCCGTCAGCTTCGTCGGCTCTTCCGACATCGCCCACTATGTCTACCAGACGGGCGCCGCCAACCATAAGCGCGTCCAGGCCATGGGCGGCGCCAAGAACCACGGTATCGTCCTGCCCGACGCCGACATGGACCAGGTGGTCAAGGATCTGGCCGGCGCCGCTTTCGGGAGCGCGGGCGAGCGCTGCATGGCCCTGCCCGTCGTCGTGCCGGTCGGAAAGAAGACGGCCGACGAACTGCGTGACCGGATGGTCGCCGAGATCGAGACCCTGCGCGTCGGCATCTCGACCGACGCCGGCGCCCACTACGGCCCGGTCGTCACGGCCCAGCACAAGGCCCGGGTCGAGGGCTGGATTGAACAGGGCGTCAAGGACGGCGCCGACCTGATCGTCGACGGCCGCGGCTTCACCCTGCAGGGGCACGAGAAGGGCTATTTCGTCGGCCCGTCGCTGTTCGACAATGTCACGCCCGAGATGGAATCCTACAAGGAAGAGATCTTCGGCCCGGTGCTGCAGATCGTCCGCGCCGCGTCGTTCGAGGAAGCCCTGTCGCTGCCGTCGAAGCACCAGTACGGCAACGGCGTCGCCATCTTCACCCAGAACGGCCGCGCGGCCCGCGACTTCGCCGCCCGCGTCAATGTCGGGATGGTGGGCATCAATGTGCCGATCCCGGTGCCGGTCGCCTATCACACCTTCGGCGGCTGGAAGCGTTCGGCCTTCGGCGACACCAACCAGCACGGCATGGAAGGCGTGAAGTTCTGGACCAAGGTCAAGACCATCACCGCCCGCTGGCCGGACTCGGAGCTCGAGCACGCAGACAGCTCCTTCGTCATCCCGACGATGGCGTAAGGCCGCCAGATGGACTTCGCCCTCACCGACGACCAGCGCGCCATTCAGGAGGCCGCCCGCGCCTTCGCCGAGGATCAGCTCAAACCCCACTCGGCCGAGTGGGACGAGAAGAAGATCTTCCCCGTCGACGTCATGCGTTCGGCGGCGGAGATGGGCTTCTGCGGCATCTACACGGGCGAAGAGCACGGCGGGATGGCGCTGGGCCGGGTCGAGGCGGCGGTGATCTTCGAGGAGCTGGCCCGGGGCGACGTTTCCGTCGCGGCCTTCATCTCGATCCACAATATGGCGACCTGGATGGTCGACCGGTTCGGTTCCGACGACCTGCGCGGGCGCTATGTCCCGTCGCTCGTGACGATGGAGAAGATCGCCTCCTACTGCCTGACCGAGCCGGGCTCGGGCTCGGACGCCGCGGCGATGCGGACGACCGCGACGCTGGACGGCGATCACTACGTCCTGAACGGCTCCAAGGCCTTCATCTCGGGCGCCGGGACCAGTGACGTCTATGTCGTGATGGCCCGCACGGGCGAGGCGGGGCCGAAGGGCATTTCGGCCTTCGTGGTCGACAAGGATGCCCCGGGCCTGAGCTTTGGGGCCCAGGAAAAGAAGATGGGCTGGAACGCCCAGCCGACCGCCATCGTCCAGTTCGACGACTGCCGCATCCCGGCCGCCAACCTGCTGGGCAAGGAGGGCGACGGCTTCCGCTATGCGATGATGGGGCTCGACGGCGGGCGGCTGAACATCGACGCCTGTTCGCTGGGCGGCGCCCGACTCGCGCTGGAAACGACGCAGGACTACGTCGCCGGCCGCAAGCAGTTCGGCAAGGCCCTGGCCGAGTTCCAGAACACCCAGTTCAAGCTGGCGGACATGGCGACCGAGCTGGAAGCCGCCCGGCTGATGGTGCTGCGCGGCGCCTGGGCGCTCGATACGAACCACGCCGAGAAGACCAAATGGTGCGCTATGGCCAAGCGGCTGGCGACCGACGCCTGTTTCCAGATCGCCGACGAGGCCCTGCAGCTGCACGGCGGCTACGGCTATCTGAAGGACTATCCGCTGGAGCGGATCGTGAGGGACCTGCGGGTCCACCGCATCCTTGAAGGCACCAACGAGATCATGCGGGTCATCACCGCCCGGGAGATGTTGAGACAGTGAGCCTCCTTCTTCCGGTCGAACAGAGGCTCAAGCATCCGTTGGGACCGGCGGTGCATGCCATCCTCTGGCGCGACTGGGATCCAATCGGGGTTTACGATTGGGGGCCTGACGACGAGTACGACGGCTATGTCTGGCCGATCATCGGCAAGGTCATGCGCGACGAAACACCGGAGCAGATCGCGGACTATCTCGACTGGGCGTCAAACGAGCACATGGAATGCCCTCAGCCGAGAGCGTTCAATCTCGAGATCGCAAGCAAGCTCATAGCCACGAGATCCGGACAAACCGGGCCTGAACTCAACGAGGAAACACCATGAAGATCGCATTCATCGGCCTGGGCAATATGGGCGGCGGCATGGCCGCGAACCAGGCGAAGGCGGGCCATGAGGTCTCGGCTTTCGACCTGTCGCAGGCGGCGCTGGACCGGGCGAAGGGCGCAGGCTGTTCGCCGGCCGGCTCGGTCGCCGAGGCGGTCAAGGACGCCGACATCGTCATAACCATGTTGCCCGCCGGACCGCATGTGCTGTCGGTCTATTCCGAGCAGGTCATCGGCGCCGCCCCCTCCTCCGCCCTGCTGCTCGACTGTTCGACCATCGACGTCGACACGGCGCGCAAGGTCGCGGGCCTGGCCAGCGAGGCGGGCTATGTCTTCGCCGACGCCCCGGTCTCGGGCGGAACGATGGCGGCCGACGCCGGGACCCTGGCCTTTATGGTCGGCTGCGTCGAGGACCAGTTCGCGCGCATTGAGGCGGCGCTGGAGCCGATGAGCCGGGCCACCTTCCGCGCCGGCGATCACGGCGCGGGACAGGCGGCCAAGATCTGCAACAACATGATCCTGGGCATCACCATGCTGGGGACCTGCGAGGCGATCGCCTTGGCTGAAAAGCTGGGTCTGGACCCGGTCAAATTCTTCGACATCGCCGCCAAGTCGTCGGGTCAGAGCTGGTCGGTGACGACCTACTACCCCTGGCCCGGGCCGGTGCCGACGGCGCCGTCCAACCGAAACTACGACGGCGGCTTCGCCACGGCCATGATGCTGAAGGACCTGAAGCTCGCCCAGGACGCAGCGGCCAAGGCCGGCGCCTCGACCCCGCTGGGCGCCCAGTCGGAGGCCCTGTTCCAGATGTTCAACGGCCTGGGCTACGGCGGCCGCGACTTCTCGGCCATCCTGCAGATGCTGCGTGGACAGCTGGACGGGCTGCCGAAGGCCTGAAGCGAAACCGCCCCGGAACCGGGTTCCGGGGCGGCGCCTCGCCCTATTGAGCCGTCGGGGCCGCCACGGGGGTCCGCGGCGGCGCGTTCTTCACATACTGGTCAAGCCAGCGGGTCATCTCCCACAGGGTATGGCCGACGGATTCCCGCGCCCGATAACCGTGGGTTTCCAGCGGCAGGACGACATAGCGCACCGTCGCCCCATTGCCCTTGAGCGCCGCATAGAACCGCTCCGACTGGATCGGGAAGGTGCCCGAGTTGTCGTCGGCCTCGCCGTGGATCAGCAGGATCGGCTCGTTGAACCGGTTGGCGTAGGTAAAGGGCGACATCTCCGTATAGACGTCCGTCGCCTCCCAGTAATCGCGCTGTTCGGACTGGAAGCCGAACGGCGTCAGGGTGCGGTTATAGGCGCCCGAGCGCGCGATGCCGGTGCGGAACAGATCGGTGTGGGCCAGCAGGTTGGCGGTCATGAAGGCGCCGTAGCTGTGGCCGCCGACGGCGATGCGGTCGCGATCGGCGACGCCCATGGCCACCACCGCATCGACCGCCGCCTTCGCGTCCGCAGTCAGCTGTTCGACATAGGTGTCATTGGGCTCCGCCCCGTCCTTGCCGATGATCGGCATGGAGGGGTTGTCGAGGATCGCATAGCCCTGGGTCAGCAGGAACAGGTGGCTGGAGCCGCCGGGGCGCACGAACCGGTTGCCCGTGCCGACCACCTGACCCGCGACGGCGGCGTCGGTGAACTCGGCCGGATAGGCCCACATCAGCATCGGCAGGGGCCCGTCCCGGGTCTTGTCGTAACCGGCCGGCAGATAGAGGGTCCCGGACAGCTGCACCCCGTCATCGCGGGTGTAGGTGATCGACTGCTGGGTCACCCCCGCCAGTTGAGGCGCCGGATCAGGGAAACGGGTCAGCGGCGTGACCCGGCCGTTGCGGGTGTCGCGGATCTGCAGGTTCGGCGGATCCAGCCGGCTTTCGCGCCGGGTGATGATGCGGCGGCCCGCTGGATCGACCAGGCCGACCACGGTTTCATAGTCACTCTCGGCCGCCTGCCACAGACGGGTCGAACGCCCGGTCGTCAGGTTCATCGCGGCCAGGAAGGGATGCTCGCCCGAGGCCGAGGCGCCGGGGCCGGTCATCAGCACGCCCGAACCGTCGGCGGTGAACTGAAGCACCGACCGCCCGGCGGCGTTGGGCTCCATGATCGGATCGCCAGGGTTGTTGTACCGGTCCTGATAGTTGCGTTCCAGCAGGACGCGCGCGGTTCCGGGGCGCGACGGGTCGATGACGTAGCGGGTCTCGTGCCGGGTGTTGAACCACTGGCTGTTGACCAGGGCGACATCGTTGCGCCCCCAGCGAACGCCGTCGTAGCGCTCCTTGAGGTCCACCAGGGTCTGGGGCGCGGCGTTGAAAGGCGCGGCCAGGCTGAACAGGCGATCGCGAACCTCGGCGGGCTTGCGCGGATCGCCGCCGTCCTGGGCCTCGACCCAGACCAGGGTCGCGGGGGCGTCGGCGCGCCATTGGGCCGCGCGGGGTCCGGGCGCGACCGCGTCGAAGGCGATCGGGATGTCGTCGCGTAGCGGCAGGTCGGCGACCTCGTGGACCACCTTGCCGTCCGCATCGGTGATGAAGACGTCGGCCGGGAACAGACCCGCCGGCACCGAATAGCTCCACGGCCCCTTGGCCACGGTCTGGAGAATATAGCGGCCGTCCGGAGAGGGGGAGACGTTCAGGATCACGCCCGGCGCGCCCAGAAGCCGCGTCTGGCCGTCCAGGCCGACCCGGGCCAGCTGAGCCGTGAAATAGTGGTCGAACAGGGCGGCGTCGACGGGATCGGTCAGCAGGTCCTGATAGGTGCGCACAGGCGCGGCGCGGCCCATGCTTTCCGCGACCGTCGGTCCGGTCGGTGCGCGGGCAGTGTCGGGTGCGACGCCCCTTCCCTCGGGGACCAGCAGGGTCAGGATCGCCGAACTGTCGGGCAGCCAGTCGAGTTCGGCCCCGGCGGCGGCGTTGACGCGCGGACCGGTCAGGGCTTTGGCCGAGGCGGTGGCGACGTCGGCGACCCACAGCTCAAGCCCGCCAGGACGGTCCAGCAGGAAGGCCAGCCGCTTGCCGTCCGGCGACCAGGTCGTCGCCGTGAACCGCGCTCCGGCGGGCAGGGCCACGACGCGCGCCGCGCCGCCGTCCACCGACTGGAAGCTGAGCCCCGTCAGCCAGGAGATCCGGGCATTGGCCGGGCCGTTGTTGCGCGGATTGATGCGATAGCCGGCGAGCCGCAGCTGGGGCTCGGCCAGTTCGGCGATGGTCGGCAGGTTGGACCGGTCCAGCAGGGCCAGGACCTTGTTGTCGGGGCTGACGCTGGCGCTCGGCGTCGGCCGGGCGTCCAGGATCGAGGCGATGGGCGCCGGAGGTTGCTGATAGGCGAGTGCGCCCGAGGCGGCCGGAGCGGCGTTCTGGGCCAGGGCCGGGGCGGCGAGCGCCCACAACAGAACGGGCGCCAGCCCACGCAGGGATCGAAGGGTCATGGCGGCTCAAGCTCCTTTGCGGACGAATGGAGGCGCGACACTATCGGTAAGGCCAAGCCTGACAACCCCGTCTCGACCGCCGGTCCGGCGCGCCGCCAGATCGGGGGCGAAAAATCTTGCGAAATGGATTAGAGACCCCAGCTTCCCTCTCCTCCCCTTCCGCAAAAGGCCCAAGGCTTGACCGCTCCGGCGCACCGATTGTCCGTCGCCCCCATGATGGACGGGACAACTTAGTCAATATTTTCAATAACTTGGAAGACCTTTTGTGCAAAATCTGCACACGCAGTTCCGGTTTCCTTTTCTTTTCGTTCCTGCGATCAGGCGCGACGTTCACTTTCTCAAGCCCGGTTTTGGGGCCGCTTGGTGCCTTCTGTTTGTTTCGATATCCGGCATCACGAAGGGCCACCTTGCGCGGATCGAAGATCTCGACAACCGCCTTCACCGAGGTCGATCGTCCGGGCACAGATTGGTCCTATTTCGATCCTGTAGCGATAGGAGTTCGAATCGTTCAGCGCGCACCTACGACGTCGCGCGCCTCGACGGCGCAAAGCCCGCCAATGCTGTGGAAGGCTAGGATGCCAACTTCCGGTGTCGATCCATTTCAGACCCGACGTCATGCTGCAGGATCAATGCGAGAGATACCTTTGAGCCACGGCGTGCGCGATCATTCGAGGATCGTCATCGCCCTCATTCGTCAGGACGATGACCGATAGTCGCTCCTGCGGAAACCGCGCGTAGTATGAGCGGAACCCTGGAATGCTGCCACCGTGGCCTATTTCCAGAAGACCGTTGATCTGCTCTACGCGCCAACCAAGTCCGTAGGCTCCTTCCGTGCCATCGGTAAATCGCGCCGCAGACCACATCGTTTGGCGCGACGTGGGCGAAAGAACGACATCACCGTCCAAGGCGTTATCCCAGCGCATGAGATCGGCCAGAGACGAGACGAATGCTCCACTCGGCCGTAACGCTGCCATGGGCTGGATAGGGACGACTTCGCCGCCAACCCACTCATGCCCCCGCGCACGCTTCCCACTCCGGTCCTCGGCGCTCGTAAGCCCGGATGCCGTCATGCCTGCTTGATCAAAGATACGTGCTTTCACGAAGTCCGGCCAAGGCACACCAGATCGGCGGCTAATGACTTCGGCGATGACGAAGTACCCTAAATTGGAATACTCGAAACGATCGCCGGGCGAGAACAAGAGTGGTGAGGCATAAGCAGATCTAACTATCTCGATGTCTGGAACGGTTCGATCCGGCCGGAATGCGGGCCCCTCTCTCATCAACCCAGAAGTATGGTTGAGCAGATTGCGGACCGTGATCGCCCTCCAGGTGGGCGGTGCATCTGGCAGATATTCGATGATGGAGGCATCTAAATCGACTCTCCGGTCCTCCACCAGAAGCATAGTCGCCGCCGCCAGAAACTGCTTGCTGAGCGAACCGATACTGAACACCGTCTCAATGGTTACGGGAGCCTCCGTGCCTACGTCGGCGTCGCCGTACCCCTTGGCTAGGACGATTTGTCCATCCCTGATGACGCCCAAGGCCAAACCCTGAATGTGCTGTCGCGTCATTTCTACGCGAACGGCTACATCGACTTCGGTCTGAGAGACCTGTTGATGAGGAGTGCGAGCTTGGCCGGCGCATGCCGGACCGGCACTTGCCAAGCACAAAGCGGCGATGAGCGGAGAAATCTTCACTCCCCGAGACTCCACGACTTCACAACGAAACAGCGTGATTGTCCGTGAAAATCGGCCCGGCGTCGAGCTCATCTAGAAAGCCGCTTCGTCCGCTAACCACCCTTGGCAGACCTGCTTAACTTCCGGTTTGAGGCCAGAGCGCCGGTCACCCGACCATCGCGACAGACGCCGAATAGTTCTCGATTTCATCCGCGGCGGCGCACCAACGCCGTCGCCCGCCCTTATGGCGGCAACCCGCCAACGCCGGCGTTTTGCGGATCGCCGTCAGAGTCCGCGTACGCCTAGAACTCCTCCCAGCCCTCGGCGAGGGCCGCGCCGCCGCTGCGGGCGAAAGCGACGACGCGCGACTGGGCTGCGGTGACTGGCGGTCGTGCCGGAGCCGGACGGGCGGGCGTGGGACGAGCCGTCTGGGCTGCGGGGCTTCGGGCGCCGGTCTCGAAGCGGCCGACGAGCTCGACCAGATGATTGGCCTCGGTCTTCAGGCTGGTGGCGGCGGCGGTGGCCTGTTCGACCATGGCCGCATTTTGCTGGGTGACCTGGTCCATCTGGTTGACGGCCGTGTTGACCTGGCTGAGGCCAATGGCCTGTTCCTGGGACGAGGCGGCGATTTCCGAGATGAGGGTGTCGATCTCGGCGACGCTCTCGACGATCTGGTCCAGGGCCGCGCCGGTCTCACCGACCAGACGCACGCCCTGGGACACCTGCGAGCTGGAGGCCGAGATCAGGACCTTGATCTCCTTGGCCGCCTCGGCGGAACGCTGGGCCAGGGCCCGGACCTCGGAGGCGACGACGGCGAAGCCCCGGCCGGCGTCCCCTGCCCGCGCCGCCTCGACGCCCGCGTTGAGCGCCAGCAGATTGGTCTGGAAGGCGATTTCGTCGATGACGCCGATGATCTGGGTGATCTGGGTCGAGCTCTGTTCGATCTGGCTCATGGCCGAGACGGCGTCGCGCATGACGTCGCCCGAGCGGGCCGCGTCGGAGCGGGCGCCGGTCGCGGCGGCGGCGGCCTGTTTGGCCCCTTCGGCGCTGCGTTTGACGGTGGCGGTGATCTCGTCGAGGGCGGCGGCGGTCTCTTCCAGCGAGGCGGCCTGCTGTTCGGTGCGGCGCGACAGGTCGTCCGAGGCGCCGGCGATCTCATCGGCGCCGGTGCGCAGGCCGGAGGTGGCCTCGGAAATCCCGTTCATCGCCTGACGCAGACTGTCGACCGCGGCGTTGAAGTCCGTCTTGAGCTGCAGATAGCGGCCCTCGAACGCCGCCTGCATGTTGATGGTCAGGTCACCGCCGGCGAGGGCTTTCAGGCCGTCGGCCAGGGCCGAGACGACGGCGCTCTGCTCGGCCTCGGCGGCGTCGCGGGCGGCGATCTGACGCGCCGCCTCGACCTCGGCGGCGGTGACGTCGGTGGCGAATTTGATGACCTTGAAGGGCTTGCCCTGCTCGTCGAGCACCGGGTTGTAGGAGGCCTGGATCCAGACCTGACGCCCGTTCTTGCCGACCCGCAGGAATTTGCGGGCGACGAACTCGCCGCGGTTCAGCTCGCGCCAGAAGTCGCGGTACTCGACCGTCTCCGCCTCGCCCGCCGGCAGGAACATGCTGTGGTGACGACCCACCACCTCGTCCGACGAATAGCCCAGGGCGCCGAGGAAGTTGGCGTTGGCCTGCAGGATGGTCCCGTCGAGGCGGAACTCGATCACAGCCTGCGAGCGGTCCATGGCGTTGGCGAGGGCCTGGAGTTCACGCACCTGGCGCAGGGCGGTGGCCTTGACCCGATCAGGGAAAAACATCTGCAAATCTCGACGGCCGGGGAGGCTTCCATGGGGTCAGAGGCGGCTTAACAGAGCCCTAAAATCCAGGATCGATCGCGCGAAGAAAGATTATAAACTCCAACGCGATAATCAAATTCAACCCCAAGCATAACAACGATCAACCAAAGACTGCGGGGATCTGCCAGTCGCTTCGCATTCCGCTCAAAGTTCGAAACGCTCGCCCGTCGGGAAAATCGCCGACGCCGATCTTTGTCGGAGCGTATGGGCGCGGTCATGCCTGACATCTGACGGGTACGGATCGACTGCGGCCGGGCTTTCGCCAAAGAACTTCCTGAGGTCTGCCGGAATGGGGGAACAGAGCAGAGACTTCAGGGATATTCATCGTTCGCTGCGCACGATCGGATGTTCGCAGCGGTCCCGAGAACTGATTTCCGTCACTCGGTCGCGTCGTCCGGGGCGAGCGAGTTGCCCCGTTGTGAGTCCTCCAGGGACTGCTGATCTATTGTGTGTCGCTATCGGCTGGACAGAAAGAAGGTATTCCCCTCCGGGTCTTGAAAGTAGACATGTGGAAAAGGCTTCGAGATGGGAGGGCCGAGGAACTTCACGCCCTTCGCTCGAAGTCGCTCGTATTCGTGATGAACATTCTCGCATCCGAAAGAGCCGTTGAAGAAGGTGCCCACCCGGTCTTCCTGTCCGCTGGGCGTAAACAGCAGAAGCCCGGTCTGCGCGCCCGGGATGGTGAGTTCGATCCAGCGCCTGTCTTCAATCGGGCGATCCGTTGCGATGATGAAGCCCATGACGTCTGTCCAAAAGGCCAGCGCGACATCCTGATCGCGGGTCGGAATGCCGACGTAGTTGAGTTTTCTGATCACGGCTGATCGGCTCGACCATCAAAGCCGAAATTGCCGGCCAGCTCTACTGTGCTAGAGGCGTTGGCATGAACAACAAGCGATATGCCCTGGATCGATACGTCTTCGACACGCTCATGCGCGACTTGGTGGGCCATGACCGAAGGCCGTCCGCTTTTCTGGTTTACCTCGCCTTGTCGGCCGCATCGGAAGACGAGGTTCCTCGACTCAGCCATGCACAACTCGCCGAGCGAACCGGGCTTTCCAAACGTAGCGCACAGGAGGCTGTGCGGCATCTTCTCGCGAGAAACCTCCTGCGAGCCACTCGACCCGGCCCCACCGAGGTGACGCGCTACGAAGTCCTGACCCCTTGGAGGAGGCATCCCGTGGATCGCTCGAGCGAGGGGTGAAAACTCAGCGGGGCTGCCATAACTCGATTTTCGTCCCATCAGGATCCTGGATCCATACGAACCTTCCGAAGGAATCCTCATCGTTCCGGTCGAGGATCGGCACACCCATCGACCGGAGCCTCTCGATCATGGCGTCCATATCGTCAACGGTGAAGTTGATCATGAAGTCACGCGTGGACGGCGCCATGTGATCGCTCGTTTCGGGAAAGGCCATCCATGAGACCGCCGGCGGGTGGCTGGCGTCGGTGTAGCGCAACGCCGCGCCTCCCCACGCCGCAACATCGACGCCCAACGCCTCCCGATACCAACGCCCGAGCGCTGCAGGGTCCTTGCTTTTCACAAAGACGCCGCCGATGCCTGTCACATGACCAGGAGCCTCAGCCATGGCGGGCTCCTGACAGGCGAGCGCGACGATCAACACCGCCGCCCCGAGCTTCCACAACGACATGATACATCCCAACGATCCGGATTAAGACTGCGGGCATGGCCCTTGGGCAAGTGATAGAGGGGCCAGGACAAACCGGCTACAATCGCAACGATTGCTATAGCATTTCTCGTCGTCGCCAAGCCTGGCTTGAGTTGATCGGGCATGACCTGCACCGTTACGCACTCCGCTCCATCGAGAGACGCTTCATGCGACCGAATCTGCAAATGTCTGTTGCCGTTTCGGCGTCCGGGCGCCGGGCCTCCATACCGAAACGGCACGCCTCAGTGATGCCGCATGGAGCATCTTCATCGACCGAGCGGCTCGTGCGATTTTTACGGATTTGGCTCGCGCAAGGACCGCTATGGACGACCATTTGATCGGGTTCCGCAGGCGTTTGCCGTGCGCCACCCGCGATCTGAAGACGGTGGAGGAGGCGCTCGGCCTGGCGCTGCCGGACGACTATCTGGCCTTCCTGCAGGGGAGCGACGGGGGAGAAGGTTTCATCGGAAATGATTACCTCGTCCTATGGCGGGCTTCGGAGATTCAGCCGTTCAACCGAGACTATGAAGTTCAGGCCAACGCACCGGGTCTATTGGGTTTTGGTTCGAACGGGGGAGGCGAAATGTTTGCCTTTGATTTGCGCGTGTCACCGCCAACCGTCGTTATGACGCCGTTTATAGGTATGGCCCTTGAAGACGCGTTCGTGGTCGCGGGCAGCTTTGTTGAGCTCCTCCAGCGCGCATGCAGGCAGCAACCGGCTCGCTCCTTGCCCCTTCGCCAACTGGGCGCGGGCCGTCGAACGGCCACTGAGGACCGATCCTGCGACCTCCAACGCCCGAGACCCGCCGCCTGCTCAGCTCTCGTCGAGGATAGACTTCACCCGCCGGGCCAGATCATCCATGGCGAAGGGCTTGGTCATGACGTGCATCCCGGGGTCGAGATGTCCGTGGCTCAGAACCGCATTCTCCGCATAGCCGGTGATGAAGAGCACCTTCAGTCCCGGGCGGGCGACGCGCGCGGCGTCCGCCACCTGACGTCCGTTCATGCCGCCTGGAAGGCCGACGTCGGTGATCAGGAGATCGATCCTCCGCCGGCTATTAAGGATTTTGAGACCTTCCGGCCCATCCTCGGCCTCTATCGGCGAATAGCCGAGATCGGACAGGACTTCAGAGGCCAGCATCCGGACCGTAGGCTCATCGTCGACCACCAGGACGGTCTCGCCTTGTTCGGCGCGAGGCGCTGTGCCGTTGTCGCTGACAGTCTCCGCGGCTTCCGCCTCGCCGATGTGCCGGGGCAGGTAGAGGCAGACCATCGTTCCCTGGTCGGGTTCTGAATAGATTCGAACCTGCCCCCCCGACTGTTTGACGAATCCATAGATCATCGACAAGCCGAGACCAGTCCCTTGGCCGATGGGTTTGGTCGTGAAGAACGGCTCGAAGGCGCGCTCAATCACCTCGGGCGGCATACCGGCTCCGGTGTCGGAGACGCAAACCGAGACATATTGCCCGGGAGGCATTTCCTGCTCGGCAGCCGCGCGGTGATCGATCCAGCGGTTGCCGCTCTCGATGGTCAACCTGCCGCCGTCGGGCATGGCGTCGCGACCGTTGATGCAGAGATTGAGCAGGGCGTTCTCAAGTTGGCCCGGATCGACGAGCACCGGCCACAGGCCAGCCGCATGGACCGATTCAACCCTGATAGCCGGGCCGACCGTACGCTGGATCAGGTCCTCCATGCCCAGAGCCAGCCGACGGATATCTGTCGCTTTCGGATCAAGTGTCTGGCGTCGAGAAAAGGCCAGCAACCTGTGCGTCAGGGACGCCGCACGGCGGGCGGCGCCCTGGGCGGCGGTAATAAATCTGTCGACCTCACCGGCGCGGCCCTCGGCCAAACGCTTGCTCACCATCTCAAGACTGCCCGTGATCCCCGTGAGCAGATTGTTGAAGTCATGGGCGATGCCACCTGTCAGTTGACCCACGGCCTCCATCTTCTGCGATTGGCGTAGAGCCTCCTCGCTCGCCATGAGGGCCACGGTCCGTTCCCGCACCTGCCGTTCAAGGGATTCCGCCAACCGGGCCAGATGACGTTCGGCGCGCCGACGCTCCGCAGCCACGCGAGTGCGCTCAGCCACGTCACGAATAAACGCCAGTTCGTCCTCGGGCCACGGCCGGGCGTGGGCGTTATTCAGATAAAGCAGGGCGACCACCCCCCCCTGTTCGGTGAGAGGCATGTTAATAAATGAGCGGGCGCTGATACGTTCGAGAGCCCCGGTTGTCTCAACAGTCCGCGGCTCGAGGCGGGCATCGGCGATAACCACGGTTTCGCCGCGCTTGAGCTCCTCAATGTAGGAGCCGTAATCGCGGAAGTGGAGAACGCCGGCCAAACTTGAAACTCCCGGGGCGTTCCAGTCGCGGTCGATGGTGATGGTCTCGGCCTCGCGGTCGATCAGGCCATAGCCAGCACGACTGACCTCCAGAGTGCGCCCCAGAATTTCGGCCGCGGCGAAGGAGATGTCGGCCGGATCCTCCAAGTCGCGAACCACGTCCGACAACTCCACCAGCGCCGAGCGCATCCGCTCGGCCCGAACCCGTGCGGTGATGTCTGTGGTGATCCCAGCGATACGCAGCGGCTCGCCGTCGTCGCCTGAAATCAGAGCGCCGCGCGCGGCCATCCAGCGCGTCTCGCCATTCGGCCGGACGATCCGGTGCGTGATGTTATAGTCGGCGCCATCACGGATCGTAGCGTCGGACTGCGCCCGGACAGCGTCGCGGTCGTCGGGATGGATTAGGGACTGGCGGTCCTCGTATCCGAAGGGCTGCTCAACCGGCCACCCCATGAGGACCTTGTAGACGTCGGAGGCCACAAGGGAGCGGGTCCGCACATCCACGCTCCAGGCGCCGAAGCCGCCCGCGGCCATGGCCAGATCGAGTTCGCGGTCGCGTTCACGTGCCAGGATCAGCCGGTTCGCCAGTTCTGCCGACAGCGCGGCGTTGTCAGTTTCCAGACCTTCAAGCCGCTCACGTTCGATGGTGACGTCGACCTGGCTGGCGAAGAAATAAGCGAGGTCGCCATAGGCGTCGCGGACCGGCGCCAGCAACAGCCTGTTCCAGAATGCTTTGCCATCCTTGCGATGGTTGCGGATGTCGATCTCAATCGGTTCCGCGCGCGCAACAGCGTCATGGATACGCCGGACCGTTTCAGGGTCGCTATCTGGCCCCTGGAGGAAGCGGCAGTTGCGACCCAGGATTTCGGATCGTTCGTAGCCCGTCAGGCGGCAGAAAGAGTCGTTGGCGAAAACGACCGGATTGTCGTCGAGACGCGGATTGGTGATGATCATCGGCATGCGTGTCGCGCGCACGGCGGCGACGAAGGGATCGGTTCCCCTGTCGATACCGAGGACTTCCGCTGCGATCCGCTCGGAGTCCAGCGCCCGGACCTCGTCCTCGCCTGCGCCCTCGGTGATATCCTGAGTCAAACTGTCGTCCTCACCGTCGCGGTCCCGCGACGCCGCACACGGCCGCTGTCGGAAATGATGCCCTTAAACACGAAGAGCGGCGTTCGGTTCTCCCCCGCCCTCAAACTCGCAGAACCACCACCCGCACTCAAGGCATCGACATGAAGAAAGCGACCATCAGGCGCGCCTTGTCGTTACAGTTGTCGGCGTCGAGCATTCGCCCAAAACCTGAACAGTCCGCCGAGGCCAAGCCGTCGAACGCTGGCTGGACCGACCTGACGCAACTCGTAATCCTGACGACCAGTCCAGCAGAGGGGCGCTCGATGCGTAGTGCCGACATCGCAGGGCTCATGCCGGTCGAGTCGGCTGCGGATTGACTCAAAAAAACCGCCGCCCGGTGAGGGCGGCGGTTCGAAGTCCCAGGATTATCGCGCATTTAGCCTGCACATCCGGTACCGGCTTGAGAAATGTGACCTTCGGGCTATGAAGCGGTGGGCGGCAAACCCTCTCTGGCGGCACGGCTGAAACTGTCAGTGGCCCGGTTGTTCGCCTACAGTGGGCGACGTACTGGGGGTGTTGGAGGTGGTCATGCCTCCGTCCGCATTTCCGGCCTGTTGTTCAATATGGTCCGCCTGTGCGTTCAGGTTTTTCTCCTGTTGCTCGTTCGGCGTCGCAGCGGCCTGCGCCTCCAACTGGTCCGCCTTCACCTCAGCGGTCTTATCGGCAGCGCTTTCGCCGCAGGCGGCGATGCCGGCCAGCATCACAATGGCGGCGGAGGCGGTAATCAGTTTACGCATCGGAGTCCCTTCCTGTGTGGATGGCGTCAACGCCCGTCTGCCAAAATTGGTTCACGCAACGGGCGGCAGTCGGTTCCTGTCTGCAGGGCTATCCTAGCCTGCTGCGATGACGGCAAGCCGGATCCAACTCGCCTTCGGAAGCGCTCGCGATCAACGTGTCCAGCTGGTGTTTTTCGGCCAATGCACGGTAACCGCCTATATCGCTACTCTAATCCCCGGCATGGTGGTCGACGAGGGAGACGAAGCTACGATGGTTTTAAGCGTATTCACCGGCAAAGGCCGCCGCACGAAACTGGTCTCTCATGAGCGCCAAGGGAGCTGGCTGTTTCGGCTCTTTATGACCTGGTTCAGCCGTGACGCTGGCCGCAACGGCTAGGTCTGGGCCGCCCTACCGAAGTTGCTGAGGTGGGCAGGTTGCGCTGGGGATAGCGCTTGTTGCGAACGGAAAACCGAAAGCGATTTGGGGGCCTCGCTATTTTAGTGCGCTTGCGGAGTTGCGCATTACCATGATGGCGTCAGGCCATCGCGATGAAGCGCCCGGCGCGTCTATTCGTCAGGCCGGACACGAACTTGGCCATGGTGACTCACAGCTGTCGAGCCTCCCCACCGTTGGATCGAGAGGTTACGGCAAGGGCGAGGATAGCCAGCCGCAACGAAACGGGTTCCCCAAGCTTTAGGATCAAGCGGCGCGTTGCGGCGCCGCTGGCGCGCTTTCCTCCGGTATTGCTTGCCCATCGTTCGCTCCCGGCACCCGGGGATCATTCGACCGCTGTCATGATCCGGTCGCGGCCTGGCGTCATCTGCCTGTGCCCCGGAGCCGAGAAAACGCGTCTACCAACCTCCCGATAGCCGCAGTCGACCGCGCTCGGGGCAACGCTTTTTTCCGCAGGGTGTAGAAGCGCCGAAATCAGAATTCAGCCGAGACGCCCAACGCTCCAAGAGAGTTTCAAAAGGCGTACGGCTAGCCGTCGTGGTCAAGCATTCGAACCCTCGGTCAGCCTGATCGCTCAACAAAATGGATTGGCGACTGTGTTTCGCGTCTTTGAGATTCGGCGCTGGTCAAACCGCTGAGCACAATCACTCCCGATCAATCAGGATTTTGATCAACTCAAGAATTAGCCTCTGACCTTTGACCGGTAAGGCCCGCGCATGCGCTCCGACGGATTGCGAGACCTTGGTCTGGAGCGCGCCTGGATTACACTCAGCAATATCAATGCCGCCCCCATCATCCAGCCCCTCAAAAAAATAGTCTATATCAACCGCCAATGCTGCCGCTGTACCCCATAGCCTCGACGCTGATATTCGGTTTGCCCCCTTCTCATACTTCTGGAGCTGCTGGAAGGAGACGCCGAGCGCACGGGCCAAATCACCCTGCGTGATGCCCAACTGCGCACGTCTTCATAGACACGGCGTCCGACGTGAACATCGACGTGATGCGGACCGTCATGCTTGGTGGGAGTCTTGGTCATGCGGTTTTCCTTGGATTGCGACGCGGATACGCCTGCCTTGCGCCGGGCCAGTCCGCCGGCGGCCATCGATAGGGTACGGACTCACCCACACGTTGGGCTCAACTGTTTGCACGGCGACAATGCAGCGAGAAGGGGCTGGCGGCGCCCTGCTAGTCACACCAACAGTCGCCCCCTCGCCCTGGCCCTGGCCCGCGAAGGTCGCACGCGGCTGACCTCCACAGGTCGTAGCTGCCTTGTTCGTACGAACCGGAACCCTCCGCCAAGGACGTGACAACGGCATGCGTTAGGGAATCTACCCGATGTGCGGGCGCGGATTTACTTGCGAGGCTGGCTCTGCATCCACCCGAAAGGCGAGCCTATGCCGAATAGAACGTTGAATGCACAACCTTACGGATCCGACCGCAGGGCCGCGCGATTGTGCCGATCCAGAACACGGGATTGGTCTGACGTGTTTGTCAGGATGCGGGCAGGGGGTGTGACGTCATGCTGAGACTACTGCTTGCTGATGATCATGAAATCGTTCGCCGTGGAGCGCGCGCAATCATCTCCCAGAACCCCGCCTGGGTCGTCGTCGGCGAGGCGCAGGACGGCGAGACGGCGCTCAAGCTTGCGCTGGATCTTCGCCCGGACATTGCTGTTCTGGATGTGTCGTTGCCTCATATGAACGGCGTCACCGTGACCCGCCGTCTCAAACAAGAGGCGCCAGGGATCTCGGTTCTGCTGTTCACTATGCGGGACGACGACAGGACCGTAAACGAAGGTCTGATCGCCGGCGCGCGAGGCTACGTCCTCAAATCGGACACCCAGCACCATCTCGGCGCCGCGATCGCCGCCCTCGAAGCCAGACGTCCGTATTTCTCGCCCTGGGTGACCCAGCTGTTGATCGACGGCCTCGTCCGGAACGGCAGGTCGGCTCTGTCCCCAGCCCTCACCGTCCGAGAGCGCGAGGTCGCGCGCCTCATTTGTGAAGGTCGACACAACAAGCAGATCGCCAGCGATCTCAGCATCAGCATCAAGACCGTCGAAAGCCATCGCGCTTCGGCGATGCGCAAGGCAGGAGTAAAAACCGCTGGTGACCTGGTGCGTTTTGCGGTCCGACAGGGCCTCATTCAGGCCTGACGCCAAGGCGCACTGATTGATGCATCATTCGCGCACCCGCATGCTCGCGACCTTGCGACTTCAGCGCAATGACATGATCAGTCTCCGAGGAGATGTAGAGGTTAGACCCGGGCGCGATGGGCCTGGCCATGCCGGTGCGCGGACGGTGGACCTCAAGCCATTCAGAACAATGCCGTCAGGTTGAGGGAGACATAGTGGGAGTCGTCGCGAGTAGGGGCATTGGGTGCGGTTTCAAGAAATCGACCCTTGGCGAGCCAGACGCCATTCACCTCAAATCGCAGGGCGGTCGGGACCACCCAATAGCGCGCGCGAGCTTCGAATTGCTGCCCCGCGAAGGCGCCCGAGCGGCCCGTCGCGTCACGTACGCCGGTCGTGGAGAAGCTGTCGCTGTCCGACGCCAGCCAGAGCGGGCGGTAAACCCCGAAGACGTCGAGGCGAGCCCATGGCGTAGCTTCGACGCGCAGGCCCGGAGTGATCAGGTTGGTGCGACCGATAGCATTATAGAGACCCGCAGGAGCCAGGTCCGCGCGACGCATGCCGAACAGACTGTCGAACCGCCCGAATTTCACATCGCCGTCGTCCCCGCTGGCGTAATCGAACTCAGCCGAGAGCCGAACCTTCCACGATCGATCAAAAGTGTAGCCGATATCGGCATGAACAAACCCGGCCGAAACCTTCAACTCCGGGTCGCTCACGCCGGCGCCGCTGCGGACGGTTCCGGTCTGTCGGATGATTTCGACCTCGTAGTCGAGATCGCCGGCGCCCGCCTCGCGGATCACTCGAATGCCCAGTGTGTCGAGCGCACGGTTGCGGGTTGGCCGGCCAGGCGCATCGCGCTCGTCGAACCGAAAATAGGACGCTTCCACAGAAGCAGGACCGAGGGTCCGGGCTTTGCTGATGACGCCGCCCCACAAAACGGCGTCGCGGCTTTCCCTGTCGGTCCGGGTTCGGTTGGCGAGCAAGGCGGATGGATCGTCCGGCAACCGTGTCTGCGGCAGGGTGTAGATCAGGGTCGCCTTCACCTCCTGCGCCGCCGTCAGGTCGGCGCGCAGTCCCGTGTAGCTGTTGGTGGTGTTACGGTAGTCGTCGGCGGCGATTAACCGGCGAGAACCGAGGTTGAGCAGCATCCGCCCCGCCTGAACCGCGGCCCCGGTGCCGGGCCCGAAAGGCTGGGCGAAATCAGCCGCGGCATAGGCCTGAACAAGCTCGACGGTGTTGACCTCGTTGGTCGTAACCGGTGTGCGCAGGTTTCCTCCGTAGACCCGGCTGTCGTACACCTCCCCACCCAACCGAACCGCACCGAAGTCGTATTCAGCGAAAACTGTGGCGCGCAGGTTGACCAAAGCGCTGCTGGCCTCGAAGCCGGGGCGAGTCTGCCCGTCCACGGCCTCGTAACGCGCCCGGGCGGAGCCCGAGAGTTTAAGGGCCGCCGGCGCGTGGAGGGCATCAGACATCGACCATGCCGAGAGTGTCTGGGCCCAGGTTGGGCCCGCCAGGATGCAGGTCAACAGGGTTGGGGCAAAGACGAGCGCGCGCACGCGGGGCCCGATGGACAGGCGATGGAGGTGGGACGGGAACAGGCAGGGTCGGATCACATTCGCTCCTTGCCGCGCCAACGGCGCGGGTTAGAGCGGGCCTTGGGCACGGATCGCCGACAGCGGGCGCCCGCGTTGCCCGGACTCTTTTCCTAACCGTCAAACACCGTTCGTCAATCTCGCCGGCTGTCAGGAGTTCTAAAGCGGCCGTGCAGGATCGCTGTTCGCGTCACAACGGGGCCGCCCGTTGCCGCGGTAGCGCCCGCCAGTTCAATACGGGCCAGTGACCAAGGGGAAAGATCACCGAGAGCAGCGTGACACGCCCGGATCGGGCGGAGCGCCGTCACCTGAACACACTGTTTTGCACCGCCGGGATCTCCAGCATCTCTGCAATCGTCGTTGCAAACGAGGAAATGGGCAAAGGCTTGGACATGATGCGGTCCGCACCGAAAATCATTGCTGATCTCAGCAGCGTGTCGATGTCCATACTGCCGCCACTGGAGATGGCGAGGATTCGGACCGCAGACCCGCTCCTTCGAAGCTCCATGATGGTCTCCAGCCCATCCTTGTTCGGCATCAGCATGTCGAGGATGAGCAGGTCGACCTGTTCCTCCCCGATCAGCCGAAGCGCTTCGTCGCCGTCCTCAGCCTCAAGAACGCGATACCCCTCGCCTCCGAGGAGCTCGGCGCCGATGGCGCGCAGAGTTGGATCGTCATCCGTAATGAGGATCGTTGCTTTGGGCGAGGGGAGATCGATAGGGGTCATGCGGCTTTCTCGGCGGCCTGGGGCAGGGCGTCCAGCGCGAGCGGACGATAGAAATAGTAGCCTTGGAGATAATGCGCGCCGGCGATCCGAAGGAACTCCGCTTGCTCGGCCGTTTCGATCCCCTCGCAGACGACCTTCATGCCCAGAGCTCGCCCGACACCGATTACCGCATGGATGATCGCGGCCGAGGCCGTGTCATCGGTGCAGCGCTCGACAAAGCTCCGGTCAACCTTGAGCGTGGTAAACTTCAACTCCCGAAGCGCGTGCAGACTGGTGAAGCCCGCGCCGAAATCATCCAGGGCCACGCCAAAACCCTCGGCGCGCAGATCATCTATGGTTCGACCTGCAGCCGCCACATCGAGCATCGCGGTCTCGGTCACCTCCACCTCGAGGCGCTGTGGCGGGAACCGCTGGGCCAAGGCCGCGGCGGCGACGCGCTGCGCAAACCCCGAAGCCTGAAACTCCGTGGCTGACGCATTGATCGATACTGTGATGTCGGATCGGTTTGCGAAATCCTGCATGGCGCGGGTCATCACAAAGTCCGTCAGCCGCTGGATCCCGCCCTCGGCTTCCAGACGAGGCACGAAATCGTTGGGACTCAACTGTCCATGCTGGGGATGTGTCCAGCGGATCAGCGCCTCAACCTTGCCCGACAGCCGTCCTCGCCGTTCGACCAGCGGCTGGTAAACCAGGTGAAGTTCGCCGCGCTCGATCGCCGCCTCCAGCTCTTGCTCCGCCGTCAGAACCACCGGAGGCGTTGACCCCGGCTCTTCCATCCCGGCCAGGGTGAGTGAGAGCAGGGACTGAATTTCCTCCACACCGATCGCAGACACGGCTTGGCCAGACCGTGCGGCCGTCTCGATTCTGGAGGTCTCGCGCGCCACGGCGGCGGCGCCGAGGCTCAGGCTCATGGATTTCAACGCGTGGGCCGCCCGCGCCAGGCCGTCGCGATCGTCGCCGCGCGCGCTTTCCAAAATCTCGGCCAGACGCAATGGCGCGTTGGCGGCGTACAGACCGTGGACCCGCTGGACGAAGTCGGCGCGACCGTTACGCCCCATGGCCAGGAGTTCGCCCCGCACGACGGGGTCGAACAGGTGCGTGCGCCCCTCGTCCCGCTCCGCCTCACCCTGCGGAAGCGCGTTGATGACGCTGACCGGGGGCCGTTCGGCCCGGTCGGCGCAGAAGCGTGTCAGGGTGCGGACAAGATCGTCGAGCGTAAAGGGCTTGTGGACGACGCCGTCCATGCCAGACGCCTTCCAGGCGTCAGCGCCGGACCCGACGACATGCGCGGTCAGGGCGACGATCACAGCGCGGGGCCGTTGCATCTGCGCCTCCTCGGCGCGAATGGCCCGGGTCGCCTCGAACCCGTCGAGAACAGGCATCGAACCATCCATGAGAACGAGATCGAAGGCCTCAATCCGAAGGCGCTCAACCGCCTGTAGACCGTCTTCGGCCGTAGAGGTCTCGACGCCAAGCCGCGAGAGAGCTTCAACGGCGACTTCACGGTTCACTTCCGAGTCGTCTACGATCAGAACACGCACGCCGGGGAAGGTCGTTACCGCGCCCAGCCGCCGCGCCTTGTGGGCCAGCCGCGGACGCACGCCATCGCGCATCTGGGCGACGACCTCTCGCAAGTCCGCCCGGCGAAGCGGTTTGACCAGAACGCAGGCGTCGGTCGCATGGCGACTGATCGCCTCCGCAGCGTCTTCTGTATCGCAGATGCTGATCCCGAAGACAGGGACGGATGCGCCGGCGCCGACGATCGTCGCCCCCCCGGCATCCCCGGTCGTCGCCACCCCCCAGGCCGACAGATAGCGAAGCACTGCGGTCCGTGTCTGGGACGCCAGGCTTCCAACGTTGATGGCGCCCCCCGGCTCGATGACCGGGGTCGCCACGGCTGTTCCCACAGGTTTGAAGGGAGCGGAGAACGCGAACGTCGATCCCTCGCCGAGCGTGCTTGAAAGAGCCCAGACCCCGCCCATCGATCGAACCAGCCTGTCGCAGATCGCCAGGCCCAGGCCCGTGCCCCCATGGGTGCGCGTGGTGCTCTGGTCGGCCTGCGTAAAAGCCTCGAACAGCGTCGGCAGTTTGTCGGCCGCGATACCCGGCCCGGTGTCCTGAACCGCGATGCGGACGCGGTCTACATTCTCCGGATCGTAATCGATGGCGATAAGGACGCCGCCGGCGTCCGTGAATTTGATGGCGTTGTTGACCAGGTTTCCGATGACCTGGCGCAGGCGGGTGGGATCAGCGAGTACGCAAGGCAGGTGCGGGTCAACGAAGACGGCGAGGTCCAGCCCTTTGCTCGAAGCCTTCTCGGAAAACAGGCTCGCAACGTCCTCCGCCGCGTCCGCCAGATCGACCTCCACCGTCTCGAGGTCCATCTTGCCCGCCTCGACCTTGGAAAAATCGAGAATGTCGTTGATGATGCTGAGAAGTGACCGACCCGATTTCGAGATGACGTCCGCGTAGCGCTGCTGTCGCTGCGGCAGATCCGAAGTCGCCAACATGTCGCTCAACGCCAGGATGCCGTTCAAAGGCGTCCGGATCTCGTGGCTCATCACGGCAAGGAAGTCCGATTTGGCGGCGTTGGCCTGCTCGGCCGCGTCCCGGGCGATGACCAGTTCTTCTGTCCGCATCACGACTTCGCTTTCAAGCCCCTCAACCTGGGCCGCGATACGGACGTCGCGCTCGCGTATGCCGGAAAGGAGGGTGTCAACGCCGGCGACGAGATCGGCGACCTCACCGTCGGCGCGAATGTCCAGCGTCCTCGAGAAATCCCGGGTCTCATCCACCTGTCGGACAAATCCCGCCAGGGCGACGATAGGCGCGCTGATCCTGCGCGCCATCCTGAGGGCGACGATCAAGCCGGCGACCACCGCTCCCAGCGCTCCCGCGAGCGTTGTCCAGATCGTCGACAGAACCCGGCCACGAAGTTCAGGCGTCTGGCTGAAGATGGTGATGGATCCAACCGTTTCGCCCTGGCTCATGACGGGCGCTGTGACCTGGATGGATCCCGTATTCACCACGGACCAGATCGACAGACCTCCGTCACCGCCTTCGACGGTCGCATCCGAAACAAGACGCGCGCCGCCACCCGTCTCGGCCAGCAGCCCGGACCGGCGAGACTGGAGCCGCGCGTAGGTTATACCCGGCATCTGGGCGACCGACCGGATGGCGTTGAAGCTCTCCGTTCGGTCTCCGGCGGCCACAGCATCGGACGCCAACGAGCCGATGACCCGCGCCGTCTGGGTCAAGCGATTGGTCTCCAGAGCAGCCTGTCTGCGGAGGTCGATCCAGGTTGAGAGTGTGGCGGTCACCAGGAATGAGGCAAGTAGCGACGCCAGCACGAGTGCGGTCAGCTTGCGGGCGATGCCGCCCCTGGCAATAAGTCGGCTGCCGTACACTCAAGCGCTCCCGGGTCCTTTTAGTCTTCCGGTGATACGCGCTGTTAATGACCCGACCCTTAAGGTCTGCGTCTGTTCGGGAGACACGAGAGGTTGTCAGCCGGGGTGTTCTGATGAGTAGCTTCTTCTATGTTCTCGACGACGAGGCGCGACTTCTGTTCGTCGATGACGACCCGATTCTCAGGGAGTTCGCCCAGGTGAATCTCGCCTCCGCCGCCGCCGAGGTTGACGTGGCGGCCGACGGCGTCGAGGCCCTAGAAGCCCTGGCGCTTCAACGGTATGATCTCTTGCTTGTCGATCTGGACATGCCGCGGATGGACGGATTCGAACTCCTGACGCACCTTCGCGCTGACCCCGCCACGGCTCATCTCCCTGTGGTGGTGGAGACCGGGCGTGAGGATGTCGATGCCATCGATCGCGCCTTCAGAGCCGGCGCGACCGCCTTCGTCACCAAGCCGCTCAACTGGCGACTGCTATCCTACCAGCTGCGCTTCACCTTGCGGGCGGCTCGCGCGGAAGCCGCGCTCCGCCTGGCCGTCAAGCAGTGAAAGGGTTCGCCCCTCGACAGCTTTCTCTCTGGATCCGCAAGCGTTTGAACGCTTTCCGGGCCGACGAACGTGGCAATATCGCGCTCATGTTCGCTCTGTGCGGGCCCGCTGTCATTCTGCTTTCGGTCGGCGCCATCGATCTGGCGCACGTCCAGTCCAGCCGAGTCAGACTGCAGGACGTCGCCGACACCGCCGCCCTCGCCGGGGCGAACGAACTCGGTCTCGCCATCAACGAAAAGGCCGCGATCGAACGGGCCGAAGCCTTCGTCCAGGGGCATGTGGCGGAATGGGACGGCGCACCGGAGATAGAGACCGAAGTCACCGTCTTTTCCCGGGACGGCCAGAGGATCATTCAGGTCTTGCTCAAGGGGCACAATCCGTCCTTCTTCGCCAATATGCTGCCCCCGGGCGGCTGGAACTACGAGGCCCAGTCGCGCGCCGTGGCCGTGGGCCTGACGCCGCTCTGTGTACTGGTCAGCGGTGACACAGGATCCAAGCTTCTCAACATCAAGGACACAGGACGCATCTCGGCGCCGAAATGCCTCGTTCACTCCAACCGTGATATCCTCGTCGAGGGGGGGAGCCTCGAGGCCTACCAGGTTCAGGCCGTCACCTCGGCGAAGGGGATCATCAGCCCCAATCCAGGGACGGGTGCACGCCCGATTGACGACCCTTTCAGGAGCCTCAGCCTGAAGGAGCAATCACCCTGTCCTGTCGTCGATCTGGCGGTGCCCGACGTTCTGACCGGCACCTTCCATCTCGCGCCCGGGGTCCACTGCGGCCAGTTCAAAATGGCCGGAGATTCAGTGCTCGTGCTTGACCCGGGAGAGCACTGGTTCCTGGAAGGAAAGCTGGAGATGAAGGGAAATTCTCGCCTGGAAGGCAGCGACGTCGTCCTCTTCTTCGACACCAAATCCAAGTTCGACTTCAAGGAACACTCGACAGTCAATCTGGACGGCCGCAAGCGCGGATCATGGGCGGGAATGGTCATGGTCGCCGCGCGCGGCAATACGCAGGATTTCGGCATATCGAGCGACCATGTCGAGAGCCTGCTGGGGGTCATCTATGTGCCGGACGCACAGCTTATCGTGGAAGGCGGCAAGGCCGATATTGCACGCGACAGCGCATGGACCGTCATCGTCGCCCGAGCCCTCCAGCTCAAGGGCGCGCCGTCCCTGATCATCAATGCCAACTATGCCTCGACCGATGTCCCCGTGCCCACTGGCGTGGGTCCGCGTGACGGGGGATCGCAGCTCGTCGAATAATAATCAGGAGAAAACACATGGCGCTTGAAGCTGAGCGGGTCATGCAAGCCGCCGAACGGGCTCCCACGGACCGGCGGGCCAAGTCCGAACGACGGGGCAAGGACCGCCGGGTCGGCGGGCGCATTAACAAGGGCGCCCCGCGGCGCTCGCTGATGAAGGCTTGCGGCGCCTGGGCGACCGGGATGTCGGTTGCGATCTTCGCGATCGTCCTCCTTGCGTCAATCCTGGTCTCAACACAGACGCCCTGGATCGCCTTGTTGGTCAGTTCAGTCGCCGTTGTGACATCCCTGTTCGCCCTCATGTTGGGGAGCCTGGAGCAACGCCTTATCGAAATCCGCCTCGAGCTCATGATGGCCAATGGCGGGATGCGGCAGGCGGGCCGCCGGGGGGAAGATCGGAGACACACTGCGTCTTCCAGGGTCGACCCGATCGGCACGCCGGTTGGCGAGCCT
>DBBK01000261.1 GCA_002292165.1 Brevundimonas sp. UBA986
CGGCCGGTGGCGAACATGACCACGTCTGTCTCGATGGTCATGCCGTTCTCGAGGTGATTCACCAGCCCCGTCTCGGTCTTCTCGATGCTGGAGTGCTGGCAACCCAGGATGACCTTGATGCCGCGCTTCTCGATCTCGCCGGCCAGATGGGCGCGCACGTCGTCGTCGAAGCCGCGCAGGATGTTCGGCCCGCGATAAACCAGGGTCGTCTCGACGCCGAGGCCCGCGAAGATGCCCGCGAACTCCACCGCGATATAGCCGCCGCCCGCGATCAGGATGCGCTTGGGCAGTTCCGGCAGGTGGAAGGCCTCTTCGGAGGTGATGGCGTGCTCGATGCCCGTCATCGTCTCCGGCACCCAGGGCCGGCCGCCCGTGGCGATCAGAATCTTTTCGGCGGTGAAGGTCCCGCCGTCCGAGCCGTCGCGCTTGGTGACCTTCACGGTGTGGGCGTCGGTCAGAACCGCCCGGCCGTTGACCAGATCGACCCCGGCCTTGCCGAGGTTAGCGGCGTAGATGCCCGACAGGCGCGCGATCTCGACGTCCTTGGCCTCGAGGAATTTCGGCCAGTCGAAGCTGGCCTCGACGGTCCAGCCGTAGCCAGCGGCGATCTCGAAATCGTGGGCGAAGTCACTGGCCATGACCATGAACTTCTTGGGCACGCAGCCGCGGATCACGCAGGTCCCGCCGACCCGGAACTCTTCCGCGATGGCCACCCGCTTGCCGCCCAGCGCCGTCAGCCGCGCCGCCCGCACCCCGCCGGAGCCCGCCCCGATGACGAAGAGGTCGTAGTCGTAGGTCTGGGTCATTGTGTGCTTTCGGCGGGAAGATGGGCGAATATCGGGAGCGGCGAACGAAGGTTCAATGATCGAGCGTGGCTATTGCCCGACCTGGGCGGCGTATCGCTCTCGTCCGCGACAATAGTCAGCCAGTTCGGGGTTTGCCGCGAGCGACCCGCCATAGACCTCTACGGCTTCGGCCGACGGCGGACCTATGGACACGACGCGGTCCGCCCAGAATTCACGTTCTGCCATTCCGAGGTGGCCATACGAGCCCTTGGACTCGGTCATCCAGCCGTCCACGGTAATTGAGCCGATGCGCATCCCGCATCCTCCGGGGACATAGCGCCCCATCTGCTCACGAAGGCGGTCCCCGCCTCGCTCCGCCAATCCGTCGGTGGCGGAAAACCACGCCGTCTCATTCGTGACCTCATCGTTCTGATCGAAGCGAAGACGATCCCCCATGACGAGGCTGGACAGTTCGAAGTCGCCCAAAAGGATCCCCGTCACGCGCTGTTTCGGGCCCAGAACGGCGCAGCCCAGCCGGCGCGCATCGACATCGTGCGGCCGCGAAAGATTGGGTAATCCCGCTCGGCACAGGCCTCCGATCATCGCGGTCCGATCCACGGCGTACCATCCCGCCAGTCCGGCGACGCTCGTCCCGATCAGGCCGACCACGATCAGCCCCAGAACCATCGCGATCCGCCCGGAGCGCTTCACGGCAGCAGGACCTCGATCCCGTCGTCCTTGCCGATGATCGCCTCGTCCGCCAGATCGAGGAACAGGCCATGCTCGACCACGCCGGTGATCAACTTGAGGTCGTCGGCCAGACGCACCGGGTCGTGGATAGCCCCGCACTTCGCGTCATAGATCAGATTGCCGCCGTCGGTGCGCACCAGTCCCCGGTCGGCGGTGCGGGCGCGGGCGGGCTGGATGATCTCATGGTCCAGCAGGACGTCGGCGATGCGGTTGCCGGTCGTCTTGTGCCCGAAGGCCACCACCTCGATCGGCAGGGGGAAGGTCCCCAGCACCGGCACCACCTTGGCGGCGTCGGCGATGACGATGCAGCTCTTCGACGCCTCCCAGACCAGCTTCTCGCGCAGCAGGGCCGCACCGCCGCCCTTGATCAGGGCCAGCCCCGGCCCGACCTCGTCGGCGCCGTCCACGGTCAGGTCGATCTTCGACACATCCTCCAGCGACACCAGCGGCAGGCCCAACTCACGGGCCAGATCGGCGGTCTTCTCGGACGTCGGGACGCAGCGCAGGTCCTTCAGACCCCGCGCCGCCAGCGCCTTGACGAACCAGGCCGCCGTCGAGCCGGTGCCCAGCCCGACCACCATCCCGGCCTCGACCCGTTCGGCGGCGGCCTCGCCGGCGCGTTGCTTCTGCAGATCGGACATCGGGAACTCGCTTGCGACGGGGAGGGATTCGTGGCTGGCTCCCCGCGCTTTATCGGGGGAGAGGGCAATGGGAAAGCAGAACAACACGACGCGATCGGTCGCACGCCTGAAGGCGGCCCTGCTGATCGGCGGGCTGGGCCTCGGACTGACGGCCTGCGAGACGGTCTTCGTCCAGCCGCCTGAGTCACCGACCACCGCCGGCATCGACTATGTGCGTGACCCGGAACTGGGCCGGTTCGGCACGGGCGAGATGGTGTCCTGGGCCAGCGGCCCCGACTGCGCCGAGGCGCTGCGCATCTCGTCCTATGATCCGATGACGCTCGGATCGAAATCCTTCCGTCTGGCCGGCGGCGCGCGGGTGCACCTTCTCGCGGACATCTTCCCGGTCGGTCCGGGCGGCCTCTACACCAACACCCAATGCGTCAATGTCGTCAGCTTCGTTCCCGAGGCGGGCCACAACTATACGCTGGTCCAGACCTTTACCGCCGGGAAGTGCAAGACCACGGTCACCGACAAGGCCTCCAACGCCCCGCCGCCGACCTTCGTCGAACACCCGCTGGTCGCGACCTGCGTCAAGACCCCGGCGGGCTATACGCGGGTGGGCTAGGCCTTCTTCTTCGCCGCCTTGATCGCCGCCGCCTTCTCGCGGAAGGCCGCGCCCGCCCCTTCCTTGTTCACCTGACGCCCGCGCGCGAGGGACAGGGCGTCGGCGGGGACGTCCTCGACGATCACCGAGCCCGAGCCGACGATGGCGCCCGCCCCGATGGTCACCGGCGCCACGAGGGCCGAGTTGGAGCCAACGAAGGCCCCCTCCCCCACCACCGTCCTGGCCTTGTTGAAGCCGTCGTAGTTGCAGAAGATCGTGCCCGCGCCGATGTTCGCGCCCGCCCCGACAGAGCCGTCGCCCAGATAGCTCAGGTGATTGGCCTTGGCGCCCCTGGCCATCGCGACATTCTTCACCTCGACGAAATTGCCGATCTTCACGTCCTCGGCCAGGGCCGCGCCGGGACGCAGCCGCGCATAGGGGCCGACCTCGGCCCCGGAGGCCACCGTCGCTCCCTCGATATGGCTGAAGCCGCGGATGCGGACGCGCTCGGCGATCTTCGCGCCGGGTCCGAAGATGACGAAGGGCTCGATCGTCGTCCCGGCCCCGACCTCGGTGTCCCAGGCGAAGTGGACGGTCTCGGGCGCCGGCATGGTCACCCCGGCGGCCAGGAAGGTCTCGCGCTGGACCTTCTGGAACAGGGCCTCGGCCTGGGCCAGCTCGCCCTGGGCATTGACCCCCATGACCTGGTCCTCCCCCGCGAACACCGCCCGCGTCGGGGCGCCGCGCTTGCGCGCCAGTTCGACCACGTCGGTCAGATAGTATTCGCCCTTGGCATTCTCGTTGGTGACCTCGGCCAGAAGCGAGAACAGCAGGCCCACCGGCGCGGCCATGACGCCCGAGTTGCAGGCGGTGATGGCCAGCACTTCCGCCGACGCCTCCTTGGCCTCGGTGATGGCGGTCAGGGCCTCGCCGTCCATGACCAGCCGGCCATAGGCGCCGGGATCCCGCGCCTCGAAGCCGATGACGGTGACCCCGTCATGGTTCTGGAACACCGGCTCGATATCGGCGGCCTTGAGCAGGGGCACGTCGCCGTAGGTGACCACCACCTGCCCGACGAAATCACCCAGCACGGCCTCGGCGGCCCTCACCGCATGTCCGGTGCCCAGCGGCGGGTCCTGCACCGCGATGGCGTCCTCGCCCAGCCGTTTGACGACGTGGGCCCTGACCTCCGGCGAGTGCGACCCCACCACCACCACGATCCGCTCACAGCCCAACGCCTCGGCCGCATCGATGGCGTGGTCCAGCATGGCCCGATGCCCGACCGGGTGCAGCACCTTGGGCAGCGGCGACTTCATCCGCGTGCCCTGTCCGGCGGCGAGAATGATGGCGGCTCTGGGATGAGGAGTAGTCATGAGTCGGTCCGGCAGGTTTCTATCGATCTCTACAGGGTGGCGCGGGCGGCGAAAACCGGCATCCTCCCCGGATATCAAGGGGAGCTGAAATGCGGATTTCGAGACGATCCTTCCTGGCCACAGCCGCCGCGACGGCGGCTTTGCCCGCCCTTCCCGCCCTCGCGGGTGACGATCCCGCCGTACCTCGCCCCGATGCGGAGCACCGCATCCCGGTTCCGGGCGGCGAGGTCTATGTCCGGATCAACGGCGACCTGAAGTCGGGCAAGACGCCGCTGCTGCTGGTCCACGGCGGTCCGGGCGGCGCCTGTTGGCAGATGTTCCCCGCCCTGCCCCTCGCCGCCGACCGGGCGATCATCCTCTATGATCAGCTCGACAGCGGGCGATCGTCTGCGCCCGGCGATCCGGCCAACTGGACCATCGACCGCTATGCGTCGGAGATCGACGCCATCCGCCTCGCCCTGGACCTGCGGGAAGTCCACCTGCTGGGGCACAGCTGGGGCGGCATACTGGTCGCCAACCATGCCGCCGGCCAGGTGTCGGGCGTCCGCAGCGTCATCCTGCAGGGTGCGCCCCTGTCGGCGCGAGGCTGGGCCTCCAGCATGGACGAGCTGCTGGCCGCCATGCCTGACGGTCAGGGGCGGCTGATCAGCGCCCCCACACCCGCTGACAGTCCCGACGCCATCGGCGCCGCCTTCACCGCCTTCATGGCCACCCACCTGAACCGCACCCGCTCCCCGGCCTATGCGCCGGCCTATATGCGCGACGTGCCTGTGGACCGGGGCGATGCGCTGGCGGCGGCCGCCATGGGCGACGGCATTCCGCGCATGACCGGCTTCCTCAAGGACTTCGACGAGGAGCCGCTTCTGAACCGGATCAACGTCCCGACCCTGCTGCTGGGCGGCCAGTACGACCTCGTGACCCCCGCGACCAACCGCGCCCTCCTGCCCCGTCTGCAAAAAGGTTCGCTCGTCACGCTTGCCGACGCCGGCCATATGGCCCAGTTCGACCAGCCCGAGGCCTGGCGACAGGCCGTCGGCGATTTCATAGCGCGAGCAGACTGACATGAACCCCGACCGCGACCTTGAAGGCTGGACGATCGCCTTCGATCTGGACGGCACCCTGGTGGAGACGCAGGGCGATCTGGTCGGCACCCTGAACCGGATGCTGGTCCGCGAGGGTCATCCGCCCGTCCCGATGGAGAGCGCGCGCCAGCTGATCGGCGGCGGCGCCCGGGCCCTGCTGGAGCACGGCTTCGTCGCGGCGGGCGCTTCGTGGGAAGAGGCCAGCCAGCAGACCCTCTTCGACGCCTTCATCGCCGACTATGTCGAGCATATCGCCGACGAGTCCCACCCGTTCGAGGGCGTGGTCGAAACCCTTGAGGCCCTGGCCGAACGCGGCGCGAAACTGGTCGTCGCCACCAACAAGCGCACCGACCTGTCCGAACTCCTGCTGGCCAGGCTGGACCTGACCAAACATTTCGCCGCCATCGTCGGCCCCGACAAGGTCAGCGCCAGGAAGCCCTCGGGCGCCCACCTGAGGGAAGCCGTCCTGCTGGCCGGCGGCGACCCGTCCATGGCCATCATGGTCGGCGACGCCTCCCCCGACACCGGCGCCGCCCGCGACGCCGACATGCCCTGCATCGTCGTCACCTTCGGCTATACCCAGATCCCGCCGGAAGAGCTGGGCGGCGATGTCCTGATCGACCACTTCGAGGATCTGGAAGAGGCGATCGATGGGCTGCTGACGGACCTGTACGTCTCGCGGGCGCTGGCGGGGCTGTGAGGTCTCCTCCCCGTCGCGAAGCGATGGGGAGGTGGCGCGGCGCTCCTTCAGCGCCGTGACGGAGGGGCTCTGCCAGCGCGCGCGATCCGCCTGACACAAGACCGCGTTCGTGGAGAACTCCTCCACCGCTTCGCGGTCCCCCTCCCCATTCGCCAGCGGCGAACGGGGAGGACACGCGCCACCCTTACCCCGCCTTCGCCTGATCGAACGTCGCCCGCGCGGCCTCGATCCGCTCCAGATGCTCCCCGGCCCAGGTCCACACCCCGCAGAAGGCCTCGGCCAGGCTGAAGCCCATGTCGGTCAGGCGGTACTCGACCTTGGGCGGCACGACGGGGTGAACGGTCCGCACCACCAGCCCATCGCGTTCCATCGCCCGCAGGGTCTGGGTCAGCATCTTCTGGCTGATGCCCTCGGACAGTTCGCCGATGCGGGTGAAGCGCAGCTCGCCGTTTTCGGCCAGCACATCCAGCACGATCATCGTCCATTTGTCCGCCACCCGGCCGATGACCTCGGTGACCAAGACCTCGATGCGCGGGTCGACCGGCGGATATTCGACGCGGCCGTTGACGATGGGCTGGGGCTTGAACGCCGTGGCGGTCATGACTTTCCTTTCGGTAAGTACCGAACGTTTCGGTGCCTACTTTCCAATGGAGAGTGACAGGCATACATCGCCGGACGTCGCTTTTCCAGACACGGAGATCTCCCCATGAACACCGCACAAGACACCGTCCTGATCACCGGCGGCGGCACCGGCATCGGCCGCGCCTTCGCCGAGGCCCTGCACGCGAAGGGCGCCAAGGTCATCATCGCCGGCCGCCGCGCCGGTCCGCTGCAGGAGGTCGTCGCCGCCAACCCGGGCATGGCCTTCGTCGTCCTCGACGTCGCCGATCCCGAGGCCATCAAGACGGTCGCCGCCCAGGTCATCGCCAACCACCCCGCCCTTAACGTCGTCATCAACAACGCCGGCATCATGAAGCCCGAGACCCTCTCGGGCGGCGTCTTCGACCTGTCGATCGTCGAGCAGACCCTGAACATCAACCTGCTGGGCACGATCCGGCTGACGGCGGCCCTGCTCCCGCACCTGCTGACCCAGCCCGCCGCCACGGTCGTCACCGTCTCCTCGGGTCTGGCCTTCGTGCCGCTCGCGGCGACCCCGACCTACAACGCCACCAAGGCCGCCATCCACTCCTGGAGCCAGTCCCTGCGCCACCAGCTGAAGGACACTTCGGTCAAGGTCGTCGAATGGGCCCCGCCCGCCGTCGCCACGGACCTGATGCCCGGCCATGCCGAGAACCCAAACTCCATGCCCCTGGCCGACTTCACCTCTGAAAGCCTCGCCCTGTTCGAGCGCGGCGACGACGAGGTCCTGGTCGAGCGGGTGAAGTTCCTGTCCGGCGCCGAGGGCCGTGGCGAATACGCCAAGGTCTTCTCCATCCTGAACGACGGCGCGCACTGACGCCAAAGCTTCCCCTCCCGGCGAAATCGGGAGGGGAAGATACGTCCGAATTCGGCGCATCGCCGGGCGATCTTACGGGTCGTCCGGATTTTCCACGCTCCCTATGTTCTTGATTTGTTCTGTTCTCATGTTATCGTCTCCCCATGTCCATCCCGGCGACGAAGCCTCTGCAGACGAAAGGACGCGGCGCCCGCACCAATGCCTCGGGCCGGTATGAGCCGGTCGCCCATGAAGCCTTCGACGACGGCTGGACGCCGGAGGACGAGGCCCCTGCCCCGCTGCGGACCACGCTCACGCCCGAGCACGCCCGCACCATAATCGCCAAGAACACCTCCCCGGACGTCGGTTTCGACCGCTCCATCAACCCGTACAAAGGCTGCGAACATGGATGCATCTACTGTTATGCCCGCCCGTCCCATGCCTGGATGGGCCTATCCCCGGGCCTGGATTTCGAGAGCCGGATCTTCTTCAAGCCAGAAGGGGCGCGTCTCCTGGAACAGGAGCTCTCAGCCCGGAAATACGTCTGCAAACGTATCCACATAGGCGGCAATACCGACCCCTATCAGCCGGTCGAACGGGAGCTGCAGTCGACGCGGTCGATCCTTGAGGTCATGCGACGGTTCAACCAGCCGTTTTCGATCATCACCAAGTCGAACCTGATCACCCGCGATATCGATATCCTCGGCCCGATGGGGCGCGAGGGGCTGGCGACGGCCTTCGTCTCGATCACGACCCTGGACCGGGGGCTGGCGCGGGCCATGGAGCCCCGGGCCTCGACGCCGCAGCGGCGGCTGGACGCGGTCAAGGCTCTGGCGGATGCGGGCGTGCCTGTCGGCGTCGGCTTCGCCCCCGTCATCCCCGGCCTCAACGACCATGAGATGGAGGCGGTGCTGGAGGCGGCGGCCAGGGCCGGAGCGCAAACGGCCATGTACGTCACCCTGCGCCTGCCGCTGGAGATCAAGGACCTGTTTCGCGAATGGCTGGCCGACGTCCGGCCCGACCGCGCCGCCCGTGTCATGTCCCTGATCCGACAGACGCGCGGCGGCAAGGACTACGACGCCGACTGGGCCCAGCGGATGAAAGGAACCGGTCCCGTCGCCGACCTGATCGCCACACGGTTCAAGGCGGCCATCAAACGCTATGGCCTTGATCAGGAGCGGCACGTGCTGGACGTGACGAAATTCCGGGTGCCGCGAGATGCCCGTCCCCAGCTGGAGCTGTTCGATTTCTGAGTCCGGGCCAGCCCACGTCCCAATGACGGGACGCCGCAACCCCTTGGCTCTTTGCGACTTTTGAAGCCATGGAACACGAGAAGTCCCCTGCCCTGAAAAATCCCGGCCGCGCCCGCAAGGCCTTCGCCGTGATCCTCGTCCTGATCGCCGTCGTCGCGGTCGCCGCCTATGTCCTGGCGCTGGGCCATCAGGAGACCAAGGCCCGCGACCCCGTGCGCGGCGACGGGGTCGCGCCGCTGCAGGAAGCCGTACCCGGGACGTCCAAGCCGGGTTCGCCGGGCTAGGGCCGCCCCCTAGACCGCCTCCCCCTTCGCCCGTCGGCGGAACAGGTGCAGCAGGGGTTCGGTATAGCCGCTGGGCTGTTCGACGCCTTCGAAGACCAGAGCGCGCGCCGCCTGATACGCCAGACTGTCGGCCTCGCGGCCGGACAGGGGCTGGTACAGGGGATCGTCGGCGTTCTGGGCGTCGACCTTGATGGCCATCCGGGCGAAGGCGGCGTCGATCTCCGCGTCCGTACAGACGCCGTGCAGCCGCCAGTTGGCCATGTGCTGGGATGAGATGCGCAGGGTGGCCCGGTCTTCCATCAGGCCGATGTCGTGGATGTCGGGCACCTTGGAGCAGCCGACGCCCTGATCAATCCAGCGCACGACATAGCCGAGAATGCCCTGGGCGTTGTTGTCCAGCTCGGCCCGGACTTCCTCGGGCGACCAGTTATGGCCGGCGGCCAGCGGGATCGTCAGCAGGCGCGACAGGGCGGCGACCGGCTCGGCCTTGCGCTCGGCCTGACGGGCGAAGACGTCGACGCGGTGATAGTGGGTGGCGTGCAGCACGGCCGCCGTCGGCGACGGCACCCAGGCGGTGTTGGCCCCCGAGCGTGGGTGACCGACCTTCTGCTCCAGCATGTCGGCCATCCGGTCCGGCGCGGCCCACATGCCCTTGCCGATCTGGGCCTTGCCCGACAGGCCGCAGGCCAGGCCGATCTGGACGTTGCGATCCTCATAGGCCGCGATCCAGTCCGAAGCCTTCATCTCGGCCTTGCGCACCATGGCGCCGGCCCGCATCGAGGTGTGCATCTCGTCGCCGGTGCGGTCGAGGAAGCCGGTGTTGATGAAGACGATCCGGTCCTTCACGGCGTGGATGCAGGCCGCCAGATTGGCCGAGGTGCGACGCTCCTCGTCCATGACCCCGACCTTGATCGTATGGCGTTCCAGTCCCAGCAGATCCTCGACGGCGTCGAACAGGCGGTTGGTGAAGCCCGCCTCCTCCGGCCCGTGCATCTTGGGCTTGACGATATAGATCGAGCCGGCGCGGCTGTTCCGGAGCGGACCTTCGCCCTTCAGATCGTGCAGGCCGATCAGGCTGGTGACGATGGCGTCAAGGATGCCCTCGGGGGCCTCCGCGCCGTCTACCAGACACACCGCCGGGGTGGTCATCAGATGCCCGACATTGCGCACGAACATCAGGCTGCGCCCCGGCAGGACCAGTTCGGAGCCGTCCAGCGCCGCATAGGTCCGGTCGTTATTCAGTGTACGGATCATCGACCGTCCACCCTTGTCGAACCCGGCCTGAAGGTCGCCCTTCATCAGGCCCAGCCAGTTCGAATAGGCCGCGACCTTGTCCTCGGCATCGACGGCGGCGACGGAGTCCTCGAGGTCGGCGATGGTGGTCAGGGCGGCTTCCAGAACCACATCCGCGATGCCCGCCGGATCGGTCGCCCCGATCGGATGGGCGCGGTCGACGACGACCTCGATATGCAGGCCGTTGTGGCGGAACAGCAGGTTGTCGCCGCTGCGCCCGACGAACTGTGTCGGGTCGGCCAGAACCGGATCGCCGCCCGCGAAATCGGCCCACGAGCCGCTGGCCAGCGGGACCGCCTCGCCGAGGAAGGCCTTGGCCCAGGCGATGACCAGGGCGCCGCGTTCGGGGTCATAGCCCTTGCCGGTCGCAGCACCCGGGATGGCGTCCGTGCCGTAGAGGGCATCGTAGAGGCTGCCCCAGCGGGCGTTGGCGGCGTTCAACAGGAAGCGGGCGTTAAGGATCGGCACGACCAGCTGGGCGCCGGCCAGGGTCGCGACCTCAGCGTCCACCTTGGTCGGCGCGATGGCGAAGGGCGCGGGCTCATCGACCAGATAGCCGATCTCACGCAGGAAGGCTTCGTAGGCGGCGGGATCCGGCTGGCCGGGTTGCGCCAGATGCCAGGCGTCGATCTTCGCCTGCAGGTCGTCGCGCTTCGCCAGCAAGGCCGCATTCTCGGGCGCGAAGCGGGCGAAGATCGCCGCGACGCCGCTCCAGAAAGCGGCGGGATCGATCCCGGTCCCGGGCAGGGCCTCGCCCTCGATGAAGGCGGTCAGGGATTGCGCGACCTTGAGGCCGGCCTTGTCGATCATCTGTTCCATGAGCGCAGGATAGACCGGGCCGGATATGCGCGGTAGAGACATAAAACGAAAGACAGTCGTTCTTCAGAAGAACAGATATGCTGGACCCCGACTACGCCCTGTTCGCCCGTGTGGTCGCCGCCGGAAGCCTGTCGGCGGCGGCGCGCGATCTCGGCATCTCGCCCGCCATGGCCTCCAAGCGGATGGCGCGGCTGGAGGCGCGGCTGGGCGCGCGCCTGATCCACCGGACCACGCGGCGACTGGCCCTGACTGAACAGGGCGAGGGTTTCCATCGTGACGTTCTGGCCATTCTGGCGGCGATCGAGGCGGCGGAGGCGCGGCTGCGCGGACCGGACGACGGCCTGTCGGGACCGTTGCGGCTGTCGGCGCCGACCTCCTTCGGGCGCATGCATCTGGCGCCGCACCTGAAACCGTTTCTCGACCGGCATCCGGGAATCCAGCTCACGCTCGACCTGTCCGACGGCTTCTCCGACCTGATCGCCGAAAAGATCGATCTGGCGATCCGGATTTCAGCGGGCGTCGCGCCCGGGCTGGATGCGCGGCGGCTGGCGACCAGCCGCCGCATCCTGTGCGCTGCCCCCGCCTATCTGGAAATCCACGGCGCGCCGGCCGGCCTGAGCGACCTCGCGAACCATCGCCTGCTCGCGGCCGAAGGGCAGCTGCCCTGGCGACTGACGACCGGCAAGCGGCAGATCGAGGTCGCGGGCGTCAGCCATGTGCGCACCAACTCCAGCGAGGTGGTGCGCGAGCTGGCCCTGTCCGGGCTGGGCGTCGCCCTGCGCTCGCTGTGGGACGTGTCGGAGGAACTGGCGTCCGGTCGGCTGGTCCGCGTCCTGCCCGAGATCGAGGGCGCCGCCGACGTCGGCATCCATGCGGTGCGGCCTAGAGGCGAGCCCTCGGCGGCCGTCGCCGCCCTGACCGACTTCATCGCCGGGCTCTACGCGCCGGCGCCCTGGGAAGATTTGGGGGAATGATCAGCGGCTGAGCCAGCCCGCGATGTTGGCCATGTATGCGTGCGTCTGCCGCAGCCCTTCCGGATCGCGGACCATGGCGTCGCCGGGAGCCTCGTCAACGAAGCTCGGGCAGTCCGAGCGCGGGTCCCAGTTGTAGTCGGCGAAATGGTGGAAGGTGGACTGGGCCAGCCCTCGCCCCTCTCCGCCGGGCTCGCCCTCGAAGGCGACCGCGATATTGAAGGCCCGGTCAGTGGCCTTGCTGCGGCCGGTGGCGATGACGCGGGCGTCAGGCCGATCGGAGGGCGCCGACACAGCGCCCTCATGCGGATGGGCGGGCAAGCGATCCAGCACCCCGCCGTNNGCCGTTCGGGTCGCGCAGCAGCGGGTGGGTATCCCCCTCGACCACAATGGTCTGCCAGTCGCCATTGGCGCCGGAATGGTAGTTGGGCCAGGAGATATAGGTCGTCACCGCGTCGTCGACGGCCTGCCGCGCTGGATCCGTCTCCATGTTGTGGGTGTGGAAATGGTGCGCCTCGCCCACCCCGCCCAAAGTGCAGACCGAGCAGCCCAGATCCATGTGGTCGCGGGTGACCAGAAGGCCGCCGCCGCGCGCGCGGAAGGCGTTGATCGCGGCGCATTCCTCGGGGTTCAGGCCGTCGCCGACATCGACGGCGAAGAGCCAGAGCTGGTCGACATCGCTCTCGGCCAGACCGGCCAGCACCGGGTCGGTCTCACCGGCGGGCGCGACGCGGTCGCGGGCCGTGACCTCGACGCCCGGCAGGCCCGAGAGAAAGGCGGTCAGGCGAGAGAATCGGCCGATATTCCAGTCGTCCTCGACCGGTCCGATCGTCGTCTGCAGCAGGATTCTGGTCATCGAGGTCGCCCTTCCCCATCTGGGCTATAGCTAGTCGCTCGCCCTCGCCATCGCCACACGCTTTCGCCAGAACCTTCACCGTATGCCCATCCGTCGCCTTCCGCCCGAGACCGTCAACCGCATCGCCGCCGGTGAGGTGGTCGAGCGGCCGGCCAGCGCCATCAAGGAGCTGGTCGAGAACGCGCTCGATGCGGGCGCGCGGCGCGTTGAGGTGCAGGCGGACGGCGGCGGTCTGGCGCGCATCCTGATCGCCGACGACGGGCACGGGATGGCGGCGGACCAGCTGGCCCTGGCGGTCGAACGCCATGCGACCTCCAAGCTGGAGCCCGACGACGCGGGCGACGTCGATCTGCTGCGGATCAACACCCTGGGCTTCCGCGGCGAGGCCCTGCCGTCGATCGGCTCGGTGGCCCGGCTGACCATCACCAGCCGCCCGAAAGAGGGCGGCGACGCCCATATGATCCACGTCGAGGGCGGGGATCAGAAGGCCGTGGCCCCCGCCGGCTTCCCCGGCCCGCACGGGGCGCGGGTCGAGGTGCGCGACCTGTTCTACGCCACCCCGGCGCGGCTGAAGTTCATGAAGTCGGAACGGGCCGAGGCCATGGCCATCTCCGACGAGATCAAGCGTCAGGCCATGGCGCATGAGAGTGTGGCCTTCACCCTCGATCTCGACGGCAAGACGGTGCTGCGCCTGCCCGCCGAACATCCGGGCGACGAGGGCCGGCTGAAGCGGCTGGCCGCCCTGCTGGGCCGCGATTTCGAGGCCAACGCCCTCTTGATCGATCAGGAGCGGGACGGCGTGCGCCTCAGCGGATATGCGGGCCTGCCGACCTATTCGCGGGGCAATGCCGCGCACCAGTATCTGTTCGTCAACGGGCGGCCCGTGCGCGACCGGCTGCTGCAGGGGGCGCTGCGCGGGGCATACGCCGATTTCCTCGCCCGGGACCGCCACCCGGCGGCGGTGCTCTTCCTCGAGGTCGATCCGCTTTATGTCGACGTCAACGTCCACCCGGCCAAGGCGGAGGTGCGGTTCCGCGATCCGGCGCTGGTGCGCGGCCTGATCGTCGGCGGGCTGCGTCATGCCTTGGCGGCGGCGGGACACCGCGCCTCGACGACCGTGGCCGCCGATGCGCTGGCGGGCTTTACGGCCCATACGGGCGCGCCGTCGCCGAACTATCCCGCCTGGAGCCCCTCGACGCCGTCG
>DBBK01000010.1 GCA_002292165.1 Brevundimonas sp. UBA986
AGTTCGTCAGGCCGCACACGGAGGTGTCGAGGCCCACCGTCGGCGGCATGACCCTGCACGCCTTCCTCGAAGCTCTGTTCAAGCCCTATGCCGCCGTCAACGGCGCGCCGCGGGTGGTGCTGGAGGGCGACGACGCCCTGTTCGACGATCAGGCCGCGACCTCGGTGGCCCTTCTGTTCCATGAGCTGGCGACCAATGCGGCCAAGTACGGCGCCCTGTCCGAGCCCCGCGGTCTGGTGACGTTGACCACCCATCTGGCCGGAGATCGCTTCCGCCTGACCTGGACCGAGCGGGGCGGACCGCCGGTCGCCGGGCCCCCGACGCGGGCGGGCTTCGGCTCGTCGCTGGCGACCATCTCGGTCGAGGGGCAGCTTGCCGGAAAATTGGAACGAATCTGGGATCCGGAAGGTTTGATCGTCGTGGCGGACCTCCCCGCGACCGCGCTCTCCAGACGCAAGGCGGCTGAAAAGGCTGTGTGATGTGTCACGGCGTGAAACCTGCAAGGTCGTCGTGCGTTCAGGCGCAGGGCGTCGATCAAGCAAGCTGAAAGAATGACTTCGCGTATCCTGATCATTGAGGACGAGGCCCTGGTGGCCATGGAGCTCCGCTTCGTCCTGGAAGACCTCGGCCATGAGGTTGTCGGCACCGCCGCCGATGCGCGGACCGCCCGGAATCTGGTCAAGGAGATGGAGGTCGATCTGGCCCTGGTGGACATCCACCTGTCGGATGGCCCTACGGGTGTCGAACTCGGCCGCTCCCTTGCCCAGGAAGATGGCGTCACTGTCCTCTATATGACCGCCAATCCCGGCATGGTGCGCGACGGCGTGGCCGGGACCATCGGCGTCCTGTCCAAGCCCGCCGATGAACGCGCGGTCCAGACCGCCGTCGACTACGCCCTGCGCCGCCGCAAGGGCGAGCCCGTCGATTACGCCCCCCCGGAGTTGCAGCTGTTCGGCTGACAATTCAGGACCGCGCCGGTTGCGGGTCGCCTGATCGGGCATAAGTCAGAAGCTCCCCGAAACGGAGCCTCCCCCATGCAAAGACGTCCCCTCGGCAAGAGCGGTCTCGAAACCGCACCCCTCGTCTTCGGCGGCAATGTCTTCGGCTGGACCATCGACAAGGCGAAGTCGTTCGAGATCCTCGACGCCTTCGTCGACGCCGGCTTCAACGCCATCGACACCGCCGACGTCTATTCGCGCTGGGTCCCCGGCAATAAGGGCGGCGAGAGCGAGACCATCATCGGCGAATGGCTGAAGGCGCGCGGCCGTCGCGACGACGTGCTGATCCTGACCAAGGTCGGTTCCTCCATGGGCCAGAACGGAGAGGATGCGCGCAACGACCTGTCGGCCAGGTGGATCGAGACCGCCGTCGAGGACAGCCTGCGCCGGCTCCAGACCGACGTCATCGACCTCTATCAATCGCATTGGATGGACAAGGTCGCGCCGACCGAGGAGACGCTGCGCGCCTACGAAAAGCTGATCCAGTCCGGCAAGGTCCGCGCCATCGGCGCCTCCAACCACGATGTGCCGAAGCTGAAGGAGGCCGCGGCCCTCGCGGCCGAGAAGGGCCTGCCGCGCTACGAGACCCTGCAGCCCCACTATAACCTCTACAGCCGCTCGACCTTCGAGGGCGAACTGCAGGACTACGCGGTGGCCGAGGGGCTCGGCGTCATCACCTACTTCAGTCTCGAAAGCGGCTTCCTGAGCGGGAAGTACAAGTCGGCCGATGACCTGAAGAGCGCCAGCCGGGGCGGGGCGCTGAAGGATCACTTCAACGAACGCGGCGTGCGCATTCTGGCGGTGCTGGACGGCGTCGCCCAGCGGCTGGAGGCGACCCCGGCGCAGGTCTCATTGGCCTGGCTGCTGAGCCGCCCGGGCGTGACCGCCCCCATCGTCAGCGCGACCTCGCTGGACCAGTTGAACGACACCCTGAAGGCCGCGACGCTGGAGGTTCCGCAGGACGCCCTGGATGAGCTGACCGAGGCGAGCGCCTACGACCTTTAGGCGTCACCAGACCCCGATCTTCTCCGCCTCGTGGTGGCTGATCGGGTTATGGGCCCGGGCGTGGTCCTCCTCCGCAAGGAAGCGGACGGCGTCGAGGGCGGCCATACAGCCCATGCCGGCGGCGGTCACGGCCTGGCGGTAGATATCGTCGGTGACGTCGCCGGCGGCGTAGACGCCTTCGATATTCGTCGCCGTCGAGCCGGGCTTCACGACCAGATAGCCGCCGGCCTTGGTCTCAAGCTGGCCCTGGAACAGCTCCGACGACGGGGCGTGACCGATGGCGATGAAGACGCCGTCGGCGTCGACGGTCTGCGTCTCGCCGGTCTTGACGTTCAGAAGGCGCGCTCCGGTGACGTTCGACGCGACCCCGTCCGTCTGGCCGAGAATCTCCTCGACCGCGTGATCCCAGATCACCTCGATCTTCGGATTGGCCAGCAGGCGGTCCTGCAGGATCTTCTCGGCGCGGAATTCATTCTTGCGGTGCACGACCGTGACCCTGGCCGCGAAATTGGTCAGGAACAGCGCCTCTTCCACGGCGGTGTTGCCGCCGCCGACGACGATCACCTGTTTGCCGCGATAGAAGAAGCCGTCGCAGGTGGCGCAGGCGGACACGCCGAAGCCCTGGTATTTCTGTTCGCTCTCCAGACCCAGCCACTTGGCCTGGGCGCCGGTGGAGATGATCACCGTCTCGGCCAGCATCTCGGCGCCGGAATCCAGCTTCAGGCGGAAGGGGCGCGACGACAGGTCGGCGCTGACCACGATGTCCTCGATGACCTCGGTCCCGACGTGCTCGGCCTGGGCCTTCATCTGCTCCATCAGCCAGGGACCCTGAATGACCTCGGCGAAGCCGGGATAGTTCTCGACGTCGGTGGTGATGGTCAGCTGGCCGCCGGGCTGGATGCCGGCGATGATCACCGGGTTGAGCAGGGCGCGGGCCGCATAGATGGCGGCGGTCCAGCCGGCGGGGCCGGATCCGATGATGGCGAGGCGGACTTTACGAGGTTCGGTCATGATGGCCTATGTAAGCGCTGATTCCGCTTCGCGCGATGGTGCGACGGTCAAATCCACAGGAGCCGACAAAATGCCCAACCGCAGTTTTCTGGGCGTCGGCGTCCTGATCGGCCTGGTCACCGGAGCGTGGTTCGGGTTGCAGACGGGACATCTGGCCTTCGGCATCATCGGGGGCGTGATCGCGGGCGTCGCCCTGGCCCTTCTGATCGACTGGCTGTCGCAGTTGAAGGCCGGGCAGGGCAAGGACGGCGGCGGCGACGGCGGTGTCTTCCACGGCGACTTTTCCGGCTCTCGCCACAGCGACCACGGCCATCATGGTCACGGTCACAGCCACGGCGGGGGGCATGGCGGGCACGACGGCGGCCATGGCGGTTCGGACGGCGGTGGTGACGGCGGCGGTGGCGGCGGGGACTGAAGTCCTGACGCGTCAGCGCGTCCGCATCGCCTCCAGCACGGCCTTCGCGGCCCGGTCGGTCTCGGTGAGAGGCGGATAGGTCCAGTCGTCCAGCGTCCCGTCGAACGGACGCGTCGCACCGTGGCCCTCAAGGTCCGCATGCAGCCGTGCGAACTTGCCCGGCGCCTTCAGCGCGATCATCGGCAGGACATGCACCGGCTTGCCGGTCGAGGCGGCCTCGGCGGCCATATTGGCGCTGTCCTCGGTGACCAGGATATGGTCGGCGGCATTGAGGAAGGCGAAGAAGGGGTTCGGACCTGCACCGTCCCAGATGACACCCGGCTGGTCGGACAGGCGCGCGGTCATCGCCGCCTTCGCCGCCTCTGGCGTCCGGCGAGAGAAGGTCAGCATCAGCGATCCCTTCGCCGCCGTGATCGCCGCCGCGATCCGGTCGGCCAGATCGGCGGCGTGGGTCTCGGTCAGGTCGAAGGCCTTGGACCGGCCGCCGACCAGAACCGCGACGCGGGGATGGGGCAGGGGATCGATCGTGGCGGCGAAGGCCGGCGCGGCCTCGGCGATGCGCCGGGGCGTGATCCGGTGCGGCGAGCCGATGATCTCGAAGACGGTGTCGCCGGACAGGCCGTCGTGCGCCGGCGCCACCACCATGTCGAAGCGAGAGGTCGGCAGGCGCGGGTCCTGGGTCTGAACCACGAAGGTCCTGCCGCCCGAATGCCTGCGAACCGCCATGGACAGGGGCAGGGTCGCTCGGCCCGTGGCGATCCACAGATCCGGCCAGGACTCGTTTTCGGCAGGGAAGGGGGCGTCTGACGCCGGGTCCAGCATCGCCGGGAGCTTCAACGCCGAAGGGAGCTTGTCGAAAGCCGGGCGCCAGCGGATGCGTTTTGTCGTGATTTCAGCAGGGGCCCCGTTCTCAAGCGTCAGGCGCTGGATCGCCTCGGCGAGGCCCAGCGCCTGATTCTCGATTCCCGCGCGGCCGTCGGAGACGACCCAGATCCGCAGAGGTGAGGTTACTTCCACTCGACCTTGAGGATTTCATAGGCCTTCACGCCGCCTGGCGTGTTGACCTCGACCACGTCGCCGATCTCCTTGGAGATCATGGCGCGGGCGATCGGCGAGGAGATGCTGATCTTGCCCTGCTTCACGTCGGCCTCGTGCTCGCCGACGATCTGGTAGCGGCCTTCTTCCTCGGTGTCCTCGTCGACCACGGTGACCGTGGCGCCGAACTTCACCTGGGAACCCGACAGCTTGGTCACGTCGATGACCTGGGCGCGGCTGATCTTGTCCTCGATCTCGGCGATCGAGCCTTCGATCCAGCCCTGGCGTTCCTTGGCCGCGTGATATTCGGCGTTTTCCGACAGGTCGCCGTGTTCGCGGGCCTCGGAAATGGCCGCGATCACGCTGGGCCGTTCCACCGACTTCAATTGCTTCAGCTGCTCGTCGAGGGCGCGGTAGCCCTCGGCCGTCATCGGCACTTTTTCCATATGAATCAGGAGTTTCTTGTTTCGCCCGGAAATCAGGAGGGAGGGCAGTGAGAGAGAATGCAGTAGGCTGGGTCGCTGGGCGCGCGCGACCGGCCAAAGAGACTAGGGCGCCTGACGCCGAAACTCAAGCCGCTGGGGCGAGCGTCGTTATCCGGAGGGCCTATGCGGCGGGGGTCACGTTCCGCTCGGCCCGATGCAGCAGCATGCGTTTGGCGACCGTATAGACCAGCCAGGCGATGGCCGAGGCGCCGATCAGGGCGAAGACGGCGGAGATCACCGCCACCCCCGCCGAGATGAAGGCGATGATGAAGGCGATGGCGGCGACGAGGCCCGCGACGATCTGGACGGTCTGGATCTGCATGATCCGGTTAACGCGCCCGGACCGTGGCGGTTGCGGGGCGGTTCCGATCACTTCTGCCGCACGGGCTTGTGAGCGCAGGTTCAGGCGTAGGCGTAGGGTCCGCCGCGCTCCAGCGCCCGCTGATAGGCCGGGCGGGCGTGGATGGCCTCAAGGAAGGCCTTGCAGCGCGGCTTGTCGGCGCCGAACGGGGCGCGGGCCGAACAGGCCTCCAGCGGGAAGCTCATCATGATGTCGGCGGCGGTGAACTGGTCGCCGGCGAACCATTGGGCCTTGGAAAGCTCGCCTTCCCAATAGGCGCTGTGGGCCTCGATCTGGGGATCGATGAAGCTGGACTGGGCCTTGCCCGAGATGGCGTTGACCAGGGGACGGACCAGACCCGGCGAGCGCTTCGGCAGGGCGCCGAACACCAGTTTGAGCAGCAGGGGCGTCATGGCCGAGCCCTCGGCGTAGTGCAGCCAGTAGGTCACGCGCCGCGCCGCCTCGCTGCCGGCCGGCGGGGTCAGGGCGTTGCCCGGATGGCTGGCCAGGATCTGTTCGATGATGGCGCCGGTCTCGGCGGTGACGACCCCGTTCTCCTCGATCACCGGCGACTTGCCCAGCGGATGGATGGCGCGCAGTTCGGGCGGGGCCAGCATGGTGGCGGCGTTGCGCTCATAGCGCTTGACCTCATAGGGCACGCCCAGCTCTTCCAGCAGCCACAGCACGCGCTGGGAGCGGGAGTTGTTCAGGTGATGGACGGTGATCATGGCGCGCTTCCTTGCGGGTCTGGCCGCTGTTTTTCCGACACTAGGCCGGTTGACGTCGGGGAGGGCAAGCCTCCCCGACGGCGGGCCGCGTCAGCTCTTGGCCAGCAGGGCGAGGGCCGCGACGGTCATGGCCTCGACGCCGGTGGTGACCGAGGGTTTGGCGTCGATCTTGAACAGGGGCGAATGGTGGCCGGGGGCGGTGTCGAGGTCGGCCGCGGGCGTGCCGCCGACGTCGAAATAGACGCCCTTCACCCCGCTCTCGGGCGTGACGAAATAGGAGAAGTCCTCGGCCCCCATGCCGCCGCGCGGCTCGTCTGACAGGACGTCCGGGCCCATGGCGGCGGTGATGGCGTCGCGGACGCGCTGGGCGGTGGGGCCGTCGTTGATGGTCGCCGGGGTGGTCTCCCGCGTCGAGCGGGTGACGGTGGGCATCAGGTTCTCGGGTACGCCCAGGGCGATGGCCGAGCCGCGCGCCACCCGGTCGATGCCGTCCAGCAGGAGGGTGCGGACCTCGGGGCTGTCGGCGCGGACCGTCAGCTGCATGTCGACGCGGTCGGAGATGATGTTGTTCTTGATGCCGCCGTGGATCGACCCGACGGTGACCACCGCCCCTTCCAGCGGATTGACCGTGCGGCTGCGCAGGGTCTGCAGGTTCATCACGATGGACGAGGCGACCACGATCGGATCGACGCCGAGGTGGGGATAGGCGCCGTGGGTGCCCACGCCGTGCACCTCGATCTCGACCCCGTCCGAGCTGGACGAATGGATGCCGAGCGGCACCGAGACCTTGCCCTCTTCCAGCTGGGCGGCGACGTGGAAGGCGAGCGCATAGTCGGGCTTGGGAAAGCGGGTGTAGAGGCCGTCATTGATCATGGTCCGGGCCCCGAAGATGCGCTCCTCGGCCGGCTGGACGATCAGGACGAGCGTCCCTGACCAGTCGGCCTTGCGGTCCATCATCTGGCGCGCCGTCCCGACCAGGGCGGTGATGTGCACATCGTGACCGCAGGCGTGCATGACCGGCTTCTCGGTCCCGTCGGAATCGACCTGGCGGGCGGTGGAGGCGTTGGGCAGGCCCGAGGCCTCCTGCAGCGGCAGGCCGTCCATATCGGCGCGGATCAGGACGGTGGGACCCGCCCCGTTCCTCAGCACCGCGACCACCCCCGTGCCGCCGACGCCGGTGGTGACGTCGTAGCCAAGGCCGGTCAGCAGCTCGGCCATCCGGGCCGAGGTCCGCGTCTCCAGACCCGACAGCTCGGGGTGACGGTGGAAGTCGTCGAAGACGGCGGCGAGACGGGCGTCATAGTCCGCGAGGATCGACGACTTCAGGGCGCTGTCGGAGGCCGTTTGCGCACTGGCGGACCCGGCGACGGCCAGGAGAAGAAGGGCGGCGGTCGTCGGGATCAGTGCGCGCATCAGTCGTCCTTGGGTTTGGGAGCGGTCGAGGGAGGAGGCGTGGTCGAGGGTGTGGCGGCGGGCGCCGTCGTGCTTCCGGTTGCGCCGGTCGTCGTCGCGCCGGTCGTGGGCAGGGGCGCGCCGGTCACCGGCGGGGCGCCGCTGATGTAGACGGGCGGAATACGGGTCACGACGGTGCCGGTCGCGGGCGGGGGACCGGGATCGGCCGGCTGGGGCAGGCCGGTCACCGGCGGATCGGGCTCGCGCACCGTGCCGGCCGCGCCGGGCACATCCAGCACCACGCTCAGCGGCGAGACGCCGGTGTCGCCGAAGGCCTCCACCGCGAAGGCGTAGTCGACCCCGGCGTTCAGGGCCCGGATCTCGACCGAGCCGCCGCGCGCCGCCAGGTCGTCGGCCCAGATCTGATAGGTCATGTGCAGCCGGTCGCGCTTCACGCCCCAGCGGATGTTGTAGCCCAGGATGCGGCCGCCGGTCGGGTTGGCGACTGTGTCGAAGGTGACGACGGCGTTCCTCTGATCCTCGCCGCGCTTGACCGTGACATTGGCGGGCGCGGCCGGCGTCGGGCCGGTCGCCGTGCCGAAGACGCGCAGGTCGGCAATGGCCAGATGGGCGCCCGGCGCCTCGCCATGTTCATAACGGATATAGCGGGCGCGGACCGGCCGCTCGCCCTGGACATAGGCGTTGGGGCTGTCGCGCTCCGAGCCCATGCGGCTGGCGAAGGTCGCCCAGTCCTCGCCGTCGGCGGACCACAGGATGCGGAACCGGGTTCTGAGGCCCGGCAGTTCGGCGAAGATGCCGGCCTGATAGTCGGCGAAATTGACCTGGACGGCCTGCACCGTCTTCACCGCGCCGAGATCCAGCGTCAGGGTCTGGCCCGCCGTGCCGTTCGCCGCCACCCAGAAGGTGCGCGGATCCTCGTCTGTCGCCCGGTCGGCGCTGAAGTCGTCGAGCGTCGAGGAGGCCGTGGCCCTGGCGCGATAGGACAGGGGCATCCAGCCGGTGAACAGGCTGTCGGGATCGGCGACCGGCCCGTCGGGCTGGCGTTGGGGGAAGTCGCCGAAGCGGCTGGTGAACCACATCTGGCCGTCGGGATGGACGCCGCCGGGATACAGGCCGATGCGCCGCTCGAAGCTCCAGTTGACCCCGACCCAGGAGGAGTCGGTCGTCCACCAATTGCCGTAGCGGTCCTGGAAGGTCGAGCCGTGGCCCGCCCCCTGGGTAAAGCCGCCGGGCTTGTAGCTGATCGGGCTGTAGGGGGCGTATTCGAACGGCCCCAGCGGCGAGGCGCCGACGTAAAGCCCTGTTCCATAGGCGTTATAGCCATTCCCCGGCGCGCCATACTGGAGATAGTACCGGTCGCCGACGCGGTTCATCCAGGCGCCGTCGAGGAAGGGCCGGACCGGGGTCCCGTCGGGCAGGCCGCCCGAATGATCCTGACCGAACCGCTCCCAGCCATGCCGGTCGGGATCGAGGCTGAAGAAGGGTTTGGGCGTGTCGACCCACTCCATCGGCGGGACCGGATTGATCTGCGAGCCGAACAGGGGGGCGGTGTCGGATGAGCCCCAGTAGACGTACCACTTGCCGTCATCGTCGATGAACAGGTCGGGCGCCCAGGGTCCGGCCGGGCTCTGGCCCGCCGCCGGGGTCTCGCCCTTGGCCGCGGCGCCCGGGATCGGCGGCATGACCCGGGTCAGATAGTCCCAGCGCGCGCGGGTCGGGTCGATGCTGACCAGAAGCGGCTTCGGCTCCGTCGAGGAGGCCATCAGATAGAGACCCGTCTCGTCCGAGGCGGCGGCGGGCGCCGTGCTGGCGCCCAGGGGCCAGCGGTCCGGGATGACATAGGTCCAGTCGAACAGGTTGCGCGAGGTCCAGTAGCCGTCGGCCGCCGTCTGGAAGAGATAATACCGGTCGCGATGCAGGACGATCGTCGGGTCGCCGCCGGTACGGTAGCTGATGCCCTGATGGGTCTGTTCGAAGCTGTATTTGTAGTCGAGGTCGACCGGATTGGCCCAGGTGCGGCCGGCGGGCGCCGCCGTGGCTGTCGTCGGTGTCTGGGCGACGGCCGCGGACGCGAGCGCGCCTCCTGAAATCAGGGCGGCGACGGCGGCGAGAACGGCGGTCGAAAGGCGCATTCCTGAACCCTACCATGAGCTTGGCCGCGCGATAGTGCCGAACAACCGTCGGCGGGTGGCTTCCCGCGACGGGAGTGCCGGAGNNCCGGAACATCGGACTAGAGCCTGATCGGCTGAGGTGGAATCGCTTCGCGATTCCGCTGATGCCGTGAATCAGGCTCCAGCTTGAAAGCGAGAGCATGATTCACGCTTCTGTCGGAACCGCGAAGCGGTTCCTCCAAAACCGATCATGCTCTAAGCCTGTGGAATGAGCTCTTCACGCCTGCGCACCCTTTTCACCTCCCTCAGCCTCTGGGTGGTCGTCGCCCTCGTGCTTGGACTGGTGGTCGGCGCCCTGTCACAGGGCTCCGGCGTCGAGAACATCGTCACCGCCATCGAGCCCCT
>DBBK01000073.1:0-193 GCA_002292165.1 Brevundimonas sp. UBA986
CCGCCCCGACCTTGTCCGCGCGCATGACGAACGCCCCTGTCATATTCAGCGAGCCCGCCACGACCCTGTCGCCGGCGCTTCTGGTGACCGGCATCGATTCGCCCGTGATCAGGGATTCGTCGACGGCGGAGCGTCCTTCGAGGACCACCCCGTCGACCGGAGTCTTGTCGCCGGGGCGTATCCGCAGCCGGTC
>DBBK01000073.1:225-9638 GCA_002292165.1 Brevundimonas sp. UBA986
CCCATGCCGATGTCGGCGACCGGAATCTCCGCGTCGGAGCCGTCGGCCGCGACCCGCCGGGCAGTCTCCGGCGCGAGCGCGATCAGGGCCCGGATGGCGCCGGACGTATGGTCTCGCGCGCGCAGCTCCAGAATCTGGCCGAGCAGCACCAGGACGGTGATCACCGCCGCCGCCTCGAAATAGACCGGGGCGCTGCCGTCCATCCGCAGGACGGAGGGCGGGAACAGGCCGGGCGCGATCACGGCGACGACACTGTAGAGCCAGGCGACGCCAACCCCCATGGCGATCAGGGTGAACATATTGAGGTTACGGCTCTTCAGGGACGCCCAGGCCCGTTCGAAGAAGGGCCTGCCGGCCCAGAGCGCGACGGGCGTGGCCAGGAGGAACTGGACGCCATTGGAAGCCTGCCCGGGGACGAAATGGTGCAGGTCAAAGAGATGACCGCCCATCTCCAGAACGAACACGGGCACGGTCAGGACCAGACCGATCCAGAAGCGCCGGGTCAGGTCGATGAGCTCCGAATTCGGCGCATCCTCTGCGGTGACCGTCTCCGCCTCCAGCGTCATGCCGCAGATCGGGCAGGCGCCGGGGGCGGGTCGCCGGATTTCGGGATGCATGGGGCAGGTGAACATCGGTTCGGGTCTCATCCGCGGCGGACAAAGGCTTTGCGAAAGGTGTCAGGAGCGGAACTCGCGCCCCATGATCGGGTCACGCATAGGCCGCTGCGATGGCGCGCGCATGCCATTCGATCTCGCCGAGCCGGCGAGCGACGATATCCTTGTCCAGGTCCGGCACGATGCCTCCAAGATTATGATGGCCGATCAGCGCCATGCCGGTGACGGCGGCGATATGCCGGTCGAAATGGGCCTGCATGGCCTCCCAGGCGCCGCTGGATTCGACCCACCGCTGCGGGGCGCCCGAGCAGGTGAAGCTCACAAGTTTCTTCTCGCCCAGAAGCGGTTCGTTACCGCCGATGTGGTGTTCGGAAAATCCGAACCCGAAACCGAACACCCGGTCGACATAGCCCTTCAGGATGGCGGGCGCGGCATTGAACCAGAGCGGGTAGACGAGAACGACGACGTCCGCCTCGGCCACCAGATCCCGCTCACGCGTTACCTCCTCGCCCGCCGCGAAATCCGGCGACCAGGGAAGTTCGCCTTCGGACAGGCAGGGATCGAAACCGAGACGATAGAGATCCCTCAACTGCGCCGAATGGCCGAGCGCCTCGACGGTCCGGACATAGGTCCGCGCCATCGACAGGGTGAAGCTCCGGCTCCTGGGATGGGCGGCGACGATCAGATGGCGCATGGCGAACCTTCGTTATAAGAGGCTAAGCATGCATTCGCCGGGACCGGCTGACCTTGATCCAGCGCAAGTCCCTTCTGATCCAGATCAAGGCGCTCCCTTTCTGGCAGGGCCACCCTGCTCCGACCGCACGCCGGACGCTCCAGGGCCGGTCGCAGATCATGGATCGCACGATGTCGATGACCCGCCTTTTCTCGGCAGCGCCTCTGTCGTCTCTGGAAGACGAGGTCCGCGAGGCGCTCGATGACGCTATCGACAGCCTGCCGCTCGCCCGGCTTCATCGCGATCCTCTGGATGTCGAGCCCATGATCGACGCCCTGTTACCCAGACCCGCCAGACTTCTACGCGACCAGACCCGCTTCAGCGTCGAGGAGGCGCCGGTGAAGACCCGCGATTTGCTCTCGAGGCCCCGGACCCGGGACGGCGTGCGGGTGGTGCTGCGGACGCCTTTCGAAGGGGACGGCCGGTTCCTGGATCTGACAGCGGCGCCCGGCCTGGACTCCTTGCCGGAGGGGCGCGTCGACGGCCAGACCCTGGTCCTGAGCCTCGCCACTCTCGCGCAGGACCCGGCGCGCATCGCGGCCGAGGTCGGTCGACTGCTGGACGAGGTCGAGATCCTGCTGACCCATCAGGCCCACACGGTCGAGGGGTGGCGCGGCTCCCTCACCCAGGCGGCGACATCAGCGATCCTGGACCGGCGTGAGCGGGTCGAGGCGGCCGAGGCGACCGCCCTTGCGCTGGAAGCCGCAGGTTTCCGCCGGACGTCGGACTAGACGTCCGGCTTGGATCCGATCGGCTGCTCGGGCGTCAGGCCGCGCGCAATCAGCGTTTCCCAAGCCTCTTCGGCCGTTTCGGCGAAGGCGAACAGGTCGAGGTCTGCGGCGGCGATGAACCCTTGGGCCAGGAGCGCCTCGAAGCCGATGACGGCACTCCAGTAGGCCCGGTCGATCAGAACGACCGGGATCGGCGGGGCCTTGCCGGTCTGGCGCAGGGTAAGAATTTCGAACAATTCGTCGAGCGTACCGAACCCGCCGGGAAAGACCACCAGCGCATTGGCCCGCATCGCCAGATGCATCTTGCGCATCGCAAAGTAGTGGAATCGGAAGGTCAGCTCGGGCGTGGTCCAGGGATTGGGCTGCTGTTCGTTCGGCAGGGTGATGTTGAAGCCGATGGAGGGCGCGCCAGCGTCCATGGCGCCCCGGTTCGCCGCCGCCATGACCCCCGGTCCTCCGCCGGTGGCGATGACATTGTCGCGCACGCCGCCCTGATCCTGGACCGCGCCCCCCTGAAGGGAGGCCAGAACAGCGAAGCGGCGCGCTTCTGCGTACCAGCGAGCGTGGCACCCGGGTCCATCTTCGAGAATGCGGGCGCTGCCGAACACAACCAGGGTCGAGCGCACGCCCCAGGCCTTGAGCGCGCGCTCGGCCTTCTCGAACTCCAGCTGGAACCGGACCCCCCGCATGGCGTCGCCGAGCAGGAAGTCCTGATCCAGTGCGGCCAGCCGGTACGAGGGTGACAAGAGTTGCGCGGCGTTGGATGGGCCTGGGGTCCTCATGTCTTGTCACTCGTAACCGGCGCCAGAGCCGCCGAAAGCGTCGCCAGCATCGCCTCGCGCTCCCGGTCGGTCCCCAAGGCCTGGAGCCGCTCGTTCAGCGCTGAGAGAAGATCGGCCCGGGCATTGTGCCAATCGGGGCGGGCGGCGGCGCCGGGCGCGATGCGATCCGCGCCGCCGCCGACCGACCAGGCGCGGGTGCTCGTGAGGCAGAACCTCTCGTCCAGCGCCGGAACGGTGATCGCGACGGGCGCGCGGCCGCCCGCGATCAGCCGATCGCGAAGGCCCGCGAGGCCGTCGGGTTCTCCATGCGCCAGAAACACCTGGCCGCCGACAGGCGCACGGGCCGTCAGCCAGGCCTCGAGCGAGGCGGCGTCGGCATGACCGGAATAGACGTCGAGATGGCGAACCCGGGCGCGCACGCGCACATCCTCCCCCTGGATGCGCACCATGGACGGCTGTCCGAGGAGAACACGCCCGAGAGATCCCGCAGCCTGGAAGCCGGTGATCAGGACGGTGGTCTCCTTGCGCCACAGCAGCCGTTTGAGGTGACCGCGGACCCGGCCCGCGTCGCACATGCCGCTGCCGGCGAGAATGATGTGCCAGTCGCGTAATCGCTCCAGGCCATCGCTGTCCTGAGGACGGAGGAGATTGTGCAGGCGCGGCGCGTGGCGCAGCGGCAGATACGGATTCTTCGAAGCGTCGCTGTTCCACCCCCGCCGCAAGAAGACCTCGGTCGCCTCGATCGCCAGCGGAGAGTCCAGGAAGATGTCCGCCGCCAGCTCCGGCTCCGCCTCCATGATCGCCAACAGATCGAGGATCAGCTCCTGGGCGCGGCCGATGGCGAAGGTGGGCAGCAACAGCGGGCCGCCCGCCATACGCGCCTGGCGCACCTCGTCGGCGAGGCGCGCGCGCCGATGCGAAAGGTCCATGTCGTCACGGACACGATCGCCATAGGTGGATTCCAGCACGACATGATCCACGCCTTCCGGTCCGTCGGGTCGGACCAGATAGGGCTGTTCGCCAGAGCCCAGGTCCCCCGAGAACAGCAGGCGCACCGTTTCGCCGGCGCTCTCGACCTCCAGTTCGATGGAGGCCGCGCCGAGCAGATGGCCCGCAGGCCAGTAGCGCGCCCGGACGCCGTCACGAACATCGGCCCACTCCCCGAAGGTCACGGTTTCGAACAACGCCAAGGTCGGGGCCACGTCCTGTGGACCGTAGATGGGTTCGACCGGCGCCACGCCCCGTCTCTGGTTTCGCCGGTTGAGGTGATCCACGTCACCCTGCTGGATATCTGCGGAATCGGCGAGCATCACCTCGCACAGGTCGCGTGTCGGCCGCGTGGCGTAGATCGGTCCCCGAAAGCCGGCGCGCACCAGTTTAGGCAGTAGACCCGAATGGTCGATGTGGGCGTGGGTCAGGAGAACGGCATCCACGCCCGGGGCGTCGAAGGGAAAGGGTCCGTGATTCAACTCCCTGAGGGTCTTGGGCCCCTGAAACATGCCGCAGTCGACGAGTAGACGGCCGTGATCGGTCTGCAGGAGGGCGCAAAATCCGGTCACGCAGCCAGCCGCGCCGTGGAAGGTGAGTGTCAGCATCGAAGGTCTCCGCGAGGGGCAGGCCGGCTTGACGACCGGCGCCTCGCAACGGACGGCGCGGGCAAGGCGGTCAGTGGGCCAGCAGAAGCGACGGTCCGACGCGGTCGTCGAGGAAGGCGCGGGTCGCGCCGCCGAACAGCGCTTCGCGCAGCTGGGTGCGGCCATAGGCGCCGGCGATCACGAGCCCTGCCTTCAGACGCGCGGCGGCCGCAACGAGGGCGCCGCCTTCGGGCCCCTCGTCGAGGATTTCGATCTCGGCCCCGCCCACGCCGTGGGTCTTGAGATAGGCAAGCAACGGTTCAAAGGCCGGATCGGCCGCCTGTCGATCAAGCCCCTGGCGACACTGGACGGCCACGGTCGATGAGGCCATGGCGACGAGGGGCAGGGCCTGACGGACCGCCCGGCCCGCCTCGGCGCTTCCATCCCAGGCGACCATGACCCGTTGCCCGGAGACCTCGAAATCCTGGCGAACGACCAGCACGGGGGCGCGCTGCTGCAAGAGGACCTGGCTGAAGGCGTCATGGGCGACCGGGACGGCGGTCAAACTCTCCTGGCTGACGACGACGAGATCGGCGAGCGTCAGAGCGTGGCTGAGTGCGATTTCCGCGCGCCCGGCCGGCTGAAGGACATGCAGGCGCGGCAGCCCCTCGCCGTCTCCATAGACGAGATCGGCCTCGTTGCAGATGTGACGGCACAGCGTTTCCAGCCGGCCTCGCTGCTCCGCCTGCCCGGCGAGGATGGCGGCCGAGGTCTCCTCGGGCAGGGTCGTGCCGAACAACATGCCGTAGCTGACGAGGTCCAGGGCCGGATCCAGCGCAAACGGGAAGACGGCGACATGGGCCTGATGGGTGACACCGAGCGCCGCGGCTGCCTCCAAGGCTGCGAAGTCTCCGGCATGGCCGAAGGTCAGGGCGACGATCCTCTTGTAGCTCATGGAAACCTCCCGGTGAGAGCCGGCTGCCGAGCGCCGGCGGTTCAGACACGACCGCTGGAGGATCGGCGGCCTCGCCTGACCGCGCCTTGATCCAGATCAGATGACCCTTGACCGGCGTCCATAGACTCGCGTTCCTAGAACAGATCCGTGACCTTGCCGGTCGGTCTGGTGGCCGCAGACGAAGCCCCCAGGCTGAAGGTCAGGGCCTCGCTGCGACCGCCGCTGACGCCCACGGGCGAGATGATTTCCGGGCGCACGCGAACGACCGCGATGGAGGCGCCCCCGGGTCCGAAGACGCGGATGTCGGGGTAGCGCTTGAACACCAGTTGGTTCAGGCGTTCGACCAGGACAGGATCGGCGACCTCCTCGGCTCTTCCAGCCATGGAGACGCCGACAGCGTCGCCGTGGCGCGCCTCGCTGCGGATCGCGACCGAGACGCGCGGATCGGCGACCAGGTTGGCCAGCTTCTGGCTGTCCCGCGCGGTGACGAAATACAGGTTCAGGCCTTCGTTGACGTAGCCCACCGTCGTCACCTGCGGCCAGCCGTCAGGTCGATTCACGGCGAGCGCCATGAGCCGCTCTGCGTCCAGCAAGGCCACGACCGCTTCGACGGCGCGACCGGAAATCGGCGGAGGGAGGGATTGCGACATGGTCGGTCTTTCGATCCAGGACGAGCCTGCGCGACCATCGCTCATCAGGGACGCTTCGCCTTGATCCAGCGCAAATCGGCAGCGGCGAACCAACCGTCCGGAGAGGAAGGCCGCATTCCCCGGTTGATCTCGATCAATGCCGAGGGACGGAGCTGCGGCGATGAAGCTCCATCGCAGGAGAGCCGAGATCATGCCCGCTGAAGCCGTTCCTTTTGTCTGCGCCGTCGTCGTCGCCTTTTCGGCCTTCATCCTCGCCGTGGGCGGGGCGGCGATCTGGACCGGGCTTCCCGTCCGATCACGCTCGCGCAAGCTGCGCTGAGCCGCATCCAAAGGAGTTCGCCTTGACTTACAAGACCCTGCTTGTCGCGGTGGACCAGAGCCAGGCAAGCGACATCCGCCTTGGACTCGCCTGCGATCTGGCGGCGGGGATGGACGCCCATCTCATTGGCGTCTGCGCCGCCGCCGCGACGGCTCCGCCGATGGATGATCTTTATTCGGGCGGCGCCATGCTCGGCGAGGCCCTGACCCTGTTCCGGGATTTTGCCGAAGCCGAGGTCGGAGCCGCCCACGCGCGCTTTCAGGAACTCACCTATGTGCGGCGCCATCAGAGCGAATGGCGGGGCCGCATCGGCCTGCCGGCGGACACGATCATCCACGAAGCGCGGGGAGCGGACCTGGTGATCGTCGGCCGACGCACCTCTCGAGCGCCGGGGCATGGGGTCGACCCCGCCGATGTGCTCATGGCGATCGGACGACCGGTCCTTGTCGTTCCGCCCCGGCCCATCCGCGATCCGGTCGGCCGGCCGGCCGTGATCGCCTGGAAGGACAGTGCGGAAGCCCAGCGCGCAGCCGCGGCCGCCCTGCCGCTCCTGCGCCACGCGGCGGCGGTTCATGTTCTGGAGGTTTGCGAACCCGACGCGACGGAGGGCTCCGAACGAAGGACCGCCGACATCGTCGCCTGGCTGGGTCGCCACGGGATCGCGGCCGACCGCCACAGCCATGAGCCGGGCGCGGAAGGCATCGCCCAGGACATCCTCGCCTTTGCGGAAACCCATACCGCAGGCCTCATCGTCGCCGGCGGTTATGGCCATGCCCGACTGCGGGAGTGGGCCCTGGGCGGCGTCACCCAAGACCTGCTGGGCTCCGCGCCCATGTCCGTTCTTCTCAGCCACTGATCCGGGAGCCGCCTAATGACAGGATTTCATCACATCCGCCTGGAACTCGCTCGCGAGCCCGGCCATCCCCACGGCGACGCCGGGGATGGCTGGGACATCATCGCGGCGCTTGACGCCGAGGGGCGGCTCGACCTCGAGGCCTGCCGCGCCCAGGCGGGCCGCTGTTTCGTGCGGCGGTTCATCCGGAACACGACTGTCGCCACCGGTCATCTGAGACACAGTCTCGGCGACCATTGGCTGCTCGATCTGGACGGCCGGGACGACCTCGATGCGGCCGGCTTCCGCCTGGGGGAAGAACGGTTCATCCTGGGCGAATATGTGTCGGTCATTTCCGGCGACGGGACGACCCACGTCTATGGCGTGGACAGGGTGGAATCGATCGAGGCGGCTCCAGAGGCTCCCGGTGACCCGGAAGCCAAGGCCTGATGGCCCGGCGCATCCTCATCCTGGACGGTCATCCCGACCCCGAAGAGAAACGATTCTGCCACGCCCTCGCCGACGCCTATGCATCAGGCGCCACCGCAGCGGGGCACGAGGTGCGCCGGGTGGCCCTCAGCACACTCGGCTTTCCCGACCTCACCCGGCGTGACGACTGGGAGACGGAAGCGGCCCCGGCCGCTATCGTCGCACTGCAGGACGACATTCGCTGGGCCCAGCATCTGGTGATTGTCTTCCCCCTCTGGTTCGGGGGCATGCCGGCGCGCCTGAAAGCCCTGTTCGAACAGACCTTCCGGCCCGGCTTCGCTCTGGGGCAGCGCGAGCGAATGATCGGTCTGGGGCGTCTCAAGGGGCGAACGGCGCGGTTGATCGTGACCATGGGCATGCCCGCGTTCGTCTATCGTGGCTTCTATCTGTCGCACTCTCTTGAGGCCTTGAGGCGCAACATCCTGAGCTTCGTCGGTATCGGTCCTACCCGGACCACCCTGATCGGCAATATCGAGATGCTGGCCGACGACCGCTGCCGTCAATGGCTGGAAAAGGCGTCGGCCCTGGGCCGGCGTGCGGGCTGACACGCGGCGGTGAATTTGATCCAGATCAAGGCGGCGTCGACAGGTCGCGACACGCTGGCGATCGTGCAGGAGGTCAGGATGCGAGCATTATCCACCATCATGGTCTGTCTGGCCGCCACGGGCTGCATCGGACAACCGTCTGCCGAGCCTTCCCCCTCCCGATCCACCCCGCCGCCGAGTCTGGCCGAGGCCATGACGCTGGAAGCCGCAGCCCGGGGTCGGGCCATGGCCCTGGTCGGTTGCGCCAGTTGTCACGCCGTCGATCGGAACGGCGCCAGCCCTCTGGCCGCCGCGCCCCCGTTCCGCGACGTCGTCCGTCGGCGCTCCATCGATGAGCTGGAGACCGCGATGTCCCAGGGTCTGGTCACGACCCACCCGGCCATGCCCCCCTATGTTTTCAGGGCGAGCGAGATCGACGATCTGACCGCTTATTTCGAAACGCTTCGCGACGAACAGGGCCGACCCTAACGGGGTGTCGGCGGCGCGCTCCCGAGGGCGGCAACAGCAGCCTCAATCCGCTGGAGCTGAACCTCGCTCAGCTGGAGGCGGTCGTGCAGCCGCATGATCTCCAGTTCCGCGCGCAGATTGACCCGATAGTCATGCTCCGCCGCTCGGCGGTCCTGCTCGGCATGCCGGTTCTGGCTCATCATGATCACCGGCGCCTGGAGCGCCGCGACCGTCGAGAGGATCAGGTTCAGGAAGATGAACGGATAGCCGTCGAACGCGCGTCCAAATGTCGCCAGCCAGAGGTTCAGCGTCACCCACCCGGCGAGCGCCGCACTGAACCCGAAGATGAAGGCCCAGGATCCCCCGATCCGGGCCACGGCGTCTGAGACGCGTTCGCCCAGGCGGCGGTCATCCAGGGTGGCGATCGGGCTCATCTCCGTCGGCGCTTCGGACGCCATCAGATCGATGACGCTTTTCTGGACCGCGGTCAGGGCGCCGTAGTCCGTTCCGAGCAGGCCTTGCGCGAGCGCGTCGCGGCGATCGGGCGATATCATGGCCTTTGTCTTTCAAAACAGGACTGAACGGGAGGCAGGTCGGCGATCCCGAGCGACCACTCTTTGCACCGCACGCTCGGAGGCCAAGGGAGACCTCCCGGGTAGAACGACGCTTAATGCGCGAGCAGGAGGCTGGGGCCGTCCGCATCGTGCAGGAAGGTCTGGGTCGCGCCGCCGAATACGATCTC
>DBBK01000203.1:0-5707 GCA_002292165.1 Brevundimonas sp. UBA986
CCCGGGCTGTTCGTCTGCGGCCCCGCTGACCGGATTGACGCACAGGGTCCTGCGCCCGTCCAACTCGGTCAGCCGGCCGCGCGCGTTCCAGACCAGGGCCCGGCGCAGCCGCCGTTCCGCCGCCCCATCGTCGCCCTCCCCGACCTGGGACCAGCCGACCACGCAGCCGGTCTGGCGGCGCGAGGCGCAGGGCGGAACATCGGGGCTCATCTGGTCCACGGCGACCAGGGTGTCGATCTGATAGGCTGCGACAAGACGGCGGCGCAGGGCCGCGTCGGGCGCGACCCGTGCGCGAACCAGCCGGTCCAGGAGGTCGCCGCCCTGCTCCACCCCGGCCAGGACGATCGGCCCGGTCGGATGCCGCGCCAGCCAGGTCTCGAAGGCCTTCAGTACGTCGCCATAGGCGAAGGCCCGGGCGTCGCGGGCGTCGGTGCGCAGGGTCAGCCGGGTATAGAGGCTGGCCTGACGATAGCGCGGGATGCTGATCGCCCCGGCCCGCTCGAACGGCCCGGCGTAGTTGGGAATGACCACCCGGCGCAGATAGGCGTCGGCGTCCCGGTCATCGATCGGTCCGTTCCAGTCGCGGCCGCCGTCATAGGTGGTGGAGTGGACGAAGAAGACCGCCGCCTCGTCCGCCCCCGGCGCCCGCGCCTCGCTGAGCGCCCAGCTGGAAGGCTTGGCATAGTCCGGAGCCGGCGGCGGACGGTAGGTCTGGAACGGCACCTGCGGGTCGAGCCCCGCCTTCAGGATGTCACCCCGCCAGACCGCCGTCGCCGCCGCGACGATGAAGACTATCGCGAACCCGAGCCAGCCGATCCACTGGCGAAAGGTCAGCCGCCGACGGGTCACCGGTATTGATCCGCCTGGGACAGGAAGTCCTGAACGTAGCGGCGCACGCCTTCTTCCAGCGGCGTCGACTGGCCGGGATAGCCGGCGGCGCGGATGCGCTCCATCCGGGCCTCGGTGAAGTACTGGTACCGGTCGCGGATCGACACCGGGGTGTCGACATAGTCGATGGCCGGGGTCTTGCCCGCCGCCGCGAAGGTGGCGTTGGCCAGGTCGAGGAAGGACCGTGCCTGCCCCGAGCCGGCGTTGAACACGCCCGAGACGTGGGGCGTTTCCAGCAGCCAGGCGATGATGTCGACCACGTCCTCGACGAAGACGAAGTCGCGCATCTGGCCGCCGTCCGGATAGTTCGGATTGTGCGAGCGGAACAAGGTGACGGTCTCACCGGCCGCGACCTTGGGCCAGATCTGGGCGACGACCGACTTCATCGTGCCCTTGTGGCCCTCGTTGGGGCCATAGACGTTGAAGAACTTCAGCCCCGCCCACTGGCTCGGCGACTGGCCGCGGTCCGACTGGCGCGCCGCATACTGGTCGAACAGCATCTTGGAATAGCCGTAGGCGTTCAGCGGGCGCAGGGCGGCCAGGCCCTCCAGGCTGTCGTCGTCCTCGAAGCCGCCGTCGCCATCGCCATAGGTCGCCGCCGAGGAGGCGTAGATGAAGCGGGCGTCGCGGATCGAGCACCAGTCCCACAGGTCGCGCGACAGGATGAAGTTGGTCCGCATGATCAGATCGGCGTCCTGCTCGGTCGTCGCCGAGATGGCGCCCATATGGACGATGGCCTCGATCGACTCGGCGTATCGCTCGAGCTGTTCGAACAGGTCCTCGGGCTCCCAGAAGTCGGCGATCGGGTGCTTGGCCAGGTTCTTCCACTTGGCCAGGTCGGCGGTCTCCATGCGGTCGCAGACGACGACGTCGTAGCGGTCCTCGCCCGTCAGCCGGGCGACGATGTTGGAGCCGATGAAGCCGGCCCCTCCGGTCACGACGATCATCCGACGGCTCATGCCGCATCTCCCTGAAGCTTCTCGATGGTCTTGGTGGTCGAATAGCCGTCCTGGAACTGGGCCAGCTTGACCTCGCCGCCCCAGCTCTCGACCAGATCGCCGCCGACGACGCCCTCGCGCGTATAGTCCGCGCCCTTGATCAGGACGTCGGGGCGCAGGCGTTCGATCAGGGCGATGGGGGTCGGGTCGTCGAAGGCGGTCACCCCGTCGACGCTGGCCAGACCGCCGATGACGGCCGCGCGGCTGTCCAGATCGTTGACCGGACGGCCGTCGCCCTTGAGCCGACGCACGGACTCGTCGGTGTTCAGCGCCACGACCAGCCGGTCGCACCAGCTGCGCGCCTGGGCCAGATAGGCCACGTGGCCGCGGTGCAGGATGTCGAAACAGCCGTTGGTGAAGCCGATGCGCAGGCCCTGACGGCGCCAGGTCTCTACCCGGCCGGCCAATTCCTCGACCGGAGTGACCTTGGCCTGGGCCAGCGAGGCGTGCTGGCTCATCTCGGCCTCGATCAGCTCCGCCGGGGTGACGACGGCGGTGCCGCTCTTCCCGACGACCACGCCCGAGGCGAGGATGGCGAACTCCACGGCCCGCTCCAGCGACGCCCCGGCGCCCAGGGCCAGACCCAGCGAAGCCATACAGGTGTCGCCCGCGCCCGAGACGTCGAACACCTCGCGCGCCCGGCCGGGCAGATGGACGATCGCCTCGCCGCGCTTGGCGATGGACATCCCCTTGCCGGCGCGGGTCACCACGATGGCCCTGGCCGTGGTGATGGACAGCAGATGGGCCAGAGCCGCCTCGACCTCGGCGTCGGTCCCGACCGCCATGCCGGTGGCCCCGGCCAGTTCGGAGGCGTTGGGCTTGATCACATCGACCGCACCGTAGCGGGCGAAGTCGCGCCCCTTCGGATCGACCACGATGGGCGCGCCGGAGGTGGCGGAGGCCGCCAGCGCCGACTGGATCAGGGCGTTGGTCACCACCCCCTTGTCGTAGTCGGACAACAGGATCGCCGAGGCGCCGGCGAAGACGTCCTGACGCTTGAAGACGGCCTTCGCCTTCTCTTCCTCGTCGAGCCGCAGCAGCTGCTGGCCGGCGGCGACGAAGCGGGTCTTGACGATGGTCGAGGCCGTCGCGGGCCGTTCGACGAAGTCGCCGATGCGATCCTCGGCGGCGATCAGGGCGACCAGTTCGTCGCCGGCCGCGTCCGGCCCGATGACCGCGCCCAGCCGCGATTCACCGCCCAGGGCCGCGACGTTGCGCGCAACGTTGCCGACGCCGCCGGGCATGGAGACCGTCCGCGCGGTCTTCAGCACCGGGATCGGCGCCTCGGGCGAGACCCGGGTCACCTCCCCATAGACGAACCGGTCCAGCATCAGGTCGCCGACGCAGGCGATCTCCAGCCCCGCGACCTTGTCGAGCAGGATCTGCAGCTGGCCCAGGTCGAGCGTCGGGTCGGTGGCGGCGGTCGGGTCGGTCATGGGTGACTCTTCTTCGGCGGAGTGGCTTTAGACCATTTCGGCGGCGGGCGCCGCGCCTTCGGTCGGAACGGGACGCAGCATGGCCTGGGCGGCCTCGACGACCTCGGAAACGGTGATCCGGTCCAGACCGCTCATGCGGTGGATGATGCGCACATGGTCGCCGACGGGATGCCACAGGATCGGGCGATTGTAGTTTCCGAACAGGCCGATGGTCGGGGCGCCGCCGACGGCGCACAGGTGNNTCATGGCCGATGAAGAGGGCCGCGCGTTCCAGCACCGCCCCGCTCTCGCGCGGGGACAGGTCGCCGCACAGGTTGAGCACCGGCCCGGCCCAGGCGGCGCCCAGCTCATCGGCGCGAGCCCGGTCGGACGGGGCGCCGACGACCACCAGGCCATGGCCCGGCGCGGTCGCGGACAGCTGACGCAGCAGGGCGTCCCAATTGGCCACGCCCCAGTCCTTCTCGGCCGCCTTGCCGCCCATGTTGACGGCGATGAAGGGCGCGCCGGCCAGCGGCGCCAGCACCCGGCGCGCGGTCGCCTGCTCGGCCTCGGACAGGACCAGACTCCAGTCGGCCGGGTCGTCCAGATTCGGCTCCGCTACATCGACGGCCATGTTGCGGGCCAGCCGCGAGGCCTCGCGCTCGACCACCCCGCCCGCGTCCACCCGCGCCTCGCGCAGGTCACGGGTCCAGGGCATGCCCAGAACGGAGCCGAAGCCGCAGAACTTGAAGAACAGCCAGTCGCGCAGGATGGCCTGGGGGCTCCGGGCCGGGGCCAGATAGACGAGGGCGTCGGCCTTCAGGGCCTTCAGCCGCTCGCGCAGATCCAGCAGGGCGCCGAGGTTTCTGAGGCCCACCGGATAGGCGATGGAGCCCTGCACCAGCGCCTCCTCGCCCAGCACCGACAGCAGGGGGGCGGCATTGGACGCCACCGGGACATTGGTCAGGACCAGACGGCGATGTTCGGGGAAGCGGCGGGCGATGGCATGAAAGCACGGCAGGGCCGCGACGGTGTCGCCGAGGCTGCCCAGGCGGAAGATGACGACGGTCTTGCCGGACGCGGCGGCGGGGTCTTCGCGACCTGCCCCAAGGCCCGTTTCTGCATTCGTCACTGCTGCCTGCCGCCCTGCTCTCAGGATCCCCGCCGATCCGCTGACAGGCATAGATCAACCGAACCGTGAAATCCACGTGAATGCTGCGCTGCAGCAGACACTTGTGACAAGACGTGACCCCTGAAGCGGGAAACCTTGGCGGCCGGGATGTCTTGTGCGTTGAAGGACTTGGGCGGCCAATGGCGGTCCCGCCTGATGATTCCCCCCGCAAGGAGCCCGACCGTTTGCCCGACCGCCTGGACGCCGCCGCCCCGCCCGTCATCCTGTGGTTCCGGCGCGACCTCAGGCTGGCCGACAACCCGGCCCTGAACGCGGCGGCCGAGACCGGACGGCCGGTGGTCCCCGTCTTCATCCTCGACGCGGCGGGCGACGGGCGGCCGTGGGGCGCGGCCTCGCTCTGGTGGCTGGACGGATCGCTGCGGGCGCTGGCCGACAGCCTGAAGGCCCGGGGCGCTCCGTTGATCCTGAGGCGCGGCCATGCCGAGAGCGAACTCCGGCGGCTCATCGACGAGACGGGCGCGGACACCGTCTTCATGAACCGCCTGTTCGAACCCGAGGCCTGGACCCGCGACGCCGACATCGCCCACGGGCTGAAGGACGACGGCGTCGAGTGCCGCGGCTTCAACGGCTCCCTGATGGCGAAGCCGGGCTCGATCCTGACCGGCTCGGGCGGGCCGTACAAGGTGTTCACCCCGTTCAAGAACGCCCTGCTCGCCAAGGCCGAGGCGCCGCCCCACACGACCGGGCCCCGCGAACTGACGCCGGTCAAGGGACTGGACAGCGACGCCATCGACGACTGGGACCTGACGCCGTCAAAGCCCGACTGGTCGACCGGCTTTGACTGGACGCCCGGCGAGGCCGCCGCCGTCGAGGCCCTGCACGCCTTCACGAACGCGGCGCTGAAGACCTACTCCGTCGGCCGCGACCATCCGGCCGAGGTCGGCGGCAGCCGCCTGTCGCCCCATCTCCACTGGGGCGAGGTCCATCCCTGGCGGGTCATCGAGGCGGTGCGCAAGGCCGCAGCGGACGGCCGCGCCCCGGCCGCCGAAGCCGAGAAGTTCACCGCCGAGATCGCCTGGCGCGAGTTCTCGGCCCATCTGCTCCACGCCTTCCCGCAGATCACGGAGCGGTCGTTCCGGCCCGAGTACGACGCCTTCCCCTGGCGCACTGACACGAAGGGCTTCCACGCCTGGACGAAGGGCCGGACTGGCTATCCCGTCGTGGACGCGGGCTTGCGCCAGCTGTGGAGCACCGGCTGGATGCACAACCGGGTG
>DBBK01000203.1:5724-6400 GCA_002292165.1 Brevundimonas sp. UBA986
CTGGTTCTGGGACACGCTGGTCGACGCCGATCTCGCGAACAACGTCCAGAACTGGCAGTGGGTCGCGGGCTCGGGCGCCGACGCCTCCCCCTTCTTCCGCATCTTCAATCCGACATCCCAGGGCCAGCGCTTCGACGCCGACGGCGACTACGTCCGCCGCTGGGTCCCGGAACTGGCCGCCCTCCCCGCCAAATGGATCCACGCGCCGTGGACCGCGCCGGAGGACGTGCTGGCGAAGGCGAAGGTCCGCCTCGGGACCGACTACCCCAAACCCATCCTCGACCACGGCGAGGCGCGGGACCGGGCCCTGGAGGCCCTCAAGGCCATCGCCCGATCGAAGTACGAGGACTGAGGGCGTTCAATCTCGCATAGGCCCGCCCACGAAACCCTTGCCGATCAACGCCCTGTCGATCCGCAAGGCCAATCGGTTCGGCGCCGTCCTGAACGGGGGTATGATGTCGACTTCCGGTCTTTGACATTGCCGAAGCGAGCTGACGCCGCGTGCACGTCGTTGCACTCGAGTGCAAAGCCGAAGTCGCGATTTCGGATTCAGAAAATGGCGTCTAATCAGAAGATTGAACACCGATCTTCACGGCGAACATCCATCATTGCACTCGAGTGCAACGTTTTTTTCGAAGCGCAAAAACCGAACCCGTCATCCTCGGGCTCGTCCCGA
>DBBK01000135.1 GCA_002292165.1 Brevundimonas sp. UBA986
TAGGCCTCGCGGTCGAAACGCAGGCCCAGGTCGCCGATCCGGTCCGTCGGAACCGAGCCGCGCGGCGCGCCCATGCCCGAGTGGGACGCGTTCAGCTCCCCGATCATCAGATTGAGCGTCCGGCGCAGCTCGTCCGAGGTCCGGGCGCCCGCGACATAGGGCTGGAACCGGGCGCGCAGGGCGGTCCAGTTCTGGCCGTTGAAGTTCGGATCGAAGAAGTTGCGGTTCAGGGTGCTCCAGGTCTGGTCGAAGACCACCTGCTTCTCGCGCGCGAAGTCGACGTCCATCTGGGCCTGGATGCCGATGGTCTTGGCGCGCGGGCTCTCCAGCGGCGTGGTCACCACCGAGCCGCCGTCCAGATAGAACAGGGTCTTGCCGTCGCCTGTCAGGAAGTAGTCCGGCTTGGGCTTGGGGGTGGAGCTGATCTGCTGGGCCACCGGCGGCTCGGTCGCCAGCTCGTCCATCGACCAGGAATAGAGGCTCTCCTGCCCCCGCTCGCTGGCCCGGAAGACCAGGGTCTTGCCGTCATTGCTGATCACCGGACCGTCGGCATTGAGACCGAGCGGCAGCAGGGTCGCCCGCTCGCGGATGCCCTCGAAGACGATGGAGACGCTGACCGGCGGCGTGCGCGGCGGCGTGGCGGGCGGCGCGGCGCGCCGGCTGCCGGTCGCAGCCGCGCTCGAGGCAGGCCCCGTCGCCGGCGAAGTCGCAGGCGGCGTGGTGGACGGCGCGTCCGGTGTCTCGGTCTTGGGCGCCTCCGGGTTGAACAGGTCGCGGAAGGCGTCTTCCCGGTACTTGGGCACATGCGGCAGCAGGTCGACGCGCACGATCCGCGAATCCTCGGTGCGCTGGGAGGTGTCGAACAGGATGAACTTCCCGTCCGGCGACCAGACGATCTTGCCCATCTGGCCATTGCCCAGGAAGCTGATCGGCCGGGCCTCGCCGCCCGCCGCCGCCACGACATGGACATTGGTGAAGGACCGGCGGTCGACCACCGGGAAGGCGATCCACTTGCTGTCCGGCGACCAGACCGGCGTCGGCCCACGCTCGTCGGTGGCCAGGGCGCCGGTGAACAGCACCCGGTCCGCCGCCGCCGCACTGGCCGTCGGCAGGGTCATGACGTGGAGCTCCTTCGCGTCGGTCACATAGGTGATCGACTTGCCGTCCGGCGCCCAGGCGATGGCCGACGCCATGCCCGAGGTGGTCAGCAGGGTCTCGGTCGAGGTCTCGAAATCGTATTGGGCGATGACGTGGTCCAGACCGCGCTCGGTCACATAGAGCAGCTTCCGCGAATCCGGCGACCAGACCATCTCCCGCTCGGCGGCCAGACTGGTGGTCACGCGCTGGGCCGGGCCGCCGTCCTTGGACCCGACCGCGAACAGCTCGCCATGGGCCAGGACCGCGACCTTCTTCCCGTCTGGCGACAGGGCCATCCGCTCGAAGTTCGTCAGGGTGACGTGGCGCTGGCTCTCGGCCGCCGAGGCGCCGCGCAGGGTGATCGGCACCTGGGCCGCCTGCCCCGTCGCCGGATCCACCTTCCAGACGCCGAAGTCGCGCTCGAACACCACGGCCGAGCCGTTCGCCGCCATGTTCGGATACAGGAAGCGGCCGCTGGTGAAGCGGGTCACCGGGGTCGCCTCCCCGCCCGCGGCAGGCATGCGCCACAGGTTCTCGGCGCCCGACTTGTCGCTCATGAAATACAGGGTGCGGCCGTCGGGGCTCCACATCGGCCAGGCATGCTTGGCCTCGTCGGCCAACAGCTTGCGATAGGCGCCGTCCGCCGCGATCGGCTTCACCCAGATCTCGGTCTCGTCGATGTGGGAATGGCCGTTGCGCCACCACTGGCCGTTGCTGAGCCCCCGCGCCATCAGGGCGATGGACGATCCGTCCGGCGAGGGCGCGGCCTGGAATTCCGAAAGATACTGCTCGCGGCTGACCTCCAGCGGTGTGCCCCCGGTCGCGGCGACGCGGAAGATGTCCGGCTGGCGGCCCACGTCGTTGATGCCCGAGGCGAAGTAGAGCCACTTCCCGTCCGCCGACCAGGCGTCCAGCTCCTCATTGGCCTCGGCATAGGTCACCCGCGTGGTGGCGCCGCTGGCCAGGTCGAGGATGTAGATGTTGGCGTTGCCGCCGCGCGTCGAGGTGAAAGCCAGCTTCGTCCCATCGGGCGAATACAGCGGCCGACCTTCCGTCGCTGCGTCGGTCACCAGCAGATGCGCCACTCCGCCCGAAGCCGAAACTTCCCAGATGTCGCCGCCCGAGACGAATGCGATCTGACTGCCGTCCGCCGACAGACTGGGCTCGGCCAGCGACGGCTTCGCCTCCGGAATTGCGGTTTGGGCAAAGGCCTGGCCCTGGACGAAAAGCTGCGTCAGGGCGACCGCGATCAGGGTCGCCGCCTTTTTGGGTTTCATGTGGTTTTCGCCCCGGGGGAAGTCGTCTTGGATCAGGCGCGCATCGCGCGGCGAATGGCCGCGCTTGTCAAGCCGCTTGACCAAACCATAACCCGTCAGTTATGGGATAATCCATAACCACAAAGTTATCGATCTTCATGACCCCCGCCGACCCCGACCTCCTGTTCCGCACCCTCGGCGACCCGACGCGCCGGGCGCTGTTCGAGCGCCTGTGCCGCGAGGGCGAACAGACGGTCGGCGCCCTGACCGCCCGGGCCGGCGTGTCCCAGCCGGCGGTGTCCAAGCATCTGGGCGTGCTGCGTCAGGCCGGGCTGGTCAGCGACCGGCACGAGGGCCGCCAGACGTATTGCAGCGCCCGCCCCGGCGCCCTGTCGGCCCTGACCGACTGGACTCGCGACATGACCGACTTCTGGGAGGCCCGTCTCGACGGCCTCGGAGACCTGCTGAACAGGATGGACCAATGACTGAATCCGTTATCGTCGAGCGGGAATACCCGCATTCGCCCGAGAAGCTCTGGCGCGCCCTGACCCAGCCGCACCTGATCGAGGAATGGCTGATGAAGAACGACTTCGTCCCCGAGGTCGGCCACGGGTTCAAGCTGCGCGGCGACTGGGGCGGGGTGCTGGACTGCCAGGTCCTGACGCTCGAGCCGAACCGCACCCTGGCCTACAGCTGGGACTTCGACAGCGAGGACCCGGCCTTCGCCCTGAAGAGCGTGGTCACCTTCACCCTCACGCCCACCGACGGCGGCGTGCATCTGCGCATGGAGCAGGCCGGCTTCCGTCCGGAGCAGAAGCAGGCCTCGGGCGGGGCGAAGTTCGGCTGGGCCAAGTTCCTCGACAACCTCGACCAGTTGCTGACGCGGGAGGGCTGAGCCATGAACGCCCTGATCCGCCAGACGCACCGCTGGCTCTCGATCGCCTTCACCCTGGCGGTGATCGTCAACATCGTCGCCCTGATCCAGAAGGCCCAGGCGGTCTGGATCGGCCTTCTGGCCCTCTTCCCCCTGATCCTGCTGCTGGTGTCGGGCCTGTATCTGTTCGCCCTGCCCTATGTCGCGCGCTGGAGGCGGACGCCCGGCTGAACGGTCGAGCTCAACCTGGCGCCGCCCGCGACCTTAAACGGCTGAAATCATACGGCCTTGGTGTCCACGCGGGCCAATCGGTTCAGCATGGTTCGCGGCTGTGTCAGGATGTCCGTTCGGTCTTTGACAACATGGCGCAGGGCGTCCGCGAACGTGGCGCCGATTGCACTCCGGGCCACGCCCGAGTGCAATCCCTTATCGCGATACCGGTTATTTAAAATCAGAGCCTTATCCAGATAACCTCAGGAATGACCTTCAAAATTGCACTTTTGCACTCACTTTTTTCGAGTGCAAACCGACGCCCTCAGCCGTGGCGGACCACGCAGCGGAAGCCGACGTGCGAGGTCGAGGTGTCGACCGGCTGGGCGTGCCGCGCCGCCGGCCGGTAGCGGCGGCAATAGGACGGGGCGCACAGGTGCGAGCCGCCCTTCAGCACCTTGCGCGGGATGCGGATGCTGGGCTGGGCCGGGTCGAAGCTGGCCTCCAGCTCCCCTCCGCGCGGGTTCTTCGGCGCACAGCAGGCCCGGCTGACCGGGGCGCCGGTCGACCACCAGTCCTGGGTCCATTCCCAGGTGTTGCCGATCATGTCGTACAGGCCGAAGCCGTTGGGATCGAACGACCCGACCGGGCTGGTGTAGCGTCGGCCCTCCGGCTTGCGGTTGTTCCAGGGGAAGTCCCCCTGCCAGGTGTTGGCCATGACCCGGCCGCCGGGCTCGAACTCCTCACCCCAGGCATAGGCGCTGTCGCTGCCGCCCCGCGCCGCGTACTCCCACTCGGCCTCGGTCGGGATCTCGGCCCCGGCCCAGCGGGCATAGGCTGCCACGTCGGCCCAGGCGACATGGACCACCGGGTGATCCCACAGCCCGTCCAGGGTCGTGCCCGGACCCCGCGGGTTCCGCCAGTTCGCTCCGTTCAGGTAATGCCACCAGGCGCGGATGTCGTGCAGGGGCACAGGGCCGGGCGGCGGGGTGAACACCAGCGACGCCGGCTGCAGCATCTCGGGCGGCGCGCCCGGATAGTCCTTCGGGTCCGGCGGGATCTCGGCGAAGGTGGTCCAGCCCGTGTCCTCGACGAACTCGGCGAAGTCACGGTTGGTTACCGGATGGAGGTCGATGGCGAAGGAATCGACCATGACCGCATGGACCGGCGCCTCCTCGGCATAGTGGTCGTCCGACCCCATCATGAACAGCCCGGCGGGCAGTTCCACGCGGGCCGGGCGGCGCGGATCCGCCTTGCGCGCCCGGGCGCTCAATGCGGTCGCTCCTGATGGGCGCGGGCCACGGTAGGTCGCGCCTCGGACGGGCCTGTGATCGGCATGGTGGTGTCTCCCTCGACTGACCGCCACAGTGACCCGCCGCCGCGCCTCGAAAGATCGGGTCAAACCCCGAAGATCGCCCGAAAACAGCAGGCTCGTGGGCTTCTGTGGCCGCCGGACCACTCGCCCGTCAGGGCGTGATCAGATGCTGTTTGATGGCGAACCGGACGAACTCGCCGGCGGTCCTGACCCCGGCCTTGCGCATGGCCGAGGCCCGGTGGGTCTCCACCGTCTTGACGCTGATGTTCAGGTCGCGGGCGATGGCCTTGTTGGACTGGCCCTCGGCGATCAGCTGGGCGACCTCCAGCTCCCGCACGGTGAAGGTCTTCAGCCGTGACCGCTTGCGGTCCTGGACCAGGCCGTCCAGCAACAGCTCCGAGACCCAGGGCGAGAAGTACGGCCGCCGCGCCCCGATGGCCGAGATGGCCGCGCTCAGGTGCTGCTGGGTGTCCGTCTTGAGGATATAGCCCTTGGCCCCCGCCGCCAGCCCCTCGTTCACCGTCTCGTCGTCGTCCCGCATCGTGAACAGCAGCACCGAGATCTCCGGCGCCTCCTGCTTCAGCCGCCGCGTCAAAGTGACGCCGTTCATGTGCGGCAGCGACACATCCAGCACCGCGATGTCCGGCCGCAGCTTCAACGCCATGTCGAACGCCGTATCGCCGTCGGCGGCCTCTCCGACCACCTCCCACGCCGGGTTTGCGGAGATGATCTCACTCACCCCGCGGCGGACGACCTCATGGTCGTCGGCCAATAGTATCCTGAGCACAGCACCCTCCCCGTCGACCCCTCGTCGGGTAAAACCATTAGGGGTCGAATAACTTCAGTATATCGGAAAAAACCCCTAGGAGTTGTGTTATACGTCTCACACAAGGGCTATTCAGGAGGCGGCTTTGTCAGGGGCCGATGCTCGAACCCGCGCGACCGTGACGGCGTCGTTTGACGTTGACGGTGCTCGCCCACCCCCGGTGGCGGACCATCACCATGGTCACGGCCTCTCGCCGGGCATGGCCTATATCCTCGATCTCGAGACCGGTCGGCCGAAGTATATGGACGCCTTCCTCGAGCGCCTGCTGGTGCCTGGCGACGGCTCGTTCCGGTTCGCCGGACTGCGACGTCGGCTGTCGCCGTCGGACGTCGCCATCCTCAACGGCCATCTGAAGACGCTGCACAACCTGCCGCCCGGAGAGATGGCCGATGCGGTGATCTCCGTGCCCCAGGCCGACGATCGCATCTGCTGGCTGCACCTGCGGTCGCGCCTGCTGGCCCGGCCGGGAGAGACGCGGGCCCGCCAGATCATCGGCGCCGCCGTCGAGGTGACCGCCGACTACGCCCCGGCCCTGATCAAGGACCTGGAGCGGCGGATCATCCACGCCGAGGAGGCCGAACGCCGCCGCATCGGCCGCGAGCTCCACGACTCCACCATCCAGCACCTGGTCGCCCTGGACATGCTGCTGGGCTCGCTCGAGGCCAGGCCCGAAGGCGGCGACCGCGCGATCGTCAAGGAGATGCGCGAGACCCTGAGCTCGGTGCAGAACGAGATGCGCACCTTCGCCTATCTGCTGCATCCGCCCTCGATCGAGGAACAGGGGCTGGAGCAGACCCTGCGACGCTTTGCCCAGGGCTTCTCGCGCCGCACGGGGCTGGCTATCGAACTGGACGTTCGCCTGAACGGCGCCTTCCTGCCCTTCGACACCGAGGTCGCCCTGTTCCGCATCGCCCAGGAGGCGCTGATGAACGTGCATCGGCACGCCCACGCCCAGACGGTCAACGTCGAACTGACCACCCTGCCTACCGAGGTCAGCCTGACGATCACCGACGACGGGCGCGGCATGAACAGCGCCCAGCTGGCCCTGGCGATGAAGGGCGGCGGGGTGGGCATCGCCAGCATGCGGTCCCGGATCACCTCCCTGGGCGGCGCCCTGAGGCTGGACTCCAATGGCCGCGGCGTCTGCGTCTCGGTCACGGCCCCCAGGCGGTCGCGCCGGGCCTGAGCCCCGCCGGGCGTTTCCGGCGCCGGCACAAGGGTCTGACCTGATGCCTGGCTGTCACCATATGTGATGTGGTCTTCCGAGTTTGTCTGGAAGCCGCCATGTCCGCGATCCTGCCCTCATGGAGGGACGGCCCCGCCCGGAACGCCGTCCTGAACCTCGTCGCCATGACGACCGACCCGTCGAGCGCCCGTTTCATCGCGCCCGAGGACCGCATCGCCGTCTTCGGCCATGACGGGACCCTGTGGTGCGAAACCCCCACGACGGTGCAGACCCTGTTCGCCCGGGAAAGCCTCGAACGGCTCGCCGACAGCGCGCCGTCGCTGCGGGACCGCGAGCCCTTCCTCACCCTGCTGGACCGCGATGCGGCGGCGGCGCATCGCCTGGGCCGCCGAGCGGTGTTCGAGGCGACGACTCTGATCGACGCCGGCCTTTCGCTGGCCGAGTTCGAGCGCCGCGTCGAGGACTGGCTGGCGGAGACGCCCAACCCCCAGCTGATCCGCCACTGTGCGGACCTCGCCTACCAGCCCCAGCGTGAACTGCTTCAGTTCCTGGGCGAAAGCGGCTTCCACTGCTGGATCGTCTCAGCGGGCGGCGCGGACTTCATTCGGGTCTTCTGCGAACGCCTCTACGGCATCCCGCCCGAAAGGGTCATCGGCAGCTCCTGCGCCATGGAGCAGAGGTTCGACGGTCAGGACGGTTCGTCCCTGGTCAAACTGCCGATAGTGCGCCTGTTCAACGACGGCGAGGCCAAGGTCGAGGCCATCGCCGACCATATCGGACGCCGGCCGGTGCTCGCCTTCGGCAGTTCGGACAGCGACCTGCCGATGCTGCGCTACGCTCTCGGAGGCCCCTCGCCGGGGTTGGCGCTGATGCTGCACCACGACGACGCCCTGCGCGAGGCGATCTACGACCGCGAGAACCAGCTCAGCCCCCTGGTCGAAGGATTGGATCAGGCCGGGCGGCTGGGACTGACCCTCGTGTCCATGGCCCGGGACTGGCGCACCATCTTCGCCTGAACCCTAGAAGGCTCCGGGATCCGCCGACGCCCCCTCGACCGTGCGGTCGAAGATCCGGGGCGGTTGGACCGCGAGGGAGTCCTTCAGGATCAGCATCGGCCGTTGGGATTCCCGCACCCCGCCCGAGACGGGACGGTCGATATCCATGATCAGGAGCAGGGACAGGGTGAAGAGCAGGCCCAACAGGCCGGTCAGCGCCACCCCGTGCCGCCCGTACAGGACGAAGCCGAGCACGCCCGCGCTGACGATCTGATAGATCAGCAGCAGGACGAAGACCTCCGACGGCACATGCAGGCCGCGCGCGACCTTGCGGGCGGTGTCCATGTCGATGACCGCATTGACGGACTCCACATAGGCTCCCGAGAACTCGGCGTCGCGGATGGCGGGCATGACCGCCACCGTCTCGGCCCAGAGGTCGGTCAGCAGCCGGTCGTTCTGGCGCACAAGGGTGTCGCGCCGTTCCCCGGGCGCTTCGGTCGTTCCCAGCGCGATCCGGTTGTCGGTATAGGCCACCAGAATGCCGCTGACCCGGTCCCGGTTCGGCGACGGCAGGAGCTGGGCGCGCAGATAGGCCGTGCCGATATCATTGGCCTCCTCCAGCACCAGGGCGCG
>DBBK01000268.1 GCA_002292165.1 Brevundimonas sp. UBA986
GCGTCGCGGGTCTTGCCGATGGCGGTTTCGGCCTCGGCGATGCGGGCGCTGACCACGGCTTCTTCTTCGGCGGCGCGCTTGTTGGCTTCGTCGGTGACGCGGGCCTTGGCGGCAGCGGCCGTGGCGCGGGACTGGGCGCGGGCTTCGGCGACTTCAGCCTTGGCCTGCTCGGCCTGGCCGGCGGCCTCGGCCTGGACCTGACGCGCGGTGGCGACGGCGGTGGAAATGGTGTCGGCGCGCTCATCCAGGACCTTGCGCATACGCGGCGCGAAGACCTTGGCGATCAGCCAGTAGAGAATGGCGAACAGGAAGACCAGATAGACGATCTGGCCGAACCAGTGCTGGAACTCGAATTGGGGCAGGCCGCCGCCTTCGCCATGCGTGGCCTCGGTCGAGGCGTGCGTGGTGTTCACCGTGCCGACCTGGGCCGAATGAGCGGCGTCGGGAGCGGTGGGAACGAGGTCGGGTGTATGTGTGGCCATGCTTCGTCTGTCTTGCAAATCAATCGAAAAGGCGCGGCGACCGGGATCGCCCGGACGCCGCGCCTGTTCGGGAGCAGCCCTTAGGCCGAGAAGATGATGATGCCCAGAACGAAGGCCAGAATGCCCAGGGCTTCAGCCAGGGCGGCGCCGACGAACAGGTTGCCGATTTGCGAGCCGGCGGCCGACGGGTTGCGCAGGGCGCCCGTCAGGAACGAGCCGAAGATGTTGCCGACGCCGATACCGGCGCCGATCATGCCGAGGGTAGCGAGGCCTGCACCGATGAGCTTGGCGGCTTCTGCGTCCATAATCTTGATCCTAGTCTTTAGAGGTTTGGTGGGTGGAAACGAACTGGGTGTGGGCTTTAGTGCCCGTGACCCAGGTTGACCACATCGTTGAGGTAGATGCAGGTCAGAACGGCGAAAACGAAGGCCTGGAGGAAGGCCACCAGGAACTCGAGGGCGGTCAGGCCGACGGTCATGCCCATCGACAGCATGGCGATCGGGATGCCGAACCAGCCCAAGGCGCCCGTCACACCGATGACGACGAAGCCGGCGAAGACCTTCAGGGCGACGTGGCCGCCCATCATGTTGCCGAACAGACGAAGCGTCAGGGTGATGGGGCGCAGCAGGAAGGAGATGAACTCGATCGGGACGATGAAGAACAGCATCACGAACGGCACGCCCGACGGCACGAACAGCTTGAAGAAGCCCAGGCCGTGCTTGGCGAAACCGATGGCCAGCACAAGCAGGATGGTCATGACGCCGAAGGTGGCGGTCACGGCGATCTGCGAGGTGGCGGTGAAGGTCAGGAACAGGCCGATGAAGTTCATGGCCAGGATGAAGGTGAAGACCGTGAACACGAACGGGAAGAGCTTGCGGCCCTCGTGACCGATGATGGAATCGACGATGCCGTCGATCATGCCGAACATCGTCTCGCCGACCGCCTGCATCCGGCCCGGAACGACCGTGGCCTTGGCGGTGAACAGCTGAAGCATCAGCACCACCAGACCGAAGGCGATGGTCATCGCCAGGTGCGAGTTGGTGAAGGCGATATGCTGCGTGCCCACGACAGGCAGGGTCACATCCCCGAAGTCGATCAGGGGTTCGATCTTAAACTGGTGAAGCGGATCAGCCATGGGCCCCTTAGTCTTCTTCGTCTTCGTCGAAGGGAACCGACTTCGGCTCCACTCCACTTGCCTTGGCCTGGGCCATCAGGCGTTGCGCCGTCTGCCAGGCCATCCATACCGATACGGCGAAGCCCAGAAGGACGCCGCCGATCAAACCCCAGGGTCCGGTGTGCGCGAACCGGTCCACGATGAACCCGAGCGCCAGCCCCACGAACACCCCGCCGAACAGGTCGGCGATGATCCGCCACGCCTGTCCCGCCGCCGCCTGTCCCGCCGCTTCATGCGGCACGGGAGGAGCCGTCCGCGCCTCCAGTGAGGAAGCGCTGTCATTGAGGCGTTTGATCGCCTCTTCGCGNNGGTCTGAATTCGGCGCGGAACCTATAGGCGAGGGGCTCTTTGGTCAAGGCGTGTTACAGCTGCTCTAACTTGCTGATTGGGCTGGGGATTTTTTATCCCCATGGCGGTGTGACGAAGCGTCGCCGCGGGGGGAGGGGTTCGTCGCCGGGGACGGTTCGCCTCGCGCCCTTTCCTCCGGGGGCGGCGCCATCCATATGCAGGCGATGACGATGAGAGGCAGTGAGCGCGGGACGGGTCGGGGACGCAGCAAGGGGCCGGAGGCCCGGGCGGGGGCTCCGACCGACAAGGCCGAGGATCCCAATACCTTCGCGGCCCTGGCTGATCTGACGCGGCTGGTCGGGCGGTCGGGCGCGCCGCAGCTGCGCCTCAGGCTGATCGCCGCGATTCTCCTGACCCTGGCGGGCAAGGGGCTGGGCGTGCTGGCGCCGCTGGTGCTGGGCGCGGCGGTCAATCATCTGTCGCGCGGGCAGGGGGCGGGCGTTTCCGTCGGCCTGGGCTTCGCGGCCTTCGCCGTGGGCTGGGCCTTGGTGCGCCTGCTGTCGGCGGCCACGCCCCAGATTTCCGACGTCGTCTTCGCGCCCGTCCGCGCGGCGGCCCAGCGGCGCACGGCGGCCGAGACCTTCGCCCATGCCCTGAACCTGTCGCTGGACTTCCACCAGACCAAACGGTCGGGCTCGCTGTCGCGCACGGTGGACCGGGGCTCGCGGGCGGTGGACTTCCTGCTGCGTATCCTGGCCTTCAACCTGGTTCCGACCGTGGTCGAGCTGGCGCTGGCGGCCAGTGTGCTGGGCGGCAAGTACGACTGGCGATTCGCCGTCGTCGCCGTCGTGGTGGTGGTGGTCTACACCGGCCTGACCTTCGGCGTGTCCAACTGGCGGATCGAGCACCGGCGGGTGATGAACGCCGCCGATTCGGAAGCGGCGGGTTTGGCCGTCGACGCCCTTCTCAACTACGAGACGGTCAAGTCGTTCGGGGCCGAGGCGCGCGCCGCCGAGGGCTACGATCGGGCGCTCGGCGCCTATAATGTCGCGGCGCTGAAGGCGAACACCTCTCTCGCCCTGCTGAACGGGGTCCAGGCCCTGATCATGAACGTCGGGCTCGGCGTCATGGCGGTCATGGCCGGGTTCGAGGCCGCCGCCGGCCGGATGGGGCCCGGCGACGTCACCGCCGCCGTCCTGATCATGATCTCGCTGTACGCCCCGCTGAACATCCTCGGCTTCGCCTATCGGGAAATCCGGCAGTCCTTCATCGACATGGAGGAGATGCTGAAGATCACGCGCCAGACGCCTCAGGTCGCCGATGCGCCAGGCGCGCCGGACCTGCCGAAGCCTGAGGACGCGCGGGGCGGCTCGATCGCCTTCGAGAGCGTGTCCTTCCGTCACGACGCGCGCGCCAACGGGCTGGAGGACGTCGACTTCTTCGCCGCGCCGGGCACCACGACGGCCCTTGTCGGTCCCTCGGGGTCGGGCAAGTCGACCATCGTCAAACTGGCGCTCAGGCTGCTGGACCCGCAGTCCGGCCGGGTGCTGATTGACGGTCGCGACCTGCGCGACGTGACCCAGTCCTCCTTGCGTCAGGCGGTGGCCCTGGTGCCGCAGGA
>DBBK01000094.1:0-14889 GCA_002292165.1 Brevundimonas sp. UBA986
GTCGGTCCACCGCCTGATCCAAGACCGGTTCGGGCAGGGTGTAGGGCAGGCGCAGGCGGCGTTCGAAGGCGCCGTCGACGCCGAAGCGAGGCCCCGCCGCCAGCCGCAGCCCCTCGGCCTCGGCTCGCACCACCAAGGCGGAGCTGATCGGCGCGGGCAGGCGGACCCAAAGCGACAGGCCGCCGGCGGGACGGGGGCAGGTCCAGTCGGGCAGGCGCTGGGCGAGCTGCGCACGCAAATGGTCTCGCCGCGCTCGCAGAAGGGGGCGACGCGCCGCCAGGGCCGCACCGCCGCCGTCCGACAACTGGTCGGCATGCAGCTTGACCGGCAGGCCCAGCGCCTTCGCCCGGTCGAACAGGCGCGAGACCTCTTCGGCAGAGAAGGCGATGGGCTCGCAATAGGCGTCGACGGCGTCGACCAGACCCTCGGCCTGGGCGGCGGGCAGGATGTCGTCGATGGCGAGGTCGACATAGGCCGCTCGGCTGGCGTCCGAGCCGCGAAACTCGGGTGGGACGGCGTGGAGGCCCAGGTAGGAGGTGCGGACCCGAACCCCGGCCTCGCTGCCGATGCGGCGGGCGACGCGCAGCATCTTCAGCTCGCTGTCGCGGTCGAGGCCATAGCCGGACTTGATCTCGACGGTGGTGACGCCGGTCGCCTTCAGGCCTTCCAGACGGCTGAGGGCCGAGGCGTAGAGCTGGTCCTCCGAGGCCTCGCGGGTCGCCTTGACCGAGGAGACGATGCCGCCGCCGGCGCGGGCGATCTCCTCATAGGTCGCGCCTTCCAGACGCTGTTCGAACTCGCCGGAGCGGTCGCCGCCGAAGACGAGATGGGTGTGGCAGTCGATCAGTCCGGGCGTGACCCAGCGGCCGTCGAGGGCGTGGGTTTCGGCCGCCTCATGCTCAGGCAGGTCGGCGCGCGGGCCGATCCAGACGACGGCGCCGTCGCGGATCAGGATGGCCGCGTCCTCGATCGCGCCATAAGGGACGCCGCCGTCCGTCATGGTGGCGACATGGCAGTCGGTGATCAGCAGGTCCGCTTTCACGGGCGGTCTCCGCGCGGCGAGAAGCGGGCGACGAGGTCGTAGCGGTCGCCGGGGAAGGTCTGGCGGACCTGGGTCACCCCCTGCCCGTCCCGCCAGGTGCGGCGGTCCACGCACAGGCAGGCGGTCCCGGGCTTGAGGCCCAGCAGACGCGCGTCGCCGCCCGCCGCCCCGATGGCCGAGATGCGGTGCTCGGCCTCGGTCCAGGGCGCCGAGTCCAGCAGCCAGGCGCCCGGCGGCATAAGGGCGAAGTCGGCGACCGCCGCCTCGGGCACGGCGGCGAGGGCGATCAGGCGGCGCTCCAGGGCGAAGGGCGCGCCGTCGGCCAGATGCAAGCCCGCCAGCTCCAGCAGGGCACCGCCGGCGGCCAGGTCCCGCTCCTCGGTGGTGCGCGGCTCGCGCGCCTGACGGTCCAGCAGGCGGAAGGCGTAGGTCTGGCCACGCTCGGTGATCTCGGCGCCGAGGTCCGGGATGGACAGGATGGCGGCGTGGGCGCGGGGCTGGGCGACGAAGGTGCCGGCGCGGCGGCGACGGGTGACGAGGCCCCGGCCGGCCAGTTCCGAAATGGCCTTGTTCACCGTCATCCGCGAACAGCCGTACTGGGCCGTCAGCTCATGCTCGAAGGGGATGCGCGAGCCGGGCGCCCAGTCGCCGGACAGGATGCGGCCCTCCAGCTCGGCATAGATGCGGCGGTGAAGGGTGGCGGGCTCGCTCATGCGTCCTGTCCGAGTACGGTCTTCAGGGCCTTCCGGTAGCGGGATTCGATCGCCTCGCGCGCCACATGGCGGCCGTCGACCACCACCTGTTCGCCGCGCCGCCAGACGGAGCGGATGGCGCTGCGGTCCGCGGCGAAGATCCAGCTGTCGAGGATGGCGTCGCCCGACCGGCCTTCGAAGGCAATGCCCGAGGTGTCGAGACCGACGATGTCGGCAGACTGACCCACCGCGAGGCCGCCCGTAACGCCTGTGGCCTGTTGGCCGCCGGACAGGGCCCGGTCGAACAGGGCGCGGCCGGTGGTGCGGACGCCATCGGCCATGACCGCGCGCTTCCTGAGCGACAGGCGCTGGCTGTATTCCAGCTGGCGCAACTCCCCGGCCAAGCCGATGCGAACGTTGGAGTCCGTGCCTATGCCGTAGCGGCCGCCGTTCTGCACATAGGCAGAGGCGGGGAAGACGCCGTCGCCGAGGTTGGCCTCGGTGACCGGGCACAGGCCGACGACGGCGGCTCGCGCAGCGACCTCCCTCCATTCGCCCTCGGTGACGTGGGTGGCGTGGATGAGGCACCAGCGCGGATCGACGGGCGCGTTGGCCAGCAGCCATTCGACCGGCCGGGCGCCGGACCAGGCGAGACAGTCCTCGACCTCCTTCGTCTGTTCGGCGACGTGGATGTGGATCGGACCATCGCCCGCGAGGGCGGGCATGGCGGCAAGCTCATCCGGCGAGACGGCGCGCAGGCTGTGGGGGGCGACGCCGACGAGGGCGTCCGGCAGGCTCGCGGTCAGGGTCCGGCCCCGCGCGACCAGATCGGCGAAGCCGTCCAGATCGGTGATGAAGCGGCGCTGGCCCTGCGACGGCGGCTGACCGCCGAAGCCGGCATGGGCGTAGAAAACCGGCAGCAGGGTCAGGCCGACGCCCGTCGCTTCAGCCGCCGCGACGATGCGGCCGGTCAGTTCGGCCGGATCGGCATAGGGCCGGCCAGCCGGGTCGTTATGCAGATAGTGGAACTCGGCGACGCGGGTGAAGCCCCCCTCCAGCATCTCGGCGAAGGCCAGGGCCGTGATGGCCTCGATCTCCTCCGGACCGCCCCGGTCGAGGAAGCGGTACATGAGCTGCCGCCAGCTCCAGAAGTCGTCGTCCTCGCCCCCCTCGGGTCCCCGCCCCTCGGTCAGGCCGGCCATGGCGCGCTGGAAGGCGTGGCTGTGGACATTGGCGACGCCGGGGATGGCGACCCCGCCACCCTGATCGATCGCCGCCCGGGCGACGCCGGTCTCGATGGAGGCGATCAGGCCGTCCGCGACGGTCATCCGGACGTCGGACGCCCAGCCTGCCCCCAACAGCGCCTGTTCGAACCACAGGCTCAGACCCTCACGCGACGTTTGCGGCACTGGACAATCCCGATCAGACTCGAACATTATGTCTAGACATACCACACCCAAACGGAATCGCGAGGGAGGCTGAAACATGACGGACTGGCTCACGATCCGCGAGGGCGCGTCGCCCCTGATCATCGGCCTGCCGCATACGGGGACGCGCATCCCGGCGGAGATCGAGGCGCGGATGACCTCGCCCTGGCTGGCCCGCAAGGACGCCGACTGGTGGGTGGACCGGCTCTATGACTTCGCCGTCGATCTGGATGCGACCTTCGTGCGGACCGGGATCTCGCGCAGCGTCATCGACGTGAACCGCGATCCGTCCGGCGCCTCCCTCTATCCCGGCATGACCACCACGGGCCTGTGCCCGACCGAGACCTTCGACGGAGAACCGCTCTACCATACGGGTCAGGAACCCGATCAGGCGGAGATCGACGCCCGCCGCGCCGCCTTCTTCGATCCGTATCACGCGGCTCTTCAGGGCCAGATCGACCGGCTGAGGGCCAACGGCCCTGTCGTCCTCTATGACGCCCATTCGATCCGCTCGGTCGTGCCGCGCCTGTTCGAGGGCGAGTTGCCGCAGTTCAACATCGGCGACAACGGCGGAACGACCTGCGCCGGAGCCCTGACCCAGGCCGTCGAGGCCGCCTGCGCTGTCTCGGGCCAGAGCCACATCGTCAACGGCCGCTTCAAGGGCGGCTGGACCACGCGCCACTACGGCCGCCCGCAGGACGGCGTCCACGCCATCCAGATGGAGCTGGCCGACCGGGGCTACATGGTCGATCCGGCCGGGCCGGTCGACGAGACCAACTGGCCCTCTCCCTATGAACCCGCCCGGGCGGAACGGATGCGCGGGACCCTGCGCGCCGTCCTGACCGCCTGCATCGACTTCGCGAAAGCCTGACGGACCCCATGACCGACAAGACCCACAACGCGCGCGTCGTGCGCAGCCCGCGCGGCTCCGAGAAGACCGCCAAGACCTGGGTCGCCGAGGCGGCGATGCGGATGATGATGAACAACCTCGATCCCGAGGTGGCCGAGCGGCCCGACGACCTCGTCGTCTATGGCGGCATCGGCAAGGCGGCGCGCGACTGGGCCAGCTTCGACCGCATCGTCTCGGAGCTGCAGACGCTGGAGGCCGACCAGACCCTGCTGGTCCAGTCGGGCAAGCCGGTCGGCGTCTTCCGCACCCACGAGGACGCGCCGCGCGTCCTGATCGCCAACTCCAATCTGGTGCCCAAATGGGCGACCTGGGAGCATTTCNNTCCTGGATCTACATCGGCACCCAGGGCATCGTTCAGGGCACCTTTGAGACCTTCATGGAGGCCGGCCGCCAGCACTATGACGGCGACTGGTCCGGCAAATGGATCCTGACGGCGGGTCTCGGCGGCATGGGCGGCGCGCAAACCCTGGCCGCGACCATGGCCGGAGCCTCGTGCCTCGCGATCGAATGCCAGCGCAGCCGGATCGAGAAGCGACTGGAGACCCGCTACCTCGACGTCATGGCCGAGACCCTGGATGAGGCCCTGGCCCTGATCGAACAGTCGCTGAAGGACGGCAAGCCGGTGTCGGTCGGCCTGCTGGCCAACGCCGCCGACGTCCTGCCCGAACTGGTCAAGCGCGGCGTGCGGCCCGATCTGGTCACCGACCAGACCAGCGCCCACGACCTGGTCAACGGCTATCTGCCCAGCGGCTGGACCGTCGCCGAGTGGGAGGACAAACGCCAGTCCGATCCGGCCGCGGTCGAGGCGGCGGCCAAGGCGTCGATCCTGACCCACGTTCAGGCCATGCTCGATTTCCAGGCGGCGGGCATCCCCGTCGTCGACTACGGCAACAACATCCGCCAGGTCGCCTTCGACGAAGGACTGGCCAGGGCTTTCGACTTCCCGGGCTTCGTGCCCGCCTATATCCGCCCGCTGTTCTGCCGGGGCGTCGGCCCGTTCCGCTGGGCGGCCCTGAGCGGCGATCCGAAGGATATCCGCAAGACCGATGAAGCCATGAAGCGGCTGTTCCCCGATGACGCCGACCTGCACCGCTGGCTCGACATGGCGGGCGAACGTATCGCTTTTCAGGGACTTCCGGCCCGTATCTGCTGGATTGGTTTAGGTGATCGTCACCGCGCCGGCCTGATGTTCAACGAGATGGTGGCGTCCGGCGAGCTGTCGGCGCCGGTCGTGATCGGGCGGGATCATCTGGACTCCGGATCGGTCGCCAGCCCCAATCGCGAGACGGAATCAATGATTGATGGATCGGACGCCGTGTCCGACTGGCCGCTGCTGAACGCCCTGCTGAACACCGCCTCTGGCGCCAGCTGGGTGTCGCTGCACCACGGCGGCGGGGTGGGCATGGGCTACTCCCAGCACGCGGGCGTGGTCATCGTCGCCGACGGCACGCCCGAGGCCGCGAAGCGTCTGGAGCGGGTGCTGTGGAACGACCCGGCTACCGGCGTCATGCGCCATGCCGACGCCGGTTACGAGATCGCGCGCAAGGCGGCGAAAGAGCACGAACTGAACCTGCCGAGCCTGAAGGCCTGAAGACCATGACCACCCTGATCCTCGGCGGCGCCCCCCTCACCCTGCCCCAGCTCCGCGCCGTCCTCGACGGGCCGGTCAGCGTCGAACTGACGGCCGCCGCCTGGGCCGATGTCGACAAGGGCGCCGCGACCGTCGCCGCCATCGTCGCGGAGGGCCGCACCGTCTATGGCGTCAACACCGGCTTCGGCCTGCTGGCCAACACCTCCATCGCCCCCGGCGATCTGGAGACCCTGCAGCGCAATCTGGTGCTGAGCCACGCCTGCGGCGTCGGCGCGCTTCTGCCGGACGCCGTCACCCGTCTGATGATGGTGCTCAAGATCGCCAGCCTGTCGCGCGGCGCCTCGGGCATCCGGCGCGAGACGCTGGAGACCCTGATCGCGCTGGTGAACGCCGACGTCCTGCCCTGCGTGCCGTCCAAGGGCTCGGTCGGCGCTTCGGGCGATCTGGCGCCGCTGGCCCACATGTCCTGCGTCCTGATCGGTGTAGGCGAGGCGCGGCATCAGGGCCAGACGCTGGACGCCGAGGCGGCGCTGGGCGCCGCGGGCCGCACGCCCCTGACGCTGGGCCCCAAGGAGGGTCTGGCCCTGCTGAACGGCACCCAGTGTTCGACGGCGCTCGCTCTGGCCGGCCTGTTCGCGGCGGAGGCCGTCTATGCCGCCGGGATCGCCGCCGGCGCCCTGTCGGTCGATGCCCTGAAGGGCTCCGACGCCCCGTTCGACGCCCGCATCCACGCCCTGCGGGGTCAGCCCGGCCAGATCGCCGTCGCCGAACGCCTGCGTGACCTGATGGCCGGCAGCGCCATCCGCGAAAGCCATCTGGAGGACGACGGCAAGGTGCAGGACCCCTACTCCCTGCGTTGCCAGCCGCAGGTGATGGGCGCGATCCTCGACGTCCTGACGGCTTCCGCCGCCATGCTGGAACGCGAGGCCAATGCGGTCACCGACAACCCGCTGGTCTTCATCGAGGACGGGGATGTCATCTCGGGCGGGAACTTCCACGCCGAGCCGGTGGCCTTCGCCGCCGACCAGATCGCCATGGCCCTGTGCGAGATCGGAAACATCTCCGAGCGCCGGACCTCCATCCTCGTCGATCCGAAGATGAGCGAACTGCCGGCGTTTCTGGTGCGCGAGAGCGGACTGAACTCGGGCTTCATGATCGCCCAGGTCACCGCCGCCGCCCTCGTCGCCGAGAACCGGATGATGAGCCATCCGTGCAGCGTCGACACCGTCCCGACCAGCGCCAATCAGGAAGACCACGTCTCCATGGCCACCCACGGCGCCCGCCGCCTGCTGGAGATGGCCGAGAACGCCGCGACCGTGGTCGGGATCGAGCTGCTGGCCGCCGCGCAAGGGATCGAGTTTCACCGCCCGCTTAAGAGCTCGGCGGCGCTGGAACAGGTCTTCGCCATCGTCCGCGAGGCCGCCGCCGCATACGGCTCGGACCACTATTTCGCGCCGGATATCGAACGGGCGACGGACGGGGTGCGGGCGGGACGCTATCGCGGGTTCGCGGGAAGCCTGCTGCCCTCGGCCTAGGTCTGCAGTGGCGCCCGCTTCAGCGCCGCCAGATTGGCCGAGCCCGTCGCGAAACACACGGTCCGCAGCTGGCGGATGACGGTCTGGAAGTGGGCGACCACGGCATCCGTGGAAATCGTGGCGGCGGCGAGCACGTTCGCAGCCTGACCCACGACGTCGGCGCCCAGACGGATGGCCTTGGCCGCATCGACGCCGTCGCGGATGCCGCCCGAACCGATGATCAGGGCGCCCGGGCAGGCGGCGCGGGCCTCGGCAATGGCGCGGGCCGTGGGGATGCCCCAGTCGGCGAAGGCGGCGGCGTGGATCTTGTCGGCCATGTCGGTGGCGCGCTCGCCCTCGATCAGGGCCCAGTTGGCCCCGCCGGCGCCGGCGATATCGATGGCCGCGGCGCCCATGTCGATCAGGCGACGCGCCGTGGCGGCGGACAGGCCGGCGCCCGTCTCCTTGACCACCACCGGCGCATCCAGCTTGCGGATCAGGGCCTCCAGCGCCGCGCCCACGCCCCACCAGTCGCGGTCGCCCTCGGGCTGGCAGGCCTCCTGCAGCGGGTTCAGATGCACGATCAGGGCGTCGGCGCCGATCATGGCCATGGCGCGCCGCGCCTCCTCCACGCCGAAGCCGCGCGTCAGCTGGGCCGCGCCGATATTGGCGAGGATCGGGGTGTCGGGCGCCCGGTCCCGCAGGGAGGCGTCCAGACCACCCGCGCCACCCTCGCCTTCCAGCGCCGCCCGCTGGGAGCCGACGGCCAGGGCGATGCCCAGATGCTGGGCGGCCTCGGCCAGACGGGCGTTGATGGCCTCGGCCCGGGCCGGTCCGCCGGTCATGGCGCTGATCAGCAGCGGCGCCTTCAACCGCCGCCCGAGAAAGTCGGCGCCGAGGTCGATCTTGGCGTGATCCAGATCCGGCAGGGCCTCATGGACGAAGCGCACCTGATCGAATCCCGCGTCATTGGCGTGGCGCCCGGCGCCGGACAGGACCACGTCGAGGTGCTGGTCTTTTCGGCCGAGGATCGGGCTGTCATCGCTCATCCCGCCCTTGTACCCGCCTCGACCCTCAAGGGGAACGGACGTAGGATCGACGCATGATCCCCGTCTGGTTCGCCCTGATCGTGATCGCCGTCTTCCTGGCGATGGAGGGCGTGGCCTGGGCCTCGCACCGCTGGATCATGCACGGCTGGGGCTGGGGCTGGCACCAGAGCCATCACGAACCGCGCACCGGTCTGTTCGAACTGAACGACCTCTATGCCGTGGTCGGGTCGGCGGTCGGGTTCGGCCTGTTCCTGATCGGCTATCTGACCAAGGCCTGGCCGGTCTATGCGGTCGCCTCGGGGGTGACCCTGTACGGCCTCGCCTATGCGATCTTCCACGACGGGTTGGTGCATCAGCGCTGGCCGTTCCGCTGGGTGCCCAAGGGCGGCTATCTGCGCCGCCTGATCCAGGCGCACCGACTGCATCATGCGGTGATGTCGAAGGGCGGCGCCGTGTCGTTCGGCTTCCTGATCGCGCCCGATCCCAAGGCCTTGGCCGCCGAGCTGAAGCGGCTGCGCGCCGAACGCCGCGAGCTGACCTAGACCCGCGTCCACATCTCCGGGCGCGGCGGCGGGGTGCGGCCACGGTCCAGCGCGCGGGTCCAGACGGCGATCAGGACGCTGCGCCCGAACAGCCAGAGTTTCATCGGCTTGCCGACCGAGACGCGATGCTTCCACACGCCCGGCCCGGAGCGGACCACCTTGCGGCCGATCTCGCGATAGACGCCGCGCGCCGCCGCGATGGCCATGGAGGAGCGGAACGGCAGACCGCGCAGGCCGATGCGGGCGCTGTCGTAATAGGGTTCGGCGACAGCCAGCAGCCGGGCTGTGACGGCGTGGACGGCGGCGCGGTTCTTCGGATCGGCGACCGCCTCGGGCGTCGGCTCCAGCCCCGCCTCGACGAGCCAGTCGGCGGGCAGATAGACGCGGCCATTCTCGGCGTCCTCGACCACGTCGCGCGAGATATTGGTCAGCTGGAAGGCCAGACCCAGATCCTGGGCGCGGCGCAGGACCTGGGCGTCGAACACTCCCATGACCCGGGCCATCATGACGCCGACCACGCCCGCGACGTGCCAGCAATAGGCCATGACGTCGTCCAGCGTCCGGTACTCGCGGTGCTCCACATCCATGGCGAAGCCGTCGAGCAGGTCCAGCGGCCAGCGCTCCGGCAGGTGGTGGCGCAGGGCCACGCGCTGGAAGGCGGCGAAGGTCTGGTCATCCATCGTCTTGCCGGCCAGGGCCGCGCGGGTCTGGCGATAGAGGCTCTTGAGGCGGCGGCGTTGCTCCTTCTCCGACAGCTCCTCATGGCCGAAGCCGTGGTCCTGACCGTCGATCTCGTCGTCGCAGCGGCGGCACCAGGCGTAGAGCAGCCAGGCGTCCTCGCGCACCGCCGGATCGAACAGGCGCGAGGCCGAGCGGAAGCTCTTCGATCCCTTGACGATGGAGTCTTTCGAGGCGGCGAGGACGGCGTCGGTCATGCGCCTGCTCCAGCGCGCGAGAGGCCGGCCTGTTCCAGCATCAGGCCGGCCGTGGCCTTGGCCGAGCCGACCACGCCGGGGATGCCCGCCCCCGGATGGGTCCCGGCGCCGACGACATAGAGGTTGGGCACCTTGTCATCGCGATTGTGGGTCCGGAACCAGGCGCTCTGGGTCAGGATCGGCTCCAGCGAGAAGGCGCTGCCCAGATGGGCGTTCAGCTCGTCCCTGAAGTCGCCGGGCGTGAAGATGCGGGTGGTGACCAGATCGCGCCGCAGGTTCGGGATGTAGCGCTCCTCGAGGTAGTCGAGGATCTTCTCGCGATAGAGCGGGCCCTGAACCGCCCAGTCGATATCGGCCGCGCCCAGATGCGGCACCGGCGACAGGACATAGTGGCCCGACATCCCCTCGGGCGCCATCGACGGATCGGTGGCGACCGGCGAGTGCAGGTAGAGGGAGAAGTCCTCGGGCAAGTCAGGACCCTTGAAGATCTCGGCGATCAGCTCCCGATAGCGGGCGCCGAAGCAGATGGTGTGGTGGGCCAGCTGCGGCTGGGGCGTCTTCAGCCCGAAATGCAGGACGAACAGCGACATGGAGAAGCGCTTGGACTTCAGCGACTTCGCCTTGGCCCGGCCGCGCGGAGCGTGGCCCAGCAGCTTGTCATAGGTGTGGACCACGTCGGCGTTGGAGGCGACCATGTCGGCGGGCACGACCTCGCCGCCCTCCAGCGTCACCGCCCGCGCGCGACCGTTCTCCATCTCGATGCGTTCGACCGGGGCGTTGAGGCGCAGGTCGCCGCCGAGGTCGGTGAAGAACCGCGCCAGCCCGGCGACCAGGGCGCCCGTGCCGCCCTTGGCGAACCAGACCCCGCCGCGCCGCTCCAAGGCGTGGATCAGGGCATAGACCGAGCTGGTCTTGAACGGATCGCCGCCGACGAGCAGCGTGTGGAAGCTGAAGGCCTGCTGCAGATGCGGGTCCTTGATGAACCGCGCGACCATGGCGTGGACGCTGTTCCAGCTCTCCAGCCGCGCCAGCTCGGGCGCCGCCTTGATCATCGACCAGAAGGACTGGAAGGGCACGGCGCCCAGCTTCACATAGCCTTCCTGATAGAGCTCTTCGGAATAGTCGTGGAAACGGCGGTAGCCCTCGACGTCGTCGGGGTTGAAGGCGCGGATCTGGCGGTCCAGCCCGGACTGATCATTGACGTAATCGAAGGTCGCCCCGTCCTCCCAGCACAGGCGGTAGAAGGGGTTCACCGGCAGGAGTTCGACATAGTCGGACAGGCGGCTGCCGGTCCCCTCGAACAGGTCCTCCAGACAGGCGGGATCGGTTATGACCGTCGGACCGGCGTCGAAGGTGAAGCCGTCCTGGCGCCAGACGTAGGCCCGGCCGCCGGGCTTGTCGCGCTTCTCGACCAGGGTGGTGTGGACGCCCGCGCGCTGCAGCCGGATGGCCAGGGCCAGGCCGCCGAAGCCGGCGCCGATGACCACCGCGCGCTTGACGACGACGTCCCTCATGCGGCGACCTTTCCGGCGCTTTGGCCGGGGCCTGTCCGGGTCTCACGCAACTGATGGATGGCTTTGACGACGGGCACAGGGGGTTTTCCCGCGAGAAGCCGCACCTTGTCCAGCGCCGTGCTGCGCCCTGCGTAGAACCGCCGCACGATCCCTTCGGGCAGGCCGTAGAAGCGGCGCAGCACCTTCCAGCGCTCGCCGGGCTCGGCGGCGCGGAACAGCATCCGGTCGAGCAGGCGGTAGAAGGCCCGCTCGGCCCACAGCGCCTTTGACCGGCTCTCGGTCGCAGCGCGCAGGGCGGCGGAGGACAGGTCCTCCATCCCGGCGATCATCCGCGCCGTGGCGACGGCGTCCGGCAGGGAATAGCCGGTCGTCGGATGGAACAGGGCCGCGGCCAGTCCGACGCGGGCGACCGGTTCGCCCTCCGCCCAGAAGCCTTCGATGTCGCCGTCCAGAACGATGGGCAGGACGCCCTCCTCCTCCCCGATCACCTGCTCGACGGTCCAGCCGCGCGATCGGGCATAGGCGTCGATGCGGGCGCGGATCAGGTCGCGGTCCAGCGTCGGGGCGTCGGCGTAGTATGTGTCCTCGACCAGCATCGTCGTCGCATCGAACGGCAGCAGATAGACGAAGCGGTAGGCGTCGCCCTGCCCGACCGTCGCATCCATGATGGTCGGGCGGGTCAGGCCGTGCGGCCGAGCCAGCTTCAGCGTCCGGCCGAGAAAGACCTGCCAGCCGAGGTCGAGGTGTGAGGTCATCGTCGGCCCGCGCGCGTCGATGACCCCGGACGCGATCAGGACCCGGCCATCGGAGAGCGTCACCCGATCCGGCGCAACCTCGACCGCCTCCCCCGCAATCAGCCGGTCGCCGAGCAGGGGTGCCACGGCTTGGTGCAGCCGCTCCGAGGTCAGGCTGTTGTAGGGCGTCCGGAGGCTACGGCTCAGGCCGTGGAAGAAGACGTCGTAGCCCGCCTCCCACCGGTGGGCGGTCGCGGGCTTCAGCCAGTCGCGGTCGGCGTCGGAGACGTCGCCGTCGAAGAAGGACCAGGTGTGGCGGCCGCCGATCCGGCCGTCGCGCTCGACCACCGCCACGCGCAGATCGGGCCGGTCGAGCGCCAGTCGCCAGACGATCAGCCCGGCCGCCAGCCCGCCGCCGACGAGGATCAGGTCGTGGTCCGTCCTTGCATCCATGCCGTACGCTAGCACGGCTGAACGATCAGGCGCGCAACAGTCCCGTGAACAGGGGCCGGACGAAGGTGCGTGAGGCCCAGTCCGGATCGATCGCCGCCGGATACTGCTTGCCCTTGATCCAGCGCGGCAGGTCGGCGGCGGCGTTGACCGCGCCGGTGATCAGCTGGGCCGCCACGGCCGGGTCGATGCGCCGGATCGAACCGTCGGCGATGCCGTCGGAGACCTCGCCCGCGAAATGCTTGGACAGCCGGTCCATGGCCGCCAGCAGGTCGCCGCGGATGCCGCCGGGCGCCGCCGCCAGGGCCATATACTGAAGCAGAGGGCCGTTCGGGCTGAGCTGGAACCGCGCCAGGGCGTCGGTAGTCGAGGTGATCCGGTCCCAGCCGGTCTCGCCGACAGCGTCCCTCTGGGCCCCGCGCACGATGGCGAAGCTGCGCTCGAAGCAGCTGGCCACCAGATCATCCTTGGTGTCGTTGTGGTGGTAGAAGGAGCCCTTGGTCACGTTCAGCTTCGCCGCGATCCGGTCGACCGAGGCGCCGTGGTAGCCTTGGTCGTTGACCAGCTGGGTCACCGCCTTGAGGTAGCTGGCCTGGGAGATCTCGCCGTCCACAGGCGGATCGGGATCGACGGCGGGGCCCTCGGCGCCGCGCCAGACCGCGCCAGCCTCGGCCATTCCGTCGAGGATCAGGGCCGCCATCCGCTTCGCCACGCGCGGGTAGTCTTCCGGGTCATAGCGTCGCAGCCAGGTCCGGGCCCACAGGATCTGGGAGAAGAACAGATGGGTCCGGGCGTTCTCCTCCAGCCGGTCGAAGGGCGAGCCGGCCTCCGGCCGCAGCAGGGCGCGGATGGCGCGGAACAGGTCGTTGAAGGCATCCTTGACCGTCGTCACCTGCGGCCCGGTCAGGGCGCGGATGTCGTAGAAGTTGATCGGCTCGGGCCGCCGGTGGGTAGCGATCCCGGCCAGGACCTCGAAATAGGCGTCGAGGAAGGCGGTGACCCGGGCCTCGGGGGTCGGCGCGGCGCTCGCCGTCTCCACGAGGCCGCTCAGCAGGTCGATGGTGCGCAGCAGACAGGCCGCCGCCAGGTCTTCCTTGCGCCGGTAATAGTAGGTCACGCTGGTGGTGATCAGGCCGACGGCCTCAGCCACATCGGCCAGGGTCGCGCCCTTCAGCCCCTTGCGATTGAACAGCCGGGCCGCCGCGTTGAGGATGGCGTCGCGCTTGGCCTCATAGCGTTCGGTCTGGCGGGCGGCGGTCCGGGTCATTCACGTCTTGATTAGAAGATTGAGTATGGCGCAGGGTCCAGCCTATACCGGGTTTGCGCGTTTGGCTTGAGATTTCCGTTACGGAAACATCGACTTGTGAACGCGTCCAGTCAGAGTCGCAACAGGCGACCGTATTGAGGAACGCCATGACCGCAGCGGTCGCTGAAACTGACGCCCCCTCCTGGCCCGCCATGAGCCTGGCCCAGGCTCACGCCGCCCTGACCCAGCCGGGTTCGCCGTTCGAGATCGAGACGATCGAGATCGACGGCCGACCGACGAAGATCTGGAAGAACGGCCCGCCGACCCTGATGCACACCTTCATGGCCGGACGGATGCACGCCGACCGGACCTTCATCGTCTATGAGGGCGAGCGGGTCAGCTTCGAGGCCTTCGCCCGGGCCAGCCTCGCTTTGGCCACCGACCTTCAGGCGCGCGGGGTCCAGAAGGGCGACCGGGTCGCCATCGCCATGCGCAACCTGCCGGAATGGCCCGTCGCCTTCTTCGCCGCCTCCCTGATCGGGGCGATCGTGGTGCCGCTGAACGCCTGGTGGAGCGGGGCGGAGCTGGCGTTCGGGCTGAGGGACTCGGGCTCGAAGCTCGCCCTCTTCGACATCGAACGTCTGGCCCGCATCGCCGACCACCGCGACGCCCTGCCCGACCTCGAAACGGTTCTGGTCAGCCGGGGTGATCCCGGCAGCCCCGACCCGCGCGTCACCCTGCTGGAGAGCCTCATCGGCCCGTCCGGCGACTGGGCCGCCCTGCCGCCNNGGCGAGATGCCCGCCGTGGCGCTGGATCCCGAGGACCTGTCGGCCATCTTCTACACCTCGGGCACGACGGGTAAGCCCAAGGGCGCCCTAGCGACCCATCGCAACGCCGGGACCGGGATCATGGCCGGGCTCTTCTCCTACAGCCGGGCCTTTGTGCGCCGGGGCGAAGCGCCGCCCCAGCCCGATCCGACCGCGCCCCAGAAGGCCGGACTGGTCTCAATCCCCTTCTTCCACACCACCGGCTGCAACGCCCTGATGCTGCCCGCCCTGGTCAACGGCCAGAAGCTGGTCTGCCAGCGCCGCTTCGACGCGGCCGAAGGGCTGATGCTGATCGAGCGGGAGAAGATCAATCTGATCGGCGGCGTGCCGGCCGTCGCCATCCAGCTGCTGCAGCATCCCGACCGCGACAAATACGACCTGTCCTCGCTGGAGACCGTCACCTACGGCGGGGCGG
>DBBK01000094.1:14966-20253 GCA_002292165.1 Brevundimonas sp. UBA986
GGGCTGGGGCATGACCGAGACCTCGGCGACCCACACCCACCATATCGGCGAGGACTATCTGAACCGCCCCGACAGCTGCGGCCCCGCCCTGCCGGTCAGCGAGCTGCGCGTCATCGACGCCGACGGGAACGACCTGCCCGTCGGCCAGGTCGGCGAGCTGCTGGCCTATGGCCCCAATGTCGTGAAGGGCTACTGGAACCGGCCGGACGCCACGGCCGAGACCTTCGTCGACGGCTGGGTCCACACCGGCGACCTGGCCCGGCTGGATGAGGAGGGCTTCTGCTTCATCGTCGACCGCAAGAAGGACATCATCATCCGCGGCGGCGAGAACATCTATTGTCAGGAGGTCGAGGACATCCTGTTCGAGCACCCCGCCGTCGCCGAGGCCGCCCTGATCGCCCGCCCGCATCCGGTGCTGGGCGAGGAGCCGGTGGCGGTGGTGTCGCTGGCGCCCGGCCAGTCGGTCGATCCCGAGGCCCTGCGCGCCCTGGCCGCTGAACGCCTCGCCGCCTTCAAGGTCCCCGTGACCGTCTTCATCCTGCCCCACGCCCTGCCCCGCAACGCGGCCGGCAAGATCGTGAAGGCCGACGTCAAAGCCCTCGTCCTGACGGAGCCCGCCGCGTGAACCTGGACTATTCCCCCGAAGACCTCGCCTTCCGCGACGAGGTCCGCGCCTTCATCGCCGCCGAATATCCGGCCGCCCTGCGCGCCAAACAGGATTCAGGCGTCGAGCTGGATGATCAGGACTTCCTGTCCTGGCACCGTATCCTCGCCAAGCGCGGCTGGAGCGCCCCGGCCTGGCCGGTCGAATACGGCGGGCCGGGCCTGAGCCAGACCCAGCGCTTCCTGATGTCCGAAGAAATGGCGGCGGCGGACACCGTGCCGATCCTGCCGTTCGGCATCAATATGGTCGGGCCGGTGATCTATACCTTCGGCACGCCCGAGCAGAAGGCGCGCTGGCTGCCGCCGACCCTCGCGGGCGATATCTGGTGGTGTCAGGGCTATTCCGAGCCGGGCGCCGGTTCCGACCTCGCCAGTCTGAAGACGCGGGCCGTCCGCGATGGCGACCACTATATCGTCAACGGCCAGAAGACCTGGACGACCCTGGCCCAGTTCGCCGACTGGGGCTTCTTCCTCGTCCGCACCGATCCGGACGCCAAGCAGCAGGCGGGCATCAGCTTCCTGCTGATCGACATGAAGAGCCCGGGCATCACGGTGCGGCCGATCATCACCCTGGACGGCGCGCACGAGGTCAATGAGGTCTGGCTGGAGGACGTGCGCGTCCCCGTCGAGAACCGCATCTTCAAGGAGAACGAGGGCTGGACCTGCGCCAAATTCCTGCTGGCCCACGAGCGCACGGGCATCGCGGGCGTGGCCCGGGCCAAGCGGGGTCTGGAGAAGCTGAGGAAGGTCGCGGCCAACGAAGGCGTGCTGGACGATCCGGTGTTCGAGGCCGAACTGGCGGATCTGGAGATCGACCTGCTGGCGCTGGAATACAGCGAGCTGCGCACTCTCGCCCGCGAGAGCGCCGGCAAGGGACCAGGGCCGGAATCCTCCCTGCTCAAGATCAAGGGCACGGAGATCCAGCAGCGGCTGACCGAGATGACAGTCCAGGCGCTCGGCTCCTACGCCCTGCCCGACGCGCGGGGTCTGGGGAATGTGGGGCCGGTCGGGCCCGACTACGCCGGCCGCGCCGCGCCGACCTATTTCAACATGCGCAAGGTCTCGATCTTCGGCGGCTCGAACGAGATTCAGCGCAACATCATCGCCAAGATGGTTCTGGGGCTCTGAGATGAATTTCGACCTGAGCGAAGAGCAGTCGCTGCTCAACGATTCCGTCTCCGGCTTCCTCAAGGCCCGCTACGACTTCGAGGCGCGCAAGAAGATCGTCGCCTCCGAGGCCGGCTGGAGCCCCGAGGTCTGGCAGGCCCTGGCCGAGGAGCTGGGCGTCGTCGGCGTGATGGCGCCCGAGGCCGCGGGCGGTCTGGACGGCGGCCCGGTCGAGGCCATGGTGCTGATGGAGGCCATGGGCCGGGCCCTGGTGGTCGAGCCCTTCCTCGAGACGGCCCTGACCAGCGTCTCCCTGCTCAAGCGGGCCGGCGGCGCGCGGGCCGACGCCCTGCTGGAGGAGATCGTCGCGGGCACGGCCATCGTCGCCTTCGCGCATGGCGAGGCGAAGGGCCGTCATGAACTGCTGTCGGTCGCCACCACCGCCACCCCCGAGGGCGACGGCTGGAAGCTGACGGGGTCCAAGGCCGTGGTCTCGGCCGCGCCCTGGGCGACCCATCTGATCGTCAGCGCCCGCACCGCCGGGACCGATCCGCGCGATCCGGCGGGATTGAGCCTTTTCCTGATCGAGGTCGCTTCCGCCGGGTCCGGCCTGTCGGTGCGCGGCTATCCGACCGTGGACGAGCGCCACGCCGCCGAGATCGATCTGGAGGGCCTGACCCTGCCCGCCGACGCCCTGCTGGGTTCGGTGAACGAGGCTTACGACGCCCTGATCGCTCCGGTGATGGACGAGGCCGTCGCCGCCCTGTGCTCCGAGGCCGTCGGCGTGCTGCGCGAACTGCACGGCCAGACCCTGGACTACGCCCGCCAGCGCAAGCAGTTCGGGCGGGCGATCGGGGAGTTCCAGGTGTTGCAGCACCGGCTGGTCGATATGTTCATCGCCGTCGAACAGGCCGTGTCCCTGACCCTGATGGCGACGCTGAAGCTGGACGCCCCTGCCCCCGAGCGCGCCCGCGCCGTCTCCGCCGCCAAGGTCGGTGTGGCCAAGGCCCTGAAGTTCGTGTCCCAGAACGCGGTCCAGACCCACGGCGGCATCGGCATGACCGACGAACTGGCCCTGAGCCACTACTTCCGCCGCGCCACGGCCCTGATGATCGAACTGGGCAGCCCGCAGGCGCATCTGAAGCGGTTCATCTCGCTGGCGGCCTGACGCCCTCCATCGCGCTCAAGTAGCCCGAAGGGCGGTAGCGCCACCAAAAAGAAAACCGCCCCGGCCTTGCGACCGGGGCGGCTTTAGTGGGCTCGGGATCAGTAGGTGAGCCGTAGGGTCAGACCATAGGTCCGCGGCGCCCCGAGGAAGGCGTCGTAGACGCTGATCGCATCGTTATTTTCATCGACCTGGAACGGGCCGTTGAAGCCGACCTGCAGATAGTCCTGATCGGTCAGGTTCTGGGCCCAGGCCTCCAGCATCCAGCGGCCGTTCTCCGAACCGATGCCGATCCGGGCGTTGACCAGGGTGTAGGCGTCCTGAAGCTTGGCCGGGTGCAGATCCGAGCCGGTATTGTATTCGCTCAGGTATTTGGCCGTGACGTTCGACTTGAACACCATGCCGGCGCCGATCGGGGTCTCATAGTTGCCCGCCAGCGAGATCGACACCTTGGGCGCGAACGACAGCTGGGCGCCGGGCAGACGACGCAGGCTGTTGAACCGGCTGGCGACAAGCAGGTCGGCGGCCGTGAACTCCGAGATGGTGGTCTCGGCATAGGTCATGCCACCCTGGAAGGTCAGGCCGTCGACCGGCGTCGCCCAGTTGAAGTCGGCGTCGATCCCCTTGGAGATCACTTCCGGCAGGGTCTCCACGATGAAGGCCGTGCCGACAAAGGTGTTCAGCTGGAAGTCCGTAAACGTCTGATGGAAGGCCGCGGCGTTGAACAGCAGGGAGCCGTCGAACAGGCGCAGCTTGGTCCCGATCTCGAACGAGTCGACATACTCGCCCCGGAACGAGGTGTCCGGGTCGGCAGTGAAGTCCGGCCCCGTCGCGGTGATCCGGACGGCCTGTTCGCGGTCCAGGTTGAACCCGCCCGCCTTGAAGCCCCGCGAATAGGAGCCGTAGACCATGGCGTTGTCGCTGAAGTCGTACTTCAGCTTCAGGGTGCCGGTGACCGCGTCCTCGCTGCGCGACTGCTTGTTGGCGCCCAGTGCGTCGAAGTCGTTGTTCTCGTTGTTCAGGCACATGGTGCCGACGATGGTGCCCGCGGTCGTCGCCCCGGCCAGCCCCACCAGGGTCAGATAGGCGGCCTCGGCCTGATCGCAGGACGAGCCCGTGGTCGTATAGACCGAGGTCAGGTTCTTCTCGTCGAGCGTCCAGCGCACCCCGAGGTTCAGGGACAGCTTGTCCGTCATATGGACGGTGTTGTCGGTGAACAGGGCCCAGCTCTCGGTCGTCTGGTCATAGCTGTCGCGGCTGCCGTTGCCCGGCTGGTAGATGGCCGCCGGGGTCAGACCGAGCAGACCCGGAACCCCGCCCAGCAGCTTGCCGGCGATATAGGCGTAATAGTCCGTGCCGTAGAGCAACTGCGAGCCCGCCGTCATGTCCTCCTTGGCGTAGAAGGCGCCGACCAGCCAGTCGACAGGCCCGTCGGTGCCCGCCGCCCGGAACTCCTGCGAGAACTGCTTGATCTCGGTGAAGTTGGTCCCGTCGGTCGGGCGATAGACGATGTCGGCGCCGGTGAAGTCGGAGTCCTGGCCGTTTTCGGTGCGCCACTTCCGGCCCGCCGTGATGGAGGTCAGGGTGATGTCCGGGGTCAGGTCATAGTTGAACTCGGCCGAGACGCCCTGGTCCTCGATCTTCTGGGTCGTGTCGCGGTTGGCGCTGGCGATCCGGTCGAACGGATGGGCGGTGGTGTCGACCGAGCCCGGACGCACCTGATTGACCAGAACCGCGCGCGAGACGGCCGAGGAGCCGACGTAGAGCTGGGTGGCGGAGCAGCAGTTCTCGTCACGGCTCGTGTAGTCGGCGATGAAGCGGCCCGACAGCTTGTCGGACGGCTGCCACAGCAGCTGACCGCGCACGGTGTAGAAGCTCTGGTCCACATCCTCGTTGTTGGTGCGCGGTCCCGGCGTGGTGACCACGTCCAGGAAGCCGTCGCGCTGGCGGTCGGCGAAATAGAGGCTGCCGGCCAGGGTGTCGGCGATGATCGGGCCGGTGATATAGGCCGAACCGCCCATCTGGCCGTAGTTGCCGCCGGTCAGTTCGGCCTCGGCGCCGAAGTCGAAGCTGGGGCTCTCGGTGATGATGTTGATGACGCCAGCCGAGGCGTTCTTGCCGAACAGGGTCCCTTGCGGCCCCTTCAGCACCTCGATGCGCTGCAGATTGCCCAGGTCGCCAAAGCCGACGCCGTTGCGCGGGCGATAGACGCCGTCGATGGTCACCAGGACCGAGCTTTCCAGCCCGGGGTTGTCGCCGACGGTGCCCACTCCGCGCACGCGGGCGGTGGTGATGGCTTCGTTAGAAGTCGAGGTGACGATCAGACCCGGCGTCAGGATCTGCAGATCCTTG
>DBBK01000107.1 GCA_002292165.1 Brevundimonas sp. UBA986
GAAACCTACAGCCCGTTCCTGCCGGTCTGCGAACGCACCGGCAAGGTTCTGCTGGCGAAGATCGCCGAAACCAGGCCGGATGACGGTACCGTGGTCTACGAGGACGAGGACGGCAAGCTGGTGGAAACACCGGTGACCGGCGGGCATTGCAAATTGCAGTGGAAGGCCGACTGGGCCATGCGCTGGACCGCTTTGGAAGTCGACTATGAGATGTCGGGCAAGGACCTGATCGAGAGCGTGCGTGAGAGCGGCAAGATCTGTCGCGCCCTGGGCGGCACGCCGCCGGAAGGCTTCAACTTCGAGCTCTTCCTCGACATCCACGGCAAGAAGATCTCCAAGTCCAAGAACAACGGCCTGTCGATGGACGAATGGCTGCGCTACGGCACGCCCGAGAGCCTGAGCTGGTACATGTTCGGGTCGCCGAAGTCGGCCAAGAGCCTGCACTTCAACGTCATTCCGCGCGCCATCGACGACTATCTGGCCTTCATCGAGGCCTACAAGACCCAGGAGCCGGCCAAGCAGATCGACAACGCCGTCTGGTCGATCCACGCCGGATCGCCGCCGTCGGCCGTGTCGCCGGTGTCGTTCGCCCTGCTGCTCAATCTCGTCGGCGTGGCCAATGCCTCCACCAAGGACCAGCTCTGGGCCTATTTCGCCAAGTATCTGCCGGAGGCGACGCCCGAGAACGAACCGGTCCTCGACCGGCTGATGGGCCATGCGCTGAACTACTACGAGGACTTCGTGAAGCCCTCCAAGTCGTACCGCCTGCCCAACGACAAGGAGAAGGCGGCGCTTGAGGACCTCGCGGCGCGGCTCAGAGCCCTGCCGGCCGACACGACCGACGGCGAGCTGATCCAGAACGAGGTCTATGCGGTGGGCAAGGAGCACGCCTTCGAGCCCCTGCGCGCCTGGTTCGGCGCCCTTTACGAGGTGCTGCTCGGCGCCTCCCAAGGCCCGCGCTTCGGTTCGTTCGCCGCCATCTACGGCCTGCCGCAGACGATTCAACTCATTGAAGAAGGTGCGGCCGGAAAAATCGCTATTTAGCGTTCTTTTACAGTTAGATAGGCGACATTTGTGCGCTGCGGTGTAGTCGTGCGCCTCCTAAGGGAGGCATGCATTGGACTACGTCATCGACCGGGAAGACCGGATCGTTCTGGTGAAAATCGGCCCGTCGGATTCGGGCGAGGCGACAACGGAGAGCCTGCTCGCCCTGGGCGAGGCCGAGCCGGATCTCTGGACCTGGGACTGCATCATCCATGTCCCTGTGGTGGCCCAGGATGCCTCAGTCGAGCAGGTCTCGCGTGCGGCCCGGCAGTACGCCACCCAGAAAGGCGTCCGCGCGACCACGGTCTTCGTCAGCGACGACGCCTATCTGCATCTCTGGGCCAAGGTGATGGATTTCCAGTTCCCTCCGCGCAAGCATCTGGTGGTTCGCGACCTCGCCACAGCCCGCGAATTGATCTTCTCGCGACGCCCTGGAAAGATGAACCGAAAATAACAGCCACGCTCGGGGAGCCTTCAGGCGAGCTGGCGCATTCTTCCTGCCATCGACCAACCTCGATGAATGGAGAGAGCCATGTCGAAGTCCCTCAAGATCACTCTGGCCACGGCTGCCGCCCTGGCTTCCCTCGTCACCGCCGCCCCGATGGCGGCTTCCGCCCAGTCGAACGGCATCACCAGCTGTGACGCCCCCGGCGGCCGTCAGGCGGCCGGCGCCCTGATCGGCGGCGTGCTCGGCGGCGTGGTGGGGTCCAACCTCGCCCGCAACGAGCGCACGGCCGGCACCATCGTCGGCGCCGGCGCCGGCGCCGCGGCCGGGTCCTACATCGGCTGTAACCAGCAGCGCGCCCGCGCCGCCTCGGCCCAGGGCCAGTACCGCGCCACCTCGAACCTGCGCATCCGCTCGGGCCCGGGCACCAACTACGGCACCCGTGGCACCCTGGCCGCCGGTCAGCGCTTCAGCGCCATCGGTTCGTCGGGCGAATGGGTCCAGATCGCCGGCGGCGGCTGGGTCAACGCCCACTACGTCACCACCAACTAAGGTCGGCCCTCGGGCTGAGGAAGGGCCGCTCCGGAAGGGGCGGCCCTTTGTCTTGCCCGGCTACTGGCTGACCCACAGGATGCGCGCCATCCAGACGACCTCGCGGCGGGGCAGGACCCGCGGCGAATAGGCGGGATTGATCGAGCCCAGGGTCACGGCGCGCGCCGTCAGCGCCGTCAGTTCCTTGGCCAGGGTCTCGCCGCCCGTGGTGCGCACCACCACCCGGTCGCCCTTGCGCACCTCCGTGGCGGTCGGATCGACGATGACCCGATCGCCCTCGCGATACAGGGGCGTCATGGAATCCCCGGTGATCCTCAGGCTGAAGAGCCCCTCCTTCAGGCGCGGCAGGTCGGTCTGGTCCCAGCCTTCGCCGGTCGGCAGGCCCGCGTCGTCGAAGAAGCCGTCGGCGCCCGCCTGGGCCAGGCCGATCAGGGGGATGGTCGCCGGCGGGCCGTCGTCCTCGGCCAGGGCCGCGAACTCGCCCAGGGAGATCCGCGCCACCTCCAGGATCCGGGTCAGGCTTTCGGTCGACGGCCAGCGCGGACGCAGCGAATCGCCGGATCCCGAAGAGGGGCCGAACCGTTTGGAGGGGTTGAAGCTGGTGGCGTCCAGACCGGCGCGTCGGGCCAACCCCGACGGCGACAGGCCCTCGCGTCGGGCCAGGTTGTCGATGGCCTTCCAGAGTCGGGCGTGGGAGAGGGGCATGGCGCACTGTCCGGCGAACGGGCCGACAGTGTACTCAGGAATATAAGCCTAAGGCCAGCGGTGTTTTCGGGCCTATTCCAGCCCGGCCGCGCGGCGTTCCTGCCAGGCCCAGAAGGTGCCGACCGCCAGGGCGATCAGGACGCCGTAGCCGGCCAGATTGACCACCGTCAGGAAGGCCGAGACCGAGGGGCGCACATCGGCGATGGACAGGATGTGGCTCATCACCACCAGCAGCTGACAGGCCGCCGCCCAGACGGGCCAGACGCGACGCGATTTCCACACCAGGGCAGCCAGGACCACCAGCATCACGACGTCGATGGCGAAGACGCCCCACTGGACCTGAAACAGCTTGCCGTCGCCCTGGGCGAGGAGGGAGGCGAACCAGCCCAGGATGTAGGCGCCCGCGGCGACACGCTCCGGCTCATCGCCTTTCAGGAAGGCGAAGGCGCAGATCGCGACCACGAAGATGGCGCCGATCTGGGACCATAGGGTATCAAACAACAAAACGCCCCCGTGCCGAATGACACGGGGGCGATATTGAAACGAGTCTGGCGAATCCGGAATGACCGGAAGCCAACATTACGCCGAATTCAGACGGCGCGGAGACGGGTGGTGACGCCCACGCCGGTCGGCTTCTCGCCGCCGCCGATCGGGGTTTCCCAGTCGTCGGGCTTGTTCAGCGGACCGACGGCATAGATGCCCCAACCCAGCTTGCGGTGATCTTTCTGCATCTCGGCGTGGCAGGCGACGATGGCCTCACGCGCGGTGCTGAGGGCGGCGATGGTTTCCATCGCCTTGCTTTGCGAACCGGCGGCCGTCACCGGCGACAGCGACAGGGCGGCGCGGGCGCCGATCATCGACTGCACCAGGGTCGTGGCCTGGGTGATCGCGGTATCGATAGCTTTTTCAGTAGCATGCAGGTCGCTAGCGACGCTGGCGACGACTTCAGAACGATCCATGTATCCCTCCTAAGCAACAGGTAAACATATCCTTAACACGCTTTAGGAGAGTCCGGTAGGGATTTGTTTACCCTTTACGAGAGCGTTGCCGTTAGCCGGGTTGCGGCGGCGCGGGTCTGCGCCGCCTCGGGCCGCCGCCGATGGGGGGAGTGTCCTCCGGCTTGTCCAGGGGGCCGACAGTCGCCTCATCCAGTCCGACCCGGCGGGCGAGGTCGGACAGACTCCTGTGGGCCCGGGCCAGACGGATGCGCGCCCGGCCAAGGGCGCTGACGGGGGCCGCGACCGGGGCGGAGGCGGGGAGCATGGATGTCAGGGTCCGGGCCTCGTTCAGGGCGGCGTCCACGGCGGCTTCGGCGGCGTTCAGGCTCTCGGCCACATTGCGAGCCGCGACCTCCGCGGCGCTCTCGCGATCCGACGTCCCGGAAACCATGCGCATCCCCCAATATCGATCCTGTGTCGCCGGATGAGGCAATCATGGGTAGGTGGGGCGCGCAACTATTCGTTGCTTTCATCCAGCAGGAAGTTGGCGACAAGGGTGGCGATCGGCTGGGTGGCGTCCTCCTGCCAGGCCTCGGCCAGGACGTGGGCGACGCGGCGCCCGGCGCGCGAGATCCGGGCCCGGGCCAGGACGTCCACCGGCCGCCCGGAGCGCAGATAGGAGACGGTGACGTTGATCGGCCGGGGCAGGCGCAGCCGCGGATAGGCCAGGGCCACCTGGGCGATGGCCGTCATTTCCAGCAGGGCCGCTGTCGATCCGCCGTGCAGGGCGGGCAGCAGGGGGTTGCCGATCAGCTTGTCGGCGAAGGGCATGACCACCGTCAGGGTCTCGTCTTCCAGCCGCCCCTCGAGGCCGAGGAAGCGGGCGTAGGGCAGGCGCTGCAGCAGATCGCTCATCGGGCCGCTCCCTCGGTGCGGGGGCGCAGGTTCGCGCCGGTGCGATGGGAGGCGTTCTCGGTGATCACATAGGCGGACTGGGCGGCGGCGACCGGGTCGCCGGGGCCGTCCTCCGCGTCGGCCTCGAAGGCCCAGGCGCGGACGAAGGCGATGTTGCGGGTCACCTTGAAGCAGTGGGCCTCGGCGATCAGGTCGGCCTTCGGCCGCGCCGCCCGCATATAGTCGACGCGCAGATCGAGCGTCGCGATGTTCTGGAACCCGCCCAGCGCCACCCAGGTCGCCAGTCCGCCGACGTGGTCCAGCATGGTGGTGACGAGGCCGCCCGCGAGGACCCCCGTGTCCGGATCCCCGACCAGATCCTCACGCCATGGCGTGCGCAGCCGGACGATCTGTCCCTCGACGCTCTCCAGCCTGAAGCCGAGCGCCTGGGTGTGGGCCGCGCCGCCCGCCAGCTGGGGAAGGATTTCGGTCAGGAACGTATCGCTCATCCATCCGTCCTTATCGGGCGCGGCCTTGCGCGCAAGCCCCGGATGCCGACCTTAGGCCCATGATCCGTTTCGAGGACCTGCTGAAGCCGACGCCCGCGGGGCTGTATTGCCCGCCCGGCGACTTCTACATCGACCCTGTCCGGCCGGTGGATCGGGCGGTGATCACCCATGGCCATTCGGACCATGCCCGGGCCGGGCACGGCGCGGTTCTGGCCACGCCCCAGACCCTGGCCATCATGGCCGAACGTTATGGCGAGGACTTCGCCGTTCACCGGCAGCCGGTCCCCTACGGCGAGACGACATCGGTCAACGGCGTCTCGGTGAAGCTGGTCCCCGCCGGTCACGTCCTGGGCTCGGCCCAGGCGGTCATCGGCTGGAAGGGGATCACCATGGTCGCCTCGGGCGACTACAAGCGCAGGCGCGATCCGACCTGCGCCGGCTTCGAGCCCACGCCCTGCCACGTCTTCATCTCGGAGGCGACCTTCGGCCTGCCGGT
>DBBK01000063.1 GCA_002292165.1 Brevundimonas sp. UBA986
TGTCCCCACCGGCATGGTCCAGTGGTCCGACGAGGTCTTCCGCATTCACGGCGTCACGCGCGAGGACTTCGATCCCAACCTGGCCGGCGCCGTCGGCTTCTACCATCCCGACGCGGTCGCGACCCTGACCGGGATGATCGAGAACTCCATCCTGACCGGCGAGGGCTATGAGGCGCAACTGAAGCTGATCCGCGCCGACGGCTGCCTGCGCCACGTCCTGACCCAGGCCGGGACCGAGCGCGACGAGCTGGGCAAGGTCTCGGCCCTGTTCGGCGTGTTTCAGGACGTCACCGAACAGCATGAGCTGCTGGAAACCGCGCGCCGCAACGAAAGCCGCTATCGCCTGCTGGCCGAGAACGTCGACGACGTCATCACCCGCGTCCGGCTGGACGGCACCAGCAAATACATCTCCCCGGCCATCAAGACCCTGCTGGGCTGGACGCTGGAGGAGATGAGCGGCCACGCTTCCGAATACGTCCACCCCGACGACCTGCCCGCCGTCACCGCCGCCGTGCTGGAATCCGTCGCCACCGGCAAGTCGACGCGGCTCGAGCACCGGGCCCTGCACCGCGACGGCTCCATCGTCTGGGTCGAATGCACCTTCAAGGCCGTGGTCAGCGACCGCGGCGTGCCCGAAGCCGTCATCGTCATCCGCGGCATCGACGACCGCAAGGCGCTGGAGGCCGAGGTCATCGAGGCCCGCGACCGCGCCGAGGCCGCCGCCGCCGCCAAGTCCGAATTCCTGGCCAATATGAGCCATGAGCTCCGCACGCCCCTGACCAGCGTCGTCGGCTTCTCCACCCTGTTGCAGCAGAGCGAGGCCCTGGGCGCGACCGAGCGCGGCTATGTCGACCGGATCGCCACGGCCAGCGACGCCCTGCTGGCCGTGATCAACGACATCCTCGACTATTCCAAGCTGGAGGCCGGCGCCATCGAGATGGAGCCCCGCCCCTTCAGTCCCAGGATCCTCGCCGAAGGCGCCGCCGCCATCGTCGAGACCCAGTGCCGCCTCAAGGGGCTGACGCTGGACGTCCGCATCGACCCCGACCTTCCCAACAGCCTGACCGGCGACGAGGGCCGGCTGCGTCAGGTGGTGCTCAACTTCCTGTCCAACGCGGCCAAGTTCACGGCGAAGGGCGGCGTCACCCTGACGATGGGCGGCGCGCATTCGACTGACGGGGCCTTGCGCCTGCGCGTGGCGGTGACCGACACCGGCATCGGCATTCCGGCGGAGAAGCTGGCCCAGGTCTTCGACCGCTTCAGCCAGGCCGACGCCTCGACCACCCGCGTCTATGGCGGCACGGGCCTGGGCCTGGCTATCTCGCGGCGCCTGATCGGCTGCATGGGCGGCGAACTGGGCGTCGACAGCGAGCCGGGCAAGGGCTCGACCTTCTGGTTCGAGGTCGATCTGGCCGCGAGCGCCGGGGCCGCTGTCGAGACGGCCGCTGGAGAGGCGAGTGAAGCCCTGACCGGCCGCATCCTCGTCGCCGACGACGCCCCGGCCAACCGCGAACTGGTCACGGCCATCCTCGGCGGTCTGGGCCTGACGGTCGACGCGGTTTGCGACGGCGCCGAGGCCGTGCAGGCGATGCAGACCGGCGCCTATGACCTCGTCCTGATGGACGTCCACATGCCGGTCATGGACGGCCTGACCGCGACGCGCGAGATTCGCCGCATGCAGGCGGGAGCCGGCGACCGCACCCCCATCCTCGCCCTGACCGCCAACGTCCAGTCCGATCAGGTCGAGCGTTGCCGCGAAGCCGGGATGGACGACCATCTGGCCAAACCGATCCAGATCCCGGCCCTGATCGCGGCCCTGTCCCTGTGGCTGTCGCCTGAGGAGCCCGAGGCCCTGGCGGGCTGAGGTTCGGGGCGTTTTGTCCGCCCCCCCGTCTCGGCATTGTCACTCGACGAACAACCTCAGGTCCGGCAGGGTGGGACCGTAGCTTCACTGTCTGTCGGAGACCCGCAATGCGCCGCCTGATCGCCATCGGAACCCTCGGCCTCGCCGCCCTGCTGTCCGCCTGCGCCTCGGCGACGACCCCGCCGGCTCCGATCCGCGACCTCTCCGATCGTCTGAAGTTGGTCGAGCGCGGCTATCCGCAGCCGGGCGGCCCGTGCTGGTTGCTGGGTGAGACCTACAAGACCACGGAACTGTTCGACGACAGCGCCGACCTTCTGGCCTGCCCACGCGAGTCCGTGCGCGATCCGCGCGTCACCTCCGTCGGCCGCCGCGTCGGCGAGTTCGAGGGCGTGATCATCTTCTCCGTGCCCCGGTCGGCGACCGCAGCGCACTGAGGGTCAGCGCCGCCTGAATCTGGCCCAGACGACGGCGGCCGCCGAGGTCACCAGCAGGGCCGCGCCCAGCCCGTCCCACAGGCCGTTCTCCAGCAGCGCCCCCACCAGCCCGATGAGGGCCAGAACGCCGAGGATCAGCGGGACGCCGAACACGGCCCGGAGGCTCAGATCCTTGCCGCGCTTCACGCCTTGCGCCCCCTCTTCTTCGCCAGCCACAGATAGAGGCCGGACCCGAGGATGACGATCGTCGCGAGGTCCAGCAGGCCCCAGACGATCTTCAGCCCCAGTCCGCCGTAGTCGCCGAAATGCAGCGGCTGCGACAGGCTCAGCGCCTTCACATACCAGGGCGTCGGAGCCACGGCCGCCAGCTCCCCGGTCCGCACATCGATCAGGGCCGGCGTCGTCAGATGGGCGGTCAGCGGCGTGTCGCCGTGGAAGAAGACCGCATAGTGGTGATCCGTCGAATAGTCGGTGCCGGGAAAGGCCACGAACTGCAGCGTCTTGCCCGGCAGGGCCTGCTTCGCCCGCGCCACCGCCTGATCCAGCGAGGCCCGCTCGCCGGTCGCGACGGGCGCTGCATATTCCGCCGTCAGTTCCTTCAGCGCCGTGTTCTTCCAGACCGTCAGGATGGGCGTGGCCAGGGTGTTCACCACCCCTGTCAGCCCGACCACCGTCACCCAGGCCACGGTGACGATGCCCAGAAGATTGTGCCAGTCCAGCCATCGCGTCCGCGCCGCCTTCTCCAGCCTCAGCGTCCCGAACGGCAGCCTGCGCATGAAGGGGGCGTAGAGAACCACCCCCGAAACGACGGCCGCGATCAGCAACAGACCCATGACCCCCAGGAACAGCATCCCGGACAGACCCAGAAACATGTCCGTATGAAGCTGCAGCAGGAACTCCAGCAGCGGATGGCCCGCGACCGGCGGAGCGGGATCGCCGGTCGTCTGGTCGATCGGCTGGAAGTGGAAGGCGGTCGCCGGACCATCCGCGGGCCGGCTGGTGACGTTCACCACCGGCCGGTCTTCGTCGAAGCTCATGAAGGCGGGCACATCGCCCGGCTCCCGCGCCAGCGCCGTGGCCAGAACCTCGTCGAGGTTCTTCTTCGGCGCATTGGGGTCGGCCGCCTGCCAGCTCTGGTCGAGCAACAGATGGTTCAGCTCATGCGTAAAGACCAGCGGCAGGCCGGTCAGACACAGCATCAGCAGAAAGGCGGTCGAGACCAGGCTCGACCATTTGTGAACCCAGGACCAGGCGCGGATCGTGCCGGGTTTCATCCGCCTCAGAAGTCCGTCGAGATCGAGACCCGCAGGGTGCGCGGCGCGCCCAGCGTCAGATAGTTGGCGCCCGGATAGCCGCCGACGGCGACCCACTGATCCTTGTCGGCCAGGTTTTCGACCCGGGCGCGCAGGGTGACCGGCTGGTCGGCGACGCTCATCTCATAACGGACGCCGGCGTCGAAACGGGTCCAGCTGTCCAGCTGGACGGTGTTGGCCGCATTGACCTCCTGCTCGCCGGTATAGACGGCGCGGCCTTCCAGCGTCAGGCCGGTGACCTGGGGCACATCCCACTCGACATTGACGTTGCCCTGGAAGTCCGGAACCCCGATCGGACGGGCGCCGCCCTCGACCTCGGCGTCCAGCCAGGTCAGGCCGCCCAGAAGGCGCAGGCCCTCGACCGGCTCACCGAAGACGCTGAGCTCGACGCCCTGGTTCTGCTGCTCGCCGCCCGCGCCATAGGTCCCCGCCGTCGCGCTGGTCGCGGTGAAGAGTTCGGTCTGGAGCGTGGTGCGGAACAGGCTGATCGAACCGCCGAAGGTCCCGGCGTCATATTTGGCGCCGACCTCGACCTGTTCGCCGACGAACGGATCCAGCACCTCGCCGGCGTTCGTGACTGTCAGGCCGTTGACCACGGCGGGGGCGATTTTCCCGGGGATCAGGGCCTCGGCGTAGTTGGCGTAGAGGGAGACCCGATCGACCGGCTTGTACACCACCGCCAAGGCCGGGGTGACAGCGTCGCCGTCATAGGACGAGCCCAGGGCGCCGGTGTTGTAGTCGTAGGTGCGGGTTTTGATGCTCTGATAGCGGACGCCGGCCGTGACCAGCAGCTTGCCGTCCAGGAAGGACAGCATGTCGGCCAAGGCCAGGCTGGAGTTGTCGACACGCTCGGTCACATGCGGGTTCGACGGGTCGCCGCCGACGAAGAAGTCAGCCGCCGGCTGGGCCACGGCGACTGGGTTGGACAGGGTCCCGGCGGAGAAGCCCGCGAAGCTGGAGAAGGCATAGGCGTTCCTCGACTTCGACTGCACCTGCGAGGCCGAGGCCACGATCCGGTGCCCGACGGAGCCGGTGGTTAGCTCGGCGCGCAGGCCGACGTCACCGGACCAGACGGTGTCCTCACGCGTATTGTCGAAACGGTAGGCGGTCAGATTGCCGCTGGCGTCGACATTGGGGTTGGCCAGGACATTGGCCTCCTTGCCCTGACGGCCGCCGAAGGCCGCCCAGGCGGTGACGCTGTCGGTCAGGTCGAACTCGCCACGGGCCACGCCGAAGACCTGCTTCTCGTCCGTATAGGTCCAGGGCTGGGCGTAGTTGACGTCGGCCGAGGGCGCGGCCGGAACGGCGCCGGACGGCGTCACGGTCGGACGCGGAGCGTCGATGTGGTGGTCCTGATAACCGATGTCGGCTGAGAAGCGGGCGCGGTCGCCGCGGCGGTCCAGACCCAGGCCGATGGCGGTCAGCTGGCGGTCCTCGCCGTCCACCGTGCTCTCGCCGTCGCGGCGGACCAGGTTCAGACGGGCGCCGTATTCATTGTCGGCGCCGAAACGGCGGGCGACATCGCCGGCCAGATAGAGTTCGCCGCCGCCCTCGACCCCGGCCGTCAACCGCGTCAGGGGCTCGTTCCCGGCCCGCTTGGGCATCAGGTTGAAGGCGCCGCCGACGCCCGAGCCGCCCGGCGCCGCGCCGTTCAGGAAGGCGGTCGCGCCGTGGAAGACCTCGACCCGCTCCAGGAACTCCGACGCCACGAACTGGCGCGGCAGGATGCCGTAGAGACCGTTATAGGTCATGTCGTCCGAATAGACCGGGAAGCCGCGGATGACGTACAGCTCCTGGAAATTCCCGAAGCCCTTGGACACCCGCACCGCCGGATCGTTCTGCAGCACGTCGCCGACGCTGCGGCTCTGCTGGTTGCGCGACAGCTCTTCCGTATAGGCGGTGGTGGCGAACGGTGTGTCCATCACCCCCAGCGAGCCGAACAGACCGACCCGGCCGCCCCGCGCCACCTGCCCGCCGGCATAGGGAGAGGTCAGGGTGACCTGCGAGCCCGTGACGATGACCTCTTCCAGCTCGGTCGTCTCTTGCGTCGCGGTCTGGGCCAGGGCGGGACCGGCGAGGCCGAGAGCACAGCAGGAGGCGAGGAGCACGGAACGGAACATGGAGGCGACTTTCTGCAGGTCGGGGGAGGACCAATAATGAGAATGTGTCGCAGTATCCGAACAGCCTGCGCCATTCAAGGCCGCCACGGCGTCGCGGGGCGTATTCAACCTTCGGAGGCGGGCGCTTTCGGGGCCCGATAGTTGTGGGTCGCCGTCCCGTCCATGACTTCGAGCATGTATTCGGTGTCGGACCGGCCGGCGAACCAGTCCGCGACCCGGGTCCGGGCGCGGGCGACGAAGGCCTCGCCGGCGGGACTCAGGGGACGGTTCCGATCGTCTTCCCCGTCCCACCCCGCGACGGGGTCCAGTCCCCGGGCATGAGAGATCACCAGCCCCCGGGCGAACTCCATGATCCGCGCCCGGCCGCGCGGATTGTCGTCCCCATCCATGCAGAGCTCAAGATAGCGCTGGAACGGCCCGGCCAGCACAGCGTCTGAACTGAGCCAGCCGCAGTCCCAGGCGGCACGACACAGGTCCGTATAGGTGTTGATGGCCGACCAATCGGGCTCGACCGGAACCGGCTTGTGCGGCCAGAACCAGTATTTCAGCCAGGCCACAAAGCGTGCCCCCGGGTTCATTCGGGATCCTTGTCCCAGACCTGCACCGTCTCGGGCAGGGACACCCACGGATGGCGCCGGCTGTCGTAGACGCTGTCCGACGGCGGCGGGAAGGTCGGGTCGGCGAAGGCCCCGACGGAGATGCTCACCGACCGGTCCTCGAACCCCTCCTCCGTATGGAAGACGTTGGAGCCGCAGACGGGGCAGAAGCGGAAGCGGAACCTCGCCCCCTGATCCCCCGTCCGCACATATTCGGTGGCCCGTCCGCTCATCGACCAGGAGCCGCGAAACCCGGCCAGTGTGGCGAAGACGCTGCCCGTCCGTCGCTGGCAGGACAGACAGTGACACACCCCCACCCCGCGAGGCTCGCCCTCGACGGTGATGCTGAGCTGTCCGCAGTCGCAGGAGGCGGTTCGGCTGGTCATGCCGTCGATATAGGACGCCTTTCCCGAACCGCCTCCCCTCAGACTGGAATCAACGGTCGATCATCTTCTGCTGGGCCGGCGCATAGCGGTCGCCGGTCACCTGAAGCGTCGCCGAGGCGGTGTTCAGGGCCTCGACATCCTCCGCCGTCATCTCGACGGTCGCGCCGCCGAGGTTCTCCTCCAGCCGGTGGAGTTTGGTCGTGCCCGGGATCGGGACAATCGACGGCTCCTGGGCCAGCAGCCAGGCCAGGGCGATCTGGGCGGGAGTGGCGCCCTTCTGTCTGGCGAAGGCCTCGACGAGATCGAGAAGAGCCTGGTTGGCGTCACGGTTTTCAGGCTGGAACCGGGGCAGTGTGCTGCGGAAATCGCCCTTGTCGAAGGTCTCGTCGGCCTTGATCGCCCCGGTCAGGAAACCCTTTCCGAGCGGGCTGAAGGGCACGAAGCCGATGCCCAGTTCCGCCAGCGCCGGCAGGATCTCCGCCTCCGGCTCGCGCCACCACAGGGAGTATTCGCTCTGCAGGGCCGCGACCGGCTGGACCGCATGGGCACGCCGGATCGTCTGAACGCCGGCCTCCGACAGGCCGAACGCCTTGACCTTGCCCTCGGCGATCAGGTCGCGGACGGTTCCGGCGACGTCCTCGATCGGAACCTCGGGATCGACGCGGTGCTGATAGAGCAGGTCGATGGTCTCGATTCCCAGCCGCGACAGGGACCCTTCGACGGCCTTGCGGATATGGTCCGGGCGACTGTTCAGCCCGCCGGTCGGGGCCGAACCAGGCTCCAGGGCGAAACCGAACTTGGTGGCGATCACGACCTGATCGCGGAACGGCGCCAGGGCCTCGCCGACCACGCTCTCGTTGACGAAGGGGCCATAGACCTCGGCCGTGTCGAAGAAGGTCACGCCGCGCTCGGCCGCCGCGCGGATCAGGGCGATGGCCTCCTTCGTCTCCGTCGCCGGGCCGAAGCCGAAGCTCAGCCCCATACAGCCGAGGCCGAGGGCCGAGACTTCCAGATCGCCGAGTTTGCGTGTGGGGAGGGTGGTCATTGGGAAACTCCGATCAACGGTTGGTCATGGCCAGGACGGCCTCGGGCAGGCGGGCGCCCTGGATGTTGATTTGCGCGGCCGCGGCGCCGATGGCGGTCAGGTCTTCGGGCGTCAGTTCGATCTCCGCCGCCCCGAGGTTTTCCTTCAGCCGGTGCAGTTTGGACGTGCCCGGGATCGGGACGATCCACGGCTTCCTCGCCAGCAGCCAGGCCAGGGCGATCTGGGCGGGGGTCGCGCCGTGGGCCTCGGCCGTCCGGGTCAGGAGCTCGACCATGGCCGTATTGGCGGCCCGGGCCTCGGCGGTGAAGCGCGGCGAGATCGACCGGAAATCCCCCGGCGCGAAGGCCGTCTCCGCATCGATCTTCCCGGTCAGGAAGCCGGCGCCCAGAGGGCTGAAGGGTACGAAGCCGATGCCGAGCTGTTCGCACAGGTCGAGCACCCCATTGGCCTCCACATCCCGCGTCCACAGGGAATATTCGTTCTGCAGCGCCGCCACCGGCTGCACCGTATGGGCGCGGCGGATCGAGTCGAGGCTCGCCTCCGACAGGCCGAAATGCAGCACCTTGCCCGCGTCGATCAGACCTTTCACGGCCCCTGCGACCTCCTCCATCGGCACGGCCGGATCGACGCGGTGCTGATACAGAAGGTCGATGTGGTCGGTCCTCAGCCGCTTCAGCATGGCCTCGACCACGGCGACGATATGCTCGGGGCGGCTGTTGGTCCCGCCGCGGCGTTCGCCGGTCGCCTGATCGATGTCGAAGCCGAACTTGGTGGCGATCACCACCTTGTCGCGGATCGGCTCCAGCGCCTCGCCCACCACCGTCTCATTGACGAAGGGCCCATAGGCCTCGGCGGTATCGAAGAAGGTCACCCCCAGATCGAAGGCGTCGCGGATCAGGCCCACGGCCTCCGTCGTCTCCGTCGCCGGACCATAGGCGGCGCTCAGCCCCATACAGCCCAGACCGAGGGCGGAGACCTCAAGCCCGGAAGAACCGAGAGTTCGGGTTTTCATGGCGTCTGTCCTTTATGCAGCGGAGGCGAGGTCGCCGTACCACCAGGCGGCGGTGACCCCGCCGTCCATGAGAAAATCGGAGCCGGTGATGAAGGCGCCGTCGGCTCCCATCAGCAGGGCGGCCAGTCCGGCGATCTCGTCGGGCGTCCCGGCGCGACGGGCGGGCGAGCCCTCGATCATGCGGCGATAGCCCTCGCCGCGCGGGCCGTTCAGCTCGTCCCGGGCCAGCGGCGTCATGACGATGCCCGGGCTGATGCAGTTGATCCGGGCGCCGCGCCGGCCCCAGCGCACGGCCTCGGCCGCGACCCGAAGCGCATTGCCGCGTTTGGACAGCTGATAGGCGTTCAGCGGATCGGTGACCCGATCGGGCGACAGGAAGTCGAGACCCAACAGGTCCTCGACCGGGGTCATGGCCAGAGCCTTGTTCTGTTCGACGGACAGGGGCGGCAGGCGATGCCCTGACTGGGAGGCGATGACCACGCCTGAACCGCCGGCGGCGATCACCGCCCCGAACAGGTCGAGCACCAGGGCGGTTCCGTACAGATCGACCTTCAGGATCACCCCGGGCGGCGCCTGGCTGGGCGAGACGCCCGCGGCATGGATCAGGCCGGTGACCGCGCCGATGCCGGTCGCCGTCCGGACCAGGGCCTCGACCGAGGCGCGATCCGACACATCGACCGTCGCGGTCGAGACGACATAGCCGGCGTTGGCGAACACCTCGGCCGCGGCACGGGCGTTTTCGATCCGGTTGTCGGCCAGCAGCACATGTTTGCCGGTCCCGACGCGGCGGGCGATGGCCTGGCCGATCTGGCCGGCGCCGATGAGAACGACGACGTCGGTCATCGGGCGGGTCCCGCGAGATACTGTTCGTCGGTCACCGGCTCCATCCACTCCACGACCTTGCCGTCGAGGGCTTCCTGAACGGCCCAGTGGCTCATCCCGACCGTGGCGCTGGCGCCGTGCCAGTGGCGGTGGTTGGCGCCGCACTGGACCACGTCGCCGGCGCGGATCTCCTCGACCGGCCCGCCCTCGCACTGGTGCCAGCCCACGCCCGAGGCGACGATCAGGGTCTGGCCCAGCGGATGGGTGTGCCAGTTGGACCGGGCGCCGGGCTCGAAGATGACCAGCGCGCCCTGAACATTGCCCGGCGCCGGCGCCTTGAACCCGTTCTCGATGCGGACGCGGCCGGTGAAGTATTCCGCCGGGCCGAAGGCAGCCGGGTTCGTTCCGTTGCGCTGAACGGTCATTGCAGGCTCCTGAATGAAAATGAGAAGGGCGGCGAGAAACGCCGCCCCCATCACGCGGCCTCGGCGGCCGGGGCCTCCAGCGACGCCATGTCGATGACGAAGCGGTAGCGGACGTCGGACTTCTCCATCCGCTCGAAGGCGTGGTTGATCTCGTCCATGCGGATCATCTCGACGTCGGGCAGGATTCCCTTCTCGCCGCAGAAGTCGAGCATCTCCTGGGTCTCGCGGATGCCGCCGATGGGCGAGCCCGAGACACGGCGCCGCGCCAGCAGAAGCGGCAGGGTCGACATCTCCTCCATCGGGCCCAGCTGGCCGACGATGACCAGGGTGCCGTCGATGTCGAGCAGCGGCATATAGGGGTTGAGGTCATGCTTGACCGGCACGGTATCGATGATCAGGTCCAGGCTGTTGGCCGCAGCCTTCATCGCCGCCTTGTCCGACGACACCAGCAGGGCGTGGGCGCCCAGCTCCTTCGCATCGGCTTCCTTGTCGGCGGTGCGGCTCAGCACCGTGACATGGGCGCCGAGACCGGCGGCCAGCTTGACCGCCATATGGCCCAGACCGCCCAGGCCGATGACCCCGACGCGGGTCCCTTCCTTGACGCCCCAGGTCTTGAGCGGCGACCAGGTGGTGATGCCGGCGCACAGCAGGGGCGCGGCTTTCGAGATATCGAGGCTGTCGGGCACCGACAGGACGAACTCCTCGCGCACAACCAGATGCTTGGAATAGCCGCCGTAGGTCGGGTCGCCCGTGATCCGGTCGCGACCGTTATAGGTCTGGGTGTTGCCGTGGCGGCAGAGCTGCTCCTCGCCCTTGTGGCACTGGTCGCAGTGCTGGCAGCTGTCGACCATACAGCCGACGGCGACGCGGTCGCCTTCCTTGTACTTCTTCACTTCCGGGCCGACGGCGGTGACGACGCCGACGATCTCGTGGCCCGGCACCACCGGATAGGACGACCAGCCCCAGTCATTGCGCGACTGGTGCAGGTCCGAATGGCAGACGCCGCAGTAGAGGATCTCCATCTGCACGTCGTTGGCGCGCAGCTCGCGCCGTTCGAAGGTCCAGGGCTCAAGCTCCGCGGTGGTCGAATGGGCGGCGTAACCGATGGTCTTCATGGGGGCGCTCCAGCAGGCGAAGAGGGCGCCGTCCGGACGGTCCCTCTCTGATTTCGGTACGGGCAATCTAGGACTGGTTCGGCCCTTCGATTAGGCGCAGATATCGGCATGCACCCATGTCGAGGATTCATGAATGAAGCGCGATGAGCTGGGCGACCTCTCCACCTTCATGGTCGTGGCGGAGGAACGCAGCTTCACCCGGGCAGCAGCCAAGCTCGGCACCTCCCAGTCGGCGGTCAGCCATACGGTGCGGCGGCTGGAGACGCGTCTGGGCCTGCGCCTGCTGGTCCGCACCACGCGCAACGTCGCCCCGACCGAGGCCGGCGAACGGCTGCTGGAGACCCTGCGTCCGGCCTTCGACGATATCGAACAGCGGGTCGCGGCGCTGGGCGACCTGCGCGACCGCCCGGCCGGGACCATCCGCATCACCGCCGGCGAACATGCGGCGCGCAAGGTGCTGTGGCCGGTGCTCGAGCGCCTCCTGCCCGCCTATCCCGACATCAAGGTCGAGATCTCGGTCGACGACAGCCTGGCCGATCTGGTCGAGGGCCGCTTCGACGCCGGCATCCGTCTGGGCGAACGGCTGGGCAAGGATATGATCGCCGTTCCCATTGGGCCTGACCTGCGCATGGTCGTCATCGCCTCGCCCGACTATCTGGCCCGCCACGGCGCCCCGCAGACCCCGCACGACCTCGCCGACCACGCCTGTATCAACTACCGCCTGCCAACCCTGGGCGGCCTCTATGCCTGGGAGTTCGAGAAGGACGGTCAGGCCGCCAATATCCGCGTCGCCGGCCGGCTGATCTTCAACAGCATGGCCCTGGTCCGGAGCGCCGTCCTCGCCGGCATGGGTCTGGCCGTCATGATGCACGACGAGGTCGCGCCCCTGATCGCCGAAGGCCGCCTGACCACCGTCCTCGACGACTGGACCCCGCCGTTCTCGGGGTACCACCTCTACTACCCCAGCCGCCGCCAGCCGACCCCCGCCTTCGCCCTCCTCGTCGACGCCCTCCGCTACCGCAGCCGGTAAAAGAACGGCGGCCCCTCTTACGAGAGACCGCCGCAGTCTCGTCCGGGTCGGGACGCTCGGGGGAGTGGAAATGCCCGGATCGACCTCTGGTCAAATCCGGGGCGCGGGTCGGCGCCTCAGAAGAAGCCGAGCTTGTCGGGGCTATAGCTGACCAGCAGGTTCTTGGTCTGCTGATAGTGGTCCAGCATCATCCGGTGGTTCTCACGCCCGATGCCGGACTTCTTGTAGCCGCCGAAGGCCGCATGGGCGGGGTACTGGTGGTAGCAGTTGGTCCAGACGCGGCCCGCCTCGATGGCCCGGCCGGCGCGATAGGCGGTGTTCATGTCGCGCGACCAGACACCGGCGCCGAGGCCGTAGACCGTGTCGTTGGCGATTTCGATGGCCTCTTCCAGCGTCTTGAAGGTTGTCACCGACAGGACCGGGCCGAAGATCTCCTCCTGGAACACCCGCATGTTGTTGGTGCCCTTGAAGATGGTCGGCTCGACGTAATAGCCGCCGTTCAGATCGCCCTTCAGCTCGGCCTGATCGCCGCCGGTCAGGACCTCGGCGCCCTCCGCCTTGCCGATGGCCAGGTAGGACAGGATCTTGTCGAGCTGGGCCTGCGACGCCTGGGCGCCGACCATGGTGTTCGGGTCCAGCGGGTCGCCGCGCACGATGGATTCCACCCGCTTGATGGCCTTCTCCATGAAGGCGTCGAAGATGTCCTCATGGATCAGGGCGCGGCTGGGGCAGGTGCAGACCTCACCTTGGTTCAGCGCGAACATGGCGAAACCCTCCAGCGCCTTGTCGAGGAAGGCGTCGTCGTGATCCATCACGTCCTTGAAGAAGATGTTCGGCGACTTGCCGCCCAGCTCCAGTGTCACCGGGATCAGGTTCTCGGTGGCGTATTGCATGATCTGCTGGCCGACGGCGGTGGAGCCGGTGAAGGCGATCTTGGCGATGCGCGGATTGGTGGCCAGCGGCTTGCCGACCTCCACCCCGGTGCCCGAGACGATGTTCAGGACTCCCGCCGGAATCAGGTCCTGGATCAGCTCCATGACCATCAGGATCGAGGCCGGAGTCTGTTCGGCGGGCTTGAGCACGATGCAGTTGCCCGCCGCCAGAGCGGGCGCCAGCTTCCACGCCGCCATCAGGATCGGGAAGTTCCACGGAATGATCTGCCCGACCACGCCCAGCGGCTCATGGAAATGATAGGCGACAGTGTCATGGTCGATCTCGGAGATCCCGCCTTCCTGGGCCCGGATGCAGCCGGCGAAATAGCGGAAATGGTCGATGGCCAGCGGGATGTCCGCGGCCATGGTCTCGCGCACCGGCTTGCCGTTGTCCCAGGTCTCGGCCTCGGCGATCGCCTGCAGGTTCGCCTCGATCCGGTCGGCGATCCTGTTGAGCATCACGGCCCGCTCGGTCACCGAGGTCTTGCCCCAGGCGTCTTTCGCCTTGTGGGCGGCGTCCAGCGCCAGTTCGACGTCGGCGGCGTCGGACCGCGCCACCTCGCACAGCACCCGGCCGTTCACCGGCGACAGGTTCTCGAAATAGCGGCCGGCGACCGGCGCCACCCATTCGCCGCCGATGAAGTTGTCATAGCGGGGTTTGAACTTGGGCGTCGCGGCGCGAATGAATTCGGGCTTGGTCATCGGTCGTCTCCGTTGTTTCCAGGGCGCGCCGGTTTCGGCGTCGTCGTTGGAGACCAGAGAAGCGCCCGCGATCCGGGCCGCGCCAGACGGCGAGTTCATGCTGCGCCGCACACCTGTCGCATGCGTGCGACAGGTTCAGTGCCCCGCCAGTCCCAGCCGGTTCAGCTTGCGGTGAAGGGTCGCGCGGCTGACGCCCAGGGCCCGCGCGGCGGCCGAGACATTGCCGTCGGCGCGCGCCAGGGCCCGACGCACGGCGCCGCGTTCGGCCTCGACCAGTTCCTCGCCGCTCCCGCCGACCGACAGCACGTCCGAGGCCGGCAGCTGCCCGGCGATACGGGCGTCGGTGATGTCCAGCATCTGCCGCGCCGATCGCGTCGCCCCGACCACCAGATCGTGGCGATCCACCGCCAGGAGGGCGGCCCCGTGCCTTTCCCCGCCAGGCGGCAGGACGATCCGGGTCTGGGAGAAGGCCTCGCGGAAGTGAGCTGCCTCAATGGCGCGGGCCGCGTCGCCCACCGCCGCCGCGATCAGGCCGACGAAGCCCTCGGTCAGGTCGGCCCTGGCCGAGGAGACGTCCAGCGCCGCCGCCAGCCGCCCCTGATGGTCGTAGATCGGCGCGGCGGTGCAGCTCAGGCCGATATTCTTCGTATGGAAATGCTGGTCACGATGGATGGTCAGGGCCCGGCTCTCGGCCAGACACGTCCCGATGCCGTTGGCCCCCTCGGTCGCCTCGGACCAGACCGCGCCCGACCACAGGCCCCAGCGGCGGAACTGGTCGTCGTCGGCGACGGCGCCACGCCGATCGACGGGCACCCCGTCCCGATTGGTCAGCAGGACGCAGCAGCCTGTGTCGCCGACGGCCTGGAACAGCCGGTCCAGCGTCGACTGCGCCGCCCGCATCAGGGGCTCGATCTCCTGCCGCGCCGCCGCCAGCTCCTGCGCCGTCAGCACCTCGGGCGGCCGCCCGTCCTCGGGATCGAGGCCATAGAGGGTGATCGAGCGCCGCCAAGACGCCGCCAGGGCCGAACGCGCCGGCCCCGCTGCATCATCCAGCACCGACCGCACCCGATCCGGATGGGTGGCGGCGTCGGTCAGGGCGTCGGACCTCTGGCCCATGGTTCTCACTCCCGCCGAGGCCCCTTTCGAAGGACCTTCGCTGTTGACCGTTATTGGATACCCGTCGATCCCGGCTTGCAACCTCCTCATCCGCGACGGACTTTTCAGGGCGGGACGTTTCAGGTCTGACACACACGACGAGAGGACGGGCCATGCCTTCGGAATCCGACGTCAACGCCGCCATCGCCCTCACCCGCTTCGGCCTCGGCGCCCGACCGGGTGAGATTCAACGGTTGAACGACCCCCGCGGCTGGCTGGAAGGCCAGATCCGACCGACCGGCGCGGCCAATCCGCCGGGCCAGTTCGACACCTCCGTCGAGCGGATGCAGGCCTTCCTCGACTATCAACGCGACGCCCAGCAGGTGCGGCAGGCGCGCCGGGACATGCCGCCTGCCGAGATGGGTCAGCCCGGCGCCCAACCGGCCATGGAGACGCCCGCCCAACCCCGGCGACAGCAACGCCGCGCCCAACGCATGGCCAATCAGGCCGACCAGAACGCCCCCATCGCCCAGGCGGCGCCCATGCCCGCCGCCTCCGATCCGGCTCAGGCCGCCTTCGACGCCCGTCGCGACAGCCGCCGCGATCTGGTTCAGGATACGGCGCGAGAGTTCCTCGCCCGTGCGCAGCTGGGCGCGACCACCGATGCCGGCTTCGCCGAACGCTGGGCCCTGTTCTGGGCCAACGGCTTCACCGTCTCGGCGACCAAGTTCCAGTCGGCCGTCTTCATGGGCCAATATGAGCGCGAGGCCATCCGGCCCCACGTCTTCGGCAAGTTCGAGGATCTGGCCGTCGCCGCCGAACAGCATCCGGCCATGCTGCTCTATCTCGATCAGGCTCAGTCGATCGGCCCCGACAGCCGCGCCGGCCAGCGCCGCAACGCCGGGCTGAACGAGAACCTCGCCCGCGAGATCATGGAGCTGCACACCGTCGGCGCCGACGGCGGCTATACGCAAGGAGACGTCACCGAGTTCGCCCGCGCCCTCACCGGCTGGTCCGTCCCTGCGCCGCGCGATCAGGGCATGGACCTCGTCCGCGCCAATGTCGCCGCCGGGGCTCAAGGTTTCGGCGGCGGCGGCCAGCGACAACAAGCCCGCTATGCGCGCGGGGTTCAGGCGGCGGTGCGCGGCGAGCCCGGCCTGAACGGCTTCGTCTACCGCGCCATCGTCCACGAGCCCGGCGAACGTACCGTGCTGGGCAAGACCTACGCTCCCGGAGAGAAGGATCAGGGCGAGACCATCCTGCGCGACCTCGCCAACAGTCCCCGGACGGCGCGTCGGCTGGCGCGCAGGATCGCCGCCCACTTCGTCGCCGACGATCCGCCGCCGTCTCTGGTCGACAAGCTCGAACAGGCCTGGACCCGCTCGGGCGGCGACCTCGCCGTGGTGGCCCGGACGCTGGTGACCGCCCCCGAGAGCTGGTCGCCCCAGCCGGCCAAGATCAAGACGCCCTATGAGTTCATCGTCTCGGCCCACCGGGCTCTGGGCACCAGCCCGCAGCGGATTCAACCGTTGCAGCAGGCCCTCGTTGCCATGGGGCAGCCCGCCTTCGCCGCTCCCTCGCCCGAGGGCTGGCCCGACACCGCCGCCGACTGGGCCGGACCCGACGCCCTCGTGAAGCGGCTGGACTGGTCAAAGACCGTCGCCGACCTCGCCCAGATCGCCGATCCCAACACCGTCGCCGCCAATGCGCTCGGCGCGCGTCTGACCGAACGCACCCGCCTCGCCGTCGCCCGGGCCGAAAGTCGTCCCGAAGCCCTGACCCTCTTCCTCATGTCGCCGGAGTTCCAACGCCGATGACCTACCCCCACCTGAACCGCCGCCTTTTCCTCGGCGCCGCCGGCGTCAGCCTCGCCTTCGCCGGCCGGGCCTCGGCCCAGTCGGCCGCCGGGCCGCGCAACAAGATGGTCGTCATCATCGCCCGCGGGGCCATGGACGGCCTGTCGGTCACCGTCCCTTACGGCGATGCGAACTACGTCCCCTTGCGCGCCGGCCTCGCCATCGCGGCGCCCGGCCAGCCCAACGGCGCGCTCGCCCTCTCCGAAGGCTTCGGCCTGCACCCGTCTCTGGCGGGCCTGCACGACCTCTACGGCGCCGGCCAGATGCGCTTCGCCCCGGCGGTGGCCATTCCGGCCCGCATCCGCTCCCATTTCGACGCCCAGGACGTGCTGGAAAACGGCGGCGAGGGCCTGCGCCAGCAGACCGACGGCTGGCTCAATCGGGCGCTCGCGGCGTCCGGCGCCCGCTATCACGGCCTGTCCATCGGGGCCCAGACGCCCCTGATCCTGCGCGGCTCGGCCCCGACGTCCAGCTGGGCGCCGGGCGGCAAGATCGAGGGCGGCGACCGCATCGCCTCCCTGCTGCAGGACCTCTATGTCGACGACCCCATGCTGGGGACCAATCTGGCCCGTGGTCTGGAGACCGAGCAGATGGCCATGGTCGCGGGCGACGCCACGGTGCGCCGTAGCGACGTCGCCGGCCTCGGCGCTGCGGTCGCCCGTCTGATGGCGGGGGATCAGGGCGCCGACCTCGTGGCCCTGTCGATCGACGGCTGGGACACCCACGCCCGCCAGCTGGGCCAGCTCCAGACCCGCCTCACCGGCCTCGATCAGGTCATCGGCGGCCTGCATCAGGGTCTGGGAAATGACTGGGACCGCACCGTCGTCGTCGTCGCCACCGAGTTCGGCCGCACCGCCCGCGCCAACGGAACCCAAGGCACCGACCACGGCACCGGGTCCTCCCTGTTGCTGGCGGGTGGCGCGCTCAAGCGGGGCGGCCCAAACTCCGGCATGGTCGGCGACTGGCCGACGCTCGCCGAGGCGAAACTGTTCGAGGACCGCGACCTGACCCCGACGCTGGACGTCCGCTCGGTCTTCAAGGGCGTGCTGCGCGACCACATGGGCGTCGACCGCGCCGCGCTGGACAATCGCGTCTTCCCCGGCAGCGCCGCCGAGGCCCCGGCTTACGACGGGCTGGTCTGAAAGCGGCCTATAACCAAAGACCTAAGGGTTGCGTAAGCCTCTGGTATCCATCCCCGGTTATCACTCCGGGACAGCCCGAAAGGGCGTGAAAATGGAGCCCCCATGCCCGGACGCCGCCGGATCCTGATCGCCGAGGACGATTCCCTCGTGCGCGAACTGGTCCGTTCCAAACTGACCTCGGCCGGCTATGACGCCCACACGGCGCGCTGCGGCCGCGAAGCGCTCGAACGGACCTTCCTCATCCGCCCGCATGCCCTGCTGCTGGACCTGAACCTGCCCGATGTCGACGGCTTCGCGGTGCTGGAGACCCTGCGCGCGGAAGCGATCGAAGCGCCTCCATCCGTCCTCGTCCTGACCGCCAGTCGCGCTTCAGAACACGTCCAGCGCGCCGTTTCGCTGGGCGCGCGCGACTATCTGACCAAGGACCGGATTCAGAGCCACCTGCTGCCACGCCTGGCCCGGATGCTGCGAAGCGCCGAACAGGCGGCCCCGTCCGAGGCGGCCTGACGTCAGTCTTCCTGCGGAGCCGCGTCGCCGTTCTTTTCGGCCTGCTGCTGGGCGCGCTTCTCGGCCTTGGCGGCGGCCTTTTCAGCGGCCTTCTTGGCGTCGGCGCGCTCGCGCTCCTGGCGTTCGAAACTGTAGTTGGGCTTTCGGGCCATGGGCGATCTTTCCTTCTTGTCTTTGTGTCAGTTGAGCGCAGCTGATGTTTCGTGTCGACCGTTGATCAGTCGACCGCGACGATCTCGACGGACTGGCCCGCCACCACGGCCTCGTCCCCGACGCGTTTGCCGATCAGGGCGCGGGTGAGGGGCGAGACATGGCTGACCGAGCCCTGGGCCGGATCCGCCTCGTCCTCGCCGACGATGCGCCAGGTCTGGGTGCGGCCGTCCTCGCGTTCGATGGTCACCGACCCGCCGAAGCGCACCACGCCCTCGGCCGGAACCTCCAGCAGCTGGGCGCTGGCCCGCCGCGCGGACCAGTAGCGCAAGTCGCGCGTCGCCCGGGCCATGGCGGTGCGGTCGGCTTCGATCGATCCATGCGCCTGCGCCGCCGTATAGGCCGCGCGCGCAGAGGCCAGCTCGGCCTCGATGGCGGCCAGGCCGGACGCCGTCACCAGATTGGCGTGGGGCGAGATGGGGCGGTCGGGAAGATCGGCGGCCGTGGCCTCCAGGTCTTCCTCACGGGTGAAGGCGACGCTCATCTGGATCATATAGGGGGTTTCCCCCCGGATTTCTCCTGCGGTGTGGGGTAGAGGAAGCGCATGACCGCTTCGAACACTCCCCCCACCGTCTCCATCATCGGCGCCGGCCCCGCAGGTCTGATGGCGGCCGAGGTGCTGTCCCGATCGGGCGTCCGGGTGACGGTGCACGAGCGCATGCCCTCGCCGGCGCGCAAATTCCTGCTGGCCGGGCGCGGCGGGCTGAACCTGACCCATTCGGAGGCGCAGGCCGCCTTCCTGTCGCGCTACGGCGTTGGTGAGGCGACGGTGTCCGACTGGCTCGATGCCTTCACCCCCGACGACCTGATCGCCTGGGCCGAGGGCCTGGGCCAGGCCACCTTCACCGGCTCCAGCGGCCGGGTCTTCCCCCGCGCCATGAAGGCCTCGCCGCTGTTGCGCGCCTGGCTGGCCCGGCTGGACGCGATGGGCGTGGCGCTCAAGAGTCGGTCGCACTGGACCGGCTGGTCCGGCGAGGCTTTGACCTTCGAAGACGGCACCTCCGAAACCCCCGACGCCGTCATCCTGGCGACCGGCGGGGCCAGCTGGCCGCGGCTGGGCTCGGACGGAAGCTGGGCCCCGGTGCTGGCGGCCGAGGGCGTCGCCGTCGCCCCCTTCCAGCCCTCCAACGCCGGATTCAATGTTGACTGGTCCGACATCCTGATCGACCGCGCGGCCGGGCAGGCGCTCAAGGCGGTGGCCCTGACCTTCGGCGGCCAGACCGTCCGTGGTGAGGCGATGATCACCCGCTACGGCATCGAGGGCGGGGCGATCTACGCCCTCTCCTCGGCCCTGCGCGAGGCCATCGCCCGCGACGGCTCGGCCATCCTGACCCTCGACCTGCGTCCCGACCTGACCGAGGACGCCCTCGCCGACCGCCTGGCCAAGGGACGCGGCAAGGACTCCATGACCAACCATCTGAGGAAATCGGGCGGCCTGTCCCCCGCCGCCATCGCCGTCCTGCGCGACATCCCCGGCGAGATCCCGCTCGGCGCCGAGAAGCTGGCCAAACGCATCAAGGCCGTGCGTCTGAAGCTGACCGGGATGCAGGGACTGGAGCGAGCCATCTCCTCCGCAGGGGGCGTCGGTCTGGAGGCCGTAAATCAACAGTTGATGCTGACCGCCCGCCCGGGGGTCTTCGTCGCCGGCGAGATGCTGGACTGGGAGGCCCCGACCGGCGGCTATCTGCTCCAGGCCAGTTTCGCCTCGGGCGTGGTCGCGGCGAACGGCGTGCTGGACTGGTTCAAGCGCTGAACGCGACTTTCGGACAACGCTTTCAGTGATTCCCGCGCGGCCCCGCTGAAGCGGGCGCGGGCACCCTCCCGCGCGGCGGGCGGATTGGCTAGAACCCCCGCATGACCGACATCTCCGGCGTCTGCCCGCCCCGTTTCGCCGCCGTGAAGGACGCCTTCGCGGCCAATTTCACCGATGCGCCCGACGGGCTGAACGAACAGGCGGCGCGGGTGTCGTTCTGCGTCGAGGGGGAGGTGGTCGTCGACCTCTGGGCCGGCCAGGCTGATCCGCGAGAGGGGACGCCCTTCACCGACAGGACCCTGACCCCCGTCTTCTCGACCGGCAAGGCGGTGATGGCCCTGCTGATCGCGACCGCTGTCGAGCGGGGGCAGCTGAGCTACGACCAGACCGTCGCCAGCCTGTGGCCCGCCTATGGTCAGGCGGGCAAGGACGGGATCACTGTGGCCCAGCTGATGTCGCATCAGGACGGCCTGCCCGGCTTCGACACGCCCGAGGACCCGGCCATCTGGTTCGACCGTCAGGCGGTCTTGGACCGGCTCGCGGCCCAGGCCCCGATGTGGCCCCCGGGCACGGCCTCGGGCTACCACCCGATCACCATCGGCTATCTGGCGGGCGAGGTCTTCCGACTGGCCGACGGCCGCTCGATGGGCACGGCGCTCCGCGAGGATTTCGCGACCAAATACGATCTCGACCTGTGGATCGGCCTGCCCGAGGCGGAGCACGACCGGGTCGCGGCGATCAAAAAACCCTCGGCTCCGCCCAGCCTCGGGACGATCGATCCGATCAAGTCCGCCGCCTTCATCTCGAAGGGTGCGGCGCCCGGCGGGCGCGGCTCGACCGAGTGGCGGACGACGGAGATCCCCTCGGCCAATCTGCACGGCACGGCGCGCGATCTGGCGCGGATCATGAGCATCGTCGCCAATCGCGGCGACCTGCATGGCCGGACGATCCTGTCGCCCGACGTTGTGTCGCTGCTGACCCGCGAGCGCATCCACGGCCCCGACAAGGTCCTGCCCTATGTCATCAGCTGGGCCACGGGCGTCATGAGAAACGAAGGCCTGAACATCTTCGGTCCCAACCCGGACACGGTCGGCCACTGCGGCTGGGGTGGCTCCTGCGTCTTCGCCGATACGAAGACCCGCGTGTCGGGCGCCTATGTGATGACGCGTCAGTCGCCACATCTGATCGGCGATCCGCGCGCGGTTCGGTTGATCGACGCCTTCTATTCGGGCTTCTGAACCCGGCCGGGAGCCGTCAGTCCGCCGACAATCCCGCTCAGGATCGCGCAGGCGGCGCAGACGGCCATCACCGCCTGATAGGCCTGATGGAAGACATCGAGGCCTTCGCGCTCGAGCCACTGGCCGCCCATGACCTGACCGAGCACCTCGCGGGCATGTTCCGGATTGACGTTGATCATCAGGGTGAAGACCGCCGACAGCACCATCCCGAGCAGGGCCACGGCAAGCAGGCCGGCGACCCGCGCCACCGCATTGTTGATGCCTGAGGCCACCCCCGTGTGCCCCGGCGGGACCGCCCCCATCACCGCCGCCGTCAGAGGCCCGACCGCCAGCGTCATGCCGATCGCCAGCACCGTCATTCCCGCCAGAGGCCCGGCGACATAGCCGGCGTCCGACGGCATCATCGCCAGCAAGGCCAGCCCCACGCCCGCGAGGATCGGCCCGACGCTGAGCGACAGCTTCGCTCCGAACCGGTCGGCGATCCGCCCCGCCAGATCCGAGAACAGCCCCATGATCACGGCGAACGGCAGCATGGCTGAGCCCGCCCCGGTCGCGGTCCAGCCGTGCACCCGGATCAACTCGAACGGCAGGAAGAACATCGCCCCGCCCAGCGCGAAATAGAGCAGCAGCGTCAACAGGTTGATTCCGCTGAACACCGGCGAGCGGAACAACGACAGCGGCATCATCGGGTGTTTCTCACGCGCCTCGGCCCACAGGAAGCCCGCCAGCACCAGCACCCCGCCGACCAGCGACCCGACGATCCAAGGATTTCCCATCCCCAGATCGGGCGCCGCCGTCAGGCCCCAGGTCACCGCACCCAGACCGGCCACGGCGAGGACGGCGCCGAGCCCGTCCAGCCCCTTGGCCTCCTCGTCGCGGCTCTCGGGCGTGAACTTCACGGTGATCAGGACGGCCAGAATGGCCAGCGGGACATTGATCCAGAAGATGGCGCGCCAGTCGGCGTGGTCGGCCAGCCAGCCGCCGACGAGAGGCCCGACCATGCCGAAGATGGCCCCCGCCCCGGCCCAGGCGCCGAAGGCCTTGCCGCGCTCCCCGGGCGGGAAGGTCGCGCCGATCAGGGCGAGCGCTCCGGGCGTCAGCAGGGCCGCGCCGACGCCCTGCACCGCCCGCGCCCCGATCAGGGCCTGAACGTTCGGCGACAGGCCGCAGGCGATGGAGGCGAGGGTGAAGACCGCCACCCCGATCAGGAAGACCTTGCGCCGTCCGAACCGGTCCCCGGCCGCCCCGCCGATCAGGACGAGGGCGCCGAGCGTCAGCAGATAGGCGTTCGACACCCACTGCACCGCCGCCAGGCCCGCCCCGAGGTCGCTCTGGATCGACGGCAGGGCGACGCCAAGGGCCGAGCCGTCGATGAAGGTCAGCGAGGACCCCAGCACCGTCGCGGCGAGGATCCAGCGCTTGTGGGACGTCGACAGGGGCTCTTCAGTACGGGGGGCCATGGCCCGAGGCTAGGCCGGTCCCTAGGCGGCGTCGACCACCGTCTTGATCGCCTGCCGCTCGGCCCGTTTGCGCCACAGGGCGGCGAGGGCGAAGACGGCGGCCCCGGCCCAGATGAAGGCGAAGGAGGCGAGGCGCAGCGCGGTCAAGGGTTCGCCCGTAAAGACGCCGACGGCGAACTGCAGCGTCGGGGCGAGGAACTGCAGGAAGCCGATCGTCGACAGGGGCAGCCTCCGCGCCGACCAGGCGAACAGGGCCAGGGGGACGGTGGTGATGATCCCGCAGGCGATCGACCAGGCCCAGTGCGACGGGCTGGCGAGGCCGACCGCCTGTCCCGTCTGGGCGAGCCAGATCAGTCCNNCCATAGGCCGCGAAGCTGAGGGCGATGCCGATCGACAGCCACGGCGGGCGGCCGAGCGCCACAGCCTGAATGGCCACACCGACGGCCGCCAGACCGATGGCGGCCCAGCCCCATTTGTCGATGCGCTCGCGGAACAGCACCATGCCCGCGGCCATGTTGAGCAGGGGGTTGATGTAGTAGCCGAGGCTGGCCTCGATGGTGTGGTGATGGGTCGTGGCCCAGACATAGAGGCCCCAGTTGATGACGATCATCACCGTGGACAGGGCCAGCCAGCCGACGGTCGCGGGGCTGGTCAGCACCTGCCGGGCCTGACCCGACTGTCCGGCCAGCAGGACCAGAACGGCGGCGAACGGGGCCGACCACAGGACGCGGTGGGCCAGAATCTCGGGCGCCGAATAGCCCATGTGCGCCAGGGCCATGAACAGCAGCGGCAGGACGCCCCAGACGCAGTAGCAGAGCAGGGCCGCGATCAGGGCGTTGCGGGTTTCGGACGGGGCGGCGTCAGTCATGACTCATCTTTCCTTCTCCCACGCGGGAGACGGCTGCCGGGCGGAGCCCGGTGGGATGAGGCGCCGTGCGGCCCCTCATCCCTTTGACGGCGGAACCCTCCCCTCGGGGAGGGGGATCAGACCGTGATCGAACGGAAGCCGGTCGAGGACTTGATGGTCCCCGTCTCGTCCAGCAGCTGGGCGATCTGGACGGCGTTCAGGGCCGCGCCCTTGCGCAGGTTGTCCGACACCACCCAGAGGACGAGGCCGTTCTCGACGGTCGGGTCCTTGCGGATGCGCGAGACATAGACGGCGTGTTCGCCCGCGGCGTCGACCGGGGTGATATAGCCGTCGTGCTCGTGCTTATCGACCACCAGGACGCCCGGGGCCTCGCGCAGGATGGCGCGCGCC
>DBBK01000209.1:0-5840 GCA_002292165.1 Brevundimonas sp. UBA986
CAGCCGCCGCATCGTCCAGATGGGCGAGGCGCCCGAGCGGGTCTTCACCGTCGGCGCGACGGGCGTGGACAATCTGGTCGCCTTCGGGCGGTCGAGCCGGGCCGAGGCGGCGGTGATGCTGGGTCTGACGCCGGACGGGCTGGAGCCTGGGTTCATCGTGGCGACCTTCCATCCGGAGACCCTGGCGACGCAGTCGGCCGAGGCGCAGATCGCCGCCTTCCTCGAGGGGCTGGGCACGGTCACGGACCGGAAGATCGTCGTCACCCTGCCCAACGCCGATGCGGGCTCGGAAGCGATCCGGGCGGCGCTGAGGGCTTTCGCCGCCGAACGTCCCGATCAGGTCCTGACCTTCGAGTCGTTGGGTGCGCGGCGCTATGCGGCGGCCCTGACGGCCAGCGACGCCGTGGTCGGCAACTCTTCCAGCGGGGTGATCGAGGCTCCCGCGGCGGGGACGCCCACGGTCAATGTCGGCGACCGGCAGGCGGGACGGCTGAAGCCGCCCAGCGTCATCGACTGCGCCAATACGCCGGAGGCGGTCGCTGAAGCCTTGGCACAGGCGCTCGAGCCGCACTTCCGCGCGGCGGCGCGCAGCCAGCCGGCGCCCTTCGGCGACGGGCGTGCGGCGGAGCGGATCGTCGCGGTGCTGGAGCGGACGGACTTCGCCGGACTGGCGCGCAAGCCGTTCGTCGATCTGGCCTAGCGGCGGACCCCGCCCAAGTCCTCTCCCGTCGTCACATGGGGCCACAGGGCCTCGCAGACGACGAAATCGAACAGGGTGTCGACGTCCCAGCCGCGTTCGGGCGGCATCGACCAGCTCAGGGTCCCGTCGGACTGAAAAGAGCGGTCGCGGCGGAGGATTTCCGGCCGTCCGACATAGACGGCGCCGTTGATGATGACGGCTTCGTCCGCGTCCGGATCATTGCGTTTCCACAGGCCGTCAGCGCTTACCGTGCCGTAGAAGCCGGGCGGCTTGGGCATGGGCGAGACCCCGATGACCGAGGGCGCGCTCCGGGCATGGCAGAGGGCGACGGCGCCGTCGATGTCGGCTGCGGTTCGGAGCGGCGAAGTGGGCTGCAGCAGGACGACATAGTCCCAGTCGCCCCCGATGACGGTCAGGGCGTGGTCGATGGCGTCCATCACCGAGGCCGAGGCGCTCGCCAGCTCGGCGGGACGGCGCAGGGTCTCGATGCTCATGCCTTGAGCCAGGGCGATGACGGCCTCGTCGTCGGTCGTGACCACCAGCCGGTCCAGCGTCGCGGAGGCCTGACCGGCCAGCAGCGTCCAGCCGATCATGGGGCGGCTGGCCAGCGGACGCAGGTTCTTGCCCGGAAGGCCTTGCGAGCCCGCGCGGGCGGGGACGAGGCCGAGCACCCGTTTGCCGTCGATCATGCCGCCGCTCCTGAAGACATAAGGACTAATGCCGGCCCCGGCCTTACGCGCGGTTAACCACGTCCGGAGAATCATGCGCGCGACAGCGGCCCGCCGGGGAGCGCGGCCGCACGGAGCAGACGGCGTGGACGATCTTTTGAAGGCCTATGCGGGCAGGCGCGTGCTGGTCACGGGCGCGGGCGGCTTCATCGGCAGCCGCCTGACCGAGCGTCTGGTCGAGCTGGGCGCGAACGTCCGGGTGCTGGTGCGCTACACCTCGGACGGCGATGCGGGCTGGCTGGACCGGTCGCCGGTCCGCCCCGACCTCGACGTGCGACGCGGCGATCTGGCCGACCGCGACAGCGTTTACGACGCGGTGAAGGACCGGGAGGTCGTCTTCCACCTCGGCGCCCTGATCGCCATTCCCTATTCCTATCTGGCGCCGGAGAGCTACGTCCGGACCAATATGATGGGCACGCTGAACGTGCTTCAGGCGGTGCGCGAGCTTGGCGTCGGCCGGCTTGTCCACACCTCGACCAGCGAGGTCTACGGCTCGGCCCAGACCATTCCGATGACCGAGGCCCACCCTCTGGTCGGTCAGTCGCCCTATTCGGCCACCAAGATCGCCGCCGACAAATTGGCCGAGAGCTATCATCGCTCCTTCGAGACGCCGGTCGTGACGCTGCGGCCGTTCAACACCTTCGGGCCGCGCCAGAGCGCCCGCGCCGTGATCCCCTCGATCACCATGCAGGCTCTGGCCGGACGTCCGGTCATGCTGGGCGACACCCGGCCGACGCGGGACTTCGTCTTCGTTGATGACACCGCCGATGCCTTCCTGAGGGCCGGGATCGTTCCCGGCATCGAGGGCCTGACGGTCCATACCGGCGGCGGGCGCGAGGTCCGCATCGGCGACCTGCCGGCCATGATCGGCAAGGCGGCCGGGATTGAGGTTGAGGTGGTCGAGGACAAGCAGCGCATCCGCCCGCCGGCCAGCGAGGTCGAACGGCTGATCGCTGATGCGTCTCTCGCCAGGGCGAAGCTGGGCTGGGCGCCTACGGTCAGTGTGGAGGAGGGGCTGGCCCGCACCGCCGACTTCATCCGCGAACATCCGCAGCTCTACCGCCCGGCGGAGTATGCGGTGTGAGCCTGCCGACCAGCTCCCCGTCCAATCTCGAGGCCCAGATGATGGGCCCGGAGACGCCGCTGCTGGCCGCGATCGAGCGGCTGGATCAGGTGCGTCGCAAGCTGATCCTTGTGGTGGACGAAGAGCGGCGGTTGGTCGGCTCGGTCTCGGACGGCGACATCCGCCGCGGTCTGATGCGGCGCCTGACCATGGACGCCCCGCTCAGCGCTGTGATGAACGCCAATCCGGTGTCGCTGAAGTCCGGCGTTTCGGACAAGGATGCGGTGCGCGCCCTGTCGGACCGCGGCGTCGGCCTGGCCCCGCTGGTGGACGGCAAGGGGCGGGTCATCGGCCTCTATCCCGATGTGCTGGGCGTGGCGGCGCCGCGCGACAATCTGGTGGTGCTGATGGCGGGCGGTCGCGGGGCGCGGCTGTTCCCCCTGACCCAGAACTGTCCCAAGCCGATGCTGAAGGTGGCGGGCCGGCCCCTGCTGCAGACCATCATCGAGCGGTTGCAGGCCCAGGGGTTCCGGCGCTTCCGTCTGGCGGTCAACTATCTGGCCGAGATGATCGAGGATCATTTCGGCGACGGCTCCAGCCTCGGCGTCGAGATCGACTATCTGCGGGAAGACCATCCGCGGGGCACGGCCGGGGCCCTGTCCCTGCTGACCGATAGTCTGGATCAGCCGATGCTGGTCATGAACGGCGACCTCCTGACCCGGATGAGCTTCGGCGAGCTGATCGACTTCCATGTCGAGCATCAGGCGAAGGCGACGCTCTGTGTTCGGGAGCACAATTTCCAGTCGCCGCATGGGGTGGTCGAGACCGACGGGCCGCGCGTCACCAGCCTGACCGAGAAGCCGACCTTCCGCTGGCTGGCCAACGCGGGGGTCTATTGCCTCTCGCCCGAGGTGCTGGCGCGGGTTCCCGCTGAAGGCATGTACGACATGCCCGATCTGCTCAACGCCCTGAATGCGGACGGAGAGACCGTCGGCGCCTATCCGATCCACGAATACTGGCTGGATATCGGACGGCCTCCGGACTTCGAAAGCGCCCAGGCGGAGTTCACCGCCATCTTCGATCCGGCGGAGTAGGGCTTAGCCGCCGCCGGTGCGGCCCGTCGCCTTGCCCGTGCCCTCGCAGACCGGACAGGTCTCGCCGTCGGGAAGCGTCCCGGTCCCCTCGCATTCGGGGCACAGACTCGCATCATGATGCTGGGCCTCGGCCGGATCGACCGGGGTCAGGCCGTGGTCGTCGATGTCATGCTCTTTCATGTCGCCCTCCTTCTCCAAGCCTGAACGGTCAGGCGGGGCGTGGAGTTTCATGGCCTTTCGCCGTGACAGCGCCACGCTTCGCGTTTATCAGCCCGCCGATGATGGACGAAGTTGAACGCCAGTCGGAAGAGCGCGGCTGGGCCACGGCGAAAACCCTGGCCGAGGCCCTGCCCTATATCCAGATCTACGACCGCGAGACGGTGGTGATCAAATACGGCGGCCACGCCATGGGCGAGACCGCCGTGGCGAAGCAATTCGCCGCCGATGTCGTCCTGCTCAAGCTGATGGGCGTGAACCCAGTGGTCGTCCACGGCGGCGGCCCGCAGATCAGCGCCATGCTGGACAAGGCCGGCGTGAAGTCGAACTTCATCGACGGCCTGCGCGTCACCGACCGCGACACCATGGTCGTCGCCGAGATGGTCCTGTCCGGCGCCGTGAACAAAGAGATCGCCCACTGGATCAGTGTCGCGGGCAAGGAGGCCGACGTGCGCGGCATCGGCCTGTCGGGCAAGGACGCCGGCCTGCTGACCGTCGAGAAGACGACCCGCACCCGCCGCGACCCCGACAGTCTGATCGAGCACGAGGTCGACCTCGGCTTCGTCGGCGAACCGACCAGGGTGGACCCCAAGCTGATCGCCGGCCTGATCGCGTCCGAGACCGACGACTGGGTTCCGGTCATCGCCCCCATCGGGGTGGCGGAGGACGGCATGACCTATAACGTCAACGCCGACACCGTGGCGGGCGCCGTCGCCGGATCGCTCAACGCCAAGCGCATGCTGCTGCTGACCGACGTCAAGGGCGTGCTCGACAAGAACGGCCAGCTGATCCGCCAGATGACGGTCGCCGAGGCGCAGGCGCTGATCGACGACGGCACCGCCTCGGGCGGGATGATCCCCAAGCTGCAGACGGCGATGGACGCGGTGAAGGCCGGGGTCGAGGCCGTGGTCATCCTGGACGGCCGCCGTCCCCACGCCATGCTGGTCGAGCTGTTCACCGAGCACGGCGCCGGCACGCTGGTGAAGGCGTGACGGCTGAACCCGTCGCGGCTCCCCTCGAAACGGGCGAACCGGCGACCGAACTCTCCGCCGACCTGACCGGGATCACCACCTGGCTGTTCGATCTGGATGACACCCTCTATCCGCCCGAGAAGCAGATCCTGAAGCGGGTCTCGGGCCGGATCTTCGACTATATGGTGCGGCTGACCGGCCTGCCCGAGGACGAGGCGCGGGCGTTGCAGCTGCGCTATCTGACGGACCACGGCGCGACCTTGGGCGGTCTGCTGCAGGACTACAAATTCGACCCGGCGGACTTCCTCGAAGACGTTCACAATGTGCCGCTGGACGGGCTGGAGCCCGAGCCGGGCCTGCGTCTGGCGTTGGAGCGGCTGCAGGGGCCGCGCTACGTCTTCACCAACGGCTCGACCGGACACGGACGGCGGGTGCTGGAGGCTCTGGGTCTGACGGACCTGTTCAGCGGCCTGTTTTCGATCGAGGACGCGGACCTGCTGCCCAAGCCCGCGCCCGAGACCTTCGCGAAGATGATCGCCCGCTTCGGCATCGATCCGAAGCGCACCGCCTTCTTCGAGGACACGCCGCGCAATCTGGAGCCGGCCAAGGCGTTGGGCATGACCACGGTGCTGGTCGGCCCGAGGGCGCTGACCTCGACGGACGCCTATATTGATTTCCGGGCCGCCGCGCTCGGCCCCTTCCTCGCCACCGCCCATCTTGCGGAGAAAAGCTCATGACCCTCGATCGCGCCCAACTGGAAACCGTCATCGAAAAGGCGTGGGACGACCGCGCAGAGCTGTCGCCCTCGACCCATGGCGAGGTGCGCCATGCCGTCGAACAGGCCCTGGCCTTGCTGGATTCGGGTGAGGCCCGGGTCGCCACGCGTGGCGACGACGGCGTCTGGACCACCCACCAGTGGCTGAAAAAGGCGGTGCTCCTGTCCTTCCGCCTGAATGACAACCAGATCATGCGCGCGGGCGAACGCGCCGTGGCCAGCCCGACCTCGGGCGCACCCGGCGTCGGCCCCTTCTGGGACAAGGTGCCCAACAAGTTCGGCGACTGGACCGC
>DBBK01000209.1:5915-19277 GCA_002292165.1 Brevundimonas sp. UBA986
CGGCGCGGGCATCGGCGGCGTGCTGGAGCCGTTGCAGGCCAATCCGACGATTATCGAGGACGGCTGCTTCATCGGCGCCCGCGCCGAGGTCGCCGAGGGCGTGATCGTGCGTGAGGGCGCGGTTCTGGCCATGGGCGTCTATCTCTCCGGTTCTACGAAAATCGTCGACCGGGCCACGGGCGAGGTGTTCCGCGGCGAGGTGCCGGCCTACAGCGTCGTGGTGCCGGGCTCCCTGCCCGATCCGAACGGCGGCCCGTCGCTCTACTGCGCCGTCATCGTCAAGCGCGTCGACGCCCAGACCCGGGCCAAGACCGGCGTCAACGAACTGCTGCGGGACTAGCCCACCAGGACGGGACGCCCGGCGCCCTCCGGGCAGACCGCGCCCAGCACCGTGACGTCGGCCTCGCCGAACCTCAAGCCGAGCGTCTCGAGGATCGGATTGATCACGGCGTCCAGCACGGGGCCGAGCGGCGCCAGCAGGGTCCCGAGCGCGCTCACCAGCCCGCCGAGACCGAGCGGCAGGCCGACGATGTTGACCGTGACGTCTAGCTTCTGAAGCAGGCTGACGACGATGCCGTTGACCAGTCCGGTCGCGTGGACGGTCTTCATTGTCTGGGCGGTGATCTCCGGATCGGTGAAGGCGACGGGTTTGAAGCCCTGATCCGCGGCCTCGACCGTGGCCCGGCCCGTCAGGCTGACCAGACCCGCGACCGACATCAGGGTCGCCGGGGCCGGGGTCAGGGCCTGTTTGAAATCATCCAGCTTCGTCTCGTCGATCACCCCGATGTCGGCCCGCGCCAGGCCGGGGCGGACGCCCAGCGTCACGGTGCGCGACGGCTTGCAGGCGATGGCGTCCAGTCGCGCTTCGGACGACGCCAGCTGGATCAGGATCGGCAGATCGACCTGGGCGAGACCGGACAGTTTCTGGCTGGTCCGTGCACGGACATAGAGTCGGGTCTGGGCGGTGCGGACGATCGGTTCGCCCTTCGAGGTGACCGTGATCCAGGGCGACTGATTGGGGCGTTCGCCGATGGCCAGGTTGATCTTCAGCTCCGCGATACCGGTCTGGGCCGCGGTGGTCAGGGCGATCTGTCGCTCGCCGCCGCCGATCTCCAGCATGGCCATGGCGAGATCGAGGGTCGAGACCTTGGCGTCCAGACCTTGTGCGAGCCCGTCAGTCGCATCGACCTCGGCCCCGATCAGATCGCCGACCTTCAGCTTCGTTCCCGTGGCGGCATTACCCAGACGCGACAGGGCGCTGGCGGACTGGCCGCCTGCAAGGGTCTCCAGAACCTTCAGGGCCCGCCCGGCGTCAACGTCATGTTTCAGCAGGGCGTCATAGCCGCCGACCTGAAGGCCCAGATCGGTCGAAAGGGCGTCGGAGAAGGTCAGCAGATTGACCTTCGCGCCGGCCAGGGCGTTGTAGTCCATGGCCGTCAGGGAGACGCTGTTGCCGGTCAGTCCGCTGACCAGCTGGTTGGCGAGGCCGCCGTTCAATGAGGCCAGACGCGAGCCGATCGAGAACAGGGCGCGCGGCTCGCCCGGCGTGGCCGCCGTGCCCGAGCGGGTGATTTCCACTGAGTCCTTGCCGAGGATCCAGCCGCCGAAATAGAGGGGCGCCCGGTTGGTCAGGCTGACCCGGACGGCATTGGCCTCCGCCGTCCCGGCGGTGAAACGCCGGGCCGGAGCGACGGCCTTGTCCGAGACGTAGCGGCCCTTCAGGACGACCGTGGCGACCCCGGTTCCGGCATTGGCCAGGGCCGTCGCTCGCGCGGCCGCCTCGGCGTGATCCATGTCGCGGGCGCCGGAAAGGGCGGCCAGGTCGGCCGCGCCCTGGAGCTGGCGGGCGTGCAGGGCCAGGGAGCCCAGATCAACCGTGACCGCGGCCATGGCGCAGAACAGGCCCCCGGCCATGGCGGCCATGACCGCGATCCCGCCTCTGAGGTCGCGGATCAGCCCCTCCGGGCGGTCTCGCCGGACGCCCCGGACTCGCTTCTCATGGGGGCGCATCTCAATAGCCGCCGATCCGGACGGTGGCCGAGCGGGTGATCAGGGTCGGGGGCTTGGGCAGGGGGCCCGCCAGCAGCATCACCGGATTGTTCTGTGCGTCATAGGCGACCTGGACGCGGATGGCCTGGGCGTCGCTGGTCACGCTGACGGTGACCAGGGCCGGATCCAGCCCGCCGGCGCCGGCCGCCTGATCGGCGACGAACGCGCGCGCCAGTTGTTCGCGCTCGGAGGCGTCCAGCCCCCCGACGGCGGCGCGCGCGCCCTCCGTCGCGAGGGACTGCACCGATTGGGCCAGCCAGAACCAGCCGCCGTAGACGACCATTCCGGCCAGCAGAAGGATCATCATCGGCCCGACCAAGGCGAACTCGATCGCCGCCGACCCCTGTCGTCGGACCGGCCCCGCGCCGCCCGCTGCCGCCTCGCTGCGAAAGTCCCGTCCCATGGCGCTCGCCTCATTTTCAGCGACAAGCGTCTCAAAGCATCATTAAACAATGATTATGGTGCAAATATCATCGTATTTCGATGTTCGAAATCTGGAGCCAGCACTGTGTCGCGGACGCCGCGCCGCCGATTTCATTTGTAATATGATTTGATCTTTTCGCTCTTGTTGCTTGACACCGGTGTCACGTCAGGCTTTGTAACCAGGCCGAAACACGGCGAGATTCTGTCCAGCCTCCAGAGAGAGCGCGGACGCCTTGGGAGGAGACCTGTCACATGAACACGCTTCGCGCGCGCGCGCTCCAGTGCGCTTCCGCCACCGCCCTGATCATGGGCGTCCTGTCCGCGCAACCGGCGCTGGCGCAATCGGCCCAGCCTCAAACCGACGCCCAGGCCCAGCCCGACGACGGCTCGACCCAGGTCGATGAGGTCGTGGTCACCGGCATCCGCGGCGCCCTGCGCAGCGCCCTGAGCACCAAGCGCAATGCGAACGTGATGGTCGACGCCATCAACGCCGAGGACATCGCCGACTTCCCCGACGCCAACCTGGCCGAATCGCTGCAGCGCCTGCCGGGCGTCTCGATCGACCGCGACAACGGCGAAGGCCGCACCATCACCGTCCGCGGCCTGGGCTCGGACTTCACCCGCGTGCGTCTGAACGGCGTCGAGGCCCTGTCGACGGCCGGCGCCTCGATCGCGGGCGACAGCCCTAACCGCTCGCGCGGCTTCGACTTCAACACCTTCGCTTCTGAACTGTTCAACTCGCTGAAGGTCCAGAAGACCGCCTCGGCCGAGACGGACGAAGGCTCGCTCGGCGCCACCGTCGACCTGCAGACGGGCCGCCCGTTCGACTATCGCGGCGCCCGCTACGCCCTGTCGGTCCAGGACGCCTATTACGAGAACGGCCAGACCAACAATCCGCGCGTCGCCGCCCTGGTCTCGGACCGCTGGCGCTTCAACCACGTCGGTGAAGTGGGCCTTCTGGGCTCGATCGCCTACAACAAGCGCGACCAGACCATCGACAGCTACCAGCGTCAGGCCGGTCAGTCGGACTACACCTACCGCGGCGCGACCTTCGCCGGCACGCCGAACATCGCCGCCGGGACTTCCATCCTGACCCGCCAGGGCTTCGCCGCCCCGACCGGCACCTCGTGTAACAACGGCGTCATTCCGGGCGTCAACATCACCAACATCTCCTACTGCGACGCCCTGCGCGGTTCGAATCTGGCGGCCTACAACCTGATCAACAATCCGATCGGTTCGACGCTGAAGAACACCAACGCCACCGGCACCGCGGCAGGCACGACCGTTTCGCCCGGCTCTCTGGTCCGCATTCCGGCCCTCCCGACCCTGAACCAGCAGGATCTGAGCCAGGAACGTGTCGGCATGACCTTCTCGGCCCAGTGGCGGCCGACCGATCGGACCACGATCAGCTTCGACGGCGTCTATTCGCAGCTCGACCAGGTTTCGACCAACTACCAGATCGTTCCGGTCGGCCTGAACCGCAACAACACCCAGGGCACCGCCAACCAGGCGACCTACCAGCTCTCGAACGCCAATGTCGGTGGAACGGCGGCCCAACGCCGCGCGCTTTACGCCACCTGTAACGCCCGCGCCGAGACCCCGATTCTGGCGGGCATCGACTGCGGCCAGCAGCTCTACGGCACGACCCCGGTCACCGGCACCCTCTCGGGCTTCAGCTTCAACCCGAACAATCTCGAGCCGTACGACTACTATAACAGCCCCACCTCGCGCGGTTTCATCGCCGACTCCACCGGTCTGGCGATGCGGAACGCCCTGATCGGTCGTCCGTCGATCCGGCTGATCGACGCGGCGCTGAGCCCGAACGGTCAGAACGCCGACTATCTGGTGCTGGGCAATGTGGATATGCGCTCAGCTGCGGACGAGGCGCGGTTCACGACGATCTTCCAGCAGGGCACGATCAACGTCGATCACCAGTTCAGCGACACCTTCCGGATGCACGCGATCTATGGCGAGAGCCGGTCGGTCAACAAATCGCAGGGGTCGCTGGTCGAGTTCACCCGCCTGAACTCGGGCACGGGCGCGGCCGGTGACGGCTATTTCGTCTATGACGCCCGCAACGGCGGCGACATGCCGTCGATGAATTTCGGTTTCGACGTCGCCGACCCGACCAAGTGGGACGTGGTCAAGGGTTTCTCGGCCATCCGCTATTTCGAGCGGGTCGTGGACAACCACTATGAAGGCGGCGCGATCGACTTCGCCTATGACGCCAACGAGAACATCACCCTGAAGTGGGGTCTCTCGCAGCGCCGCTACACCTTCTACACCACCGCCCTGCAGCGGGAATCGGCGCGTGAGACCCTGAACCCCAGCCTGCTGGAAGCCGGCGTCTCGATCGGCCAGGTGGGCGCCGTCCACGAGTTCGGTCAGGGCCTGAACCTGCCGGCCGGAACACCGACCAGCTTCTTTGCCCCGAACCTGGACGCCTTCCGCAATCTGTTCGACTTCGAGTGCAACTGCGTCAACAAGTGGAACGACTGGCGCATCTCGGAGAAGTACAACTTCGCCCAGACCTATCAGGTCCAGGAAACCGACAACTCCTTCTTCGGTCAGGTCGACTTCAACTTCCCGGTCTTCGGCCGCACCCTGCGCGGCAACGTCGGCCTGCGTCGTGCGATCACCGACGTTCAGTCGGACGGTTTCACCAACCGCGGCCGGGCGATCAACGCCGGCAACAACTACGAAAACGACCTGCCGTCGCTGAACATGGCCTATGAGGTCGCGGACAACATGATCGTCCGCCTGGGCATCGCCAAGGTCATGGCGCGTCCGATGCTCGGCAACCTGGCGCCCAGCGTCACCGCCTTCACCGTGCCCAACGCCCTGGGCGCGACCACGGGCGGCGCCATCACCATCGGCAACCCGCAGCTGAGCCCCTTCACGGCGACCAACTACGACCTCAGCTTCGAATGGTACTTCCAGCCGGACGCCCTGTTCTCGGTCGCCATCTTCGACAAGGAAATCGAGAGCTTCCCGCAGACCCTGGTCGGTGACGGCCCGCTGAGCTCCATCCTCGACACGGCCGGCATCGCCGAGCTGCGGGCCGAGTTCGAGGCCATCGCCGCCGACACGACCCAGACGGCGGCGGCGCGTCAGAACGCCCAGAACCAGGTCGACTACATCAACGCCGACCGCGCCTTCGCCATTCGCCAGTATCGCGATGCGCCGGGTGGTTATATCCGCGGCGTCGAGGTCAACTATCAGCAGAACCTGACCTTCCTGCCCTGGTACTTCGAGAACCTCGGCGTTCAGGCCAACTACACCCACCTCGAATCCGAGCTGAACTATATCCTGACGCCCCAGCCCCTGGTCACCGGCGTGGGTCCGTTCACCGGCGCCTCGCCGGATGCGTTCAACTTCACGGTCTTCTATGAAGTTCCGAAGTTCTCGGCCCGCGTTTCGGCCGCCTACCGTGCGGAATATGTGACCCAGTATCCGATCGCCTCGGGCACCACCGATCCGGGCTACTCGGACTCGCCGCTGGTCAACGACTTCCTCGGCTCGGAATCGACGCTGAACATCGACGCCTCCATGACCTACAAGCTGAACAAGCAGATCACCCTGACGGTCGAGGCGCTGAACCTGACGAACCAGACCACCAACCGCTGGGGTTACGCCGACGATCCGGTGGTGACCAACTACGGTTCGACCGGCCGCCAGTTCTTCGTGGGCGCCCGCGCGGTCTTCTAAGGGCGAGCCGAACACTTCCCCGGGCTTCCGTCCTGCCGGAGCGTCTGAACGGACGCTCCGGTTCTTTTTAGGAAGGCCGGGTGTCGCGAGACGCTCCGGTTCTTTCTGGAAGAGCTCCGGGCGCCGCCAGGCGCAAAAAAGGCCGGGCCGTCGCGCGACGGCCCGGCCTTTTGTCTTGTCCAGGGATCAGTTGATCAGGCTGCGGCGCAGGGCGGGAACGGCGATCGCCAGTTCGCGCGTTACCATGGTCGCGAAGAAGGTCGCGCCGGTCGGGCCCAGGTGAGTGTAGTCGAACGACAGCTTGGCGTCCCCCATCGGCTCGACCGCCGCATTGTTCTGGGCCGGGGCCGGCGCCGAAGAGGGTGACGGGCCGGCGGCGGCGGGCGCGGCCGGAACCGGCATCCCCATATTGGCGGCGATGGTCGTGCCGGTCAGCAGGGCGGCGGCGACGATCGGAGAGGGAGGCGACTGGGCGAAGCCGGCGGCGAGGCTGGGGCCCATGGCCTGGACGGCGGCGGAACTGTCGGCGTTCAGGTCCAGCAGGGGCGTGTGGGTCTCGGCGGCGACGGCGCGGACGGCGGCGGCCCAGGGCTCAAGATCATTGTCCAGCTTTCCGTCCACGAACTGACGGCGCGTCAGCGGCGTGACCAGAACCGGAATGGCTCCCCGCTCCCGCGCCTCGGCGACGTAGCGGCGCAGGTTCTGCGGGAACTCGGTGGCCAGATCGGTCGAGCGGCCCGGCTTGCCCGGCTGGTCGTTGTGGCCGAACTGGATCAGCACATAGGTGTCGACATAGGCGCGCGTTCCCGAGGGGATGGTCGACGCCATTTCGGCCAGGGCGATGTCCCACGAGCCTTCCGCTCGATAGTTGCTGGTGCTGCGACCGCCGCGCGCGAGATTGATGCAGGCGACGAAGGACACGACGTGATCCGAGCAGAAGCGGCCGCCCCAGCCGCTGCCACCCTGGGTGGTCGAGTCGCCGACCAGAATGATTTTGGAGGCGCGGATCGGGCGAACGGGTTCGGGGGGCGGTGCGGCGGCGGGGGCCGTCGCGGCCGCTGTCTGGGCGAAGGCGGCGGACGCGGCCGAGACCAGAAGAATGCTCGCAAGGGCGGCGGTCAGCAGGCGAGGCACGGGATGGGTCATGGGGACGTCAACTCTCCGAAATCGGCGGCCCCCGAAGGCGATTCTTCGGTTCAGCCCCTTGTCGCCGTCTCACGCGGCGCTACGATGGATTTATAATACAAATCGGCTCGACGAGGAAACAGCCATGAAGATGACGAGACGCGGAGCCTTCGGTCTGGCCGCCCTGGGCGTGGCCGCGCCGACGCTGTCCAGGGCCCAGACTCCGAATCCGGCGCCGGCGGCGGAAACCCCGGCTGCGCCCCTCAGCCGGGATGCGGCCCGCTCGTTCGGCGACTGGACGTCGATGACCTGGCCCAAGGGCATCGAGGGCCAGCGTCTGGCCGATCTCGGCGACGGGACCTTCCTCAATCCGATCCTGGCCGGCGACCACCCCGACCCGTCGATCCTGAAGGACGGCGACACCTACTACATGACCCATTCGTCGTTCGAATCCGTGCCCGGACTGACGATCTGGTCGTCAAAGGATCTGGTGAACTGGACCCCGGTCGTGGCGGCCCTGACGAAGAATATCGGCTCGGTCTGGGCGCCGGAGCTGTGCAAGCACGACGGCCGCTTCTTCCTCTACATCCCCGCCCGCACGGACGAATACCGCTCCAGCTACGTCATCCACGCCGAGAAGATCGAGGGGCCGTGGAGCGAGCCGGTCGACCTCAAGCTGCCCAACCACATCGACCCGGGCCACGTCGTCGGCGAGGACGGCAAACGCTATCTGTTCCTCAGCGGCGGCGACATGATCCAGCTGACCGAGGACGGCATGGCCACGGTCGGCGAGGTCCGCCACGTCTATGATCCCTGGCGCTATCCGGTCGACTGGGACGTCGAGGGCTTCTCGCCCGAGGGCCCCAAGGTCCTGAAGCACGGCGAGTATTTCTACATGATCACCGCCGTGGGCGGCACGGCCGGCCCGCCGACCGGCCATATGGTTATCGTCGCCCGCTCGAAGTCGGTGTTCGGCCCGTGGGAGAACCATCCGCGCAATCCCATCGTCCGCACCGCCACCGCGCGCGAGAAGTGGTGGTCACGCGGCCACGCGACGCTGATCGAGGGCCCCGCAGGCGACTGGTGGACCGTCTATCACGGCTATGAGAACGCCTTCTGGACCCTGGGCCGCCAGACCTTGCTGGACAAGATCGTCTGGTCGGCGGACGGCTGGCCCGACGCGGTCGGCGGCGACCTGTCCCATCCGATGGCCAAGCCCGCCAACCTGCCCGGCCAGCATCACGGCATGGCCCTGTCGGATGACTTCTCGACCGACAAGTTCGGGGTGCAGTGGAGCTTCTACAATCCGGGCCCGGACGAAGGCCGCCGCTTCCGCCGCGAGGGCGGGGTGCTGCACATGGCCGCCAAGGGCACGGCGCCCAAGGACTGTTCGCCCCTGACCTTCGTCCAGGGCGAGCACGCCTATGAGATCGAATGCGAGATCGAGATCGACGAGGGCGTCACGGCGGGCCTGCTGCTCTTTTACGACTTCGGCCTCTACGCCGGCCTGGGCTTCGACGAGAAGCGCTTCGTCACCCACACCTACGGCATGGAGCGCGGACGGCCGGGCAATCCGAACGGGCGACGCATGCATATGCGGATGACGAACGATAACCACATCGTCACCTGCTACTCGAGCCCGGACGGCGTGACCTGGACCAAGTTCGACCGCCAGATGGAGGTCTCGGGCTATCACCAGAACGTGCGCGGCGGCTTCATGATGCTGCGTCCCGGCATCTATGCCGCCGGGGGATCGGGCGAGGCCCGGTTCAGGAACTTCAAGTACCGGGCGCTCTAGGCCTGATGCTCGCTCTCGACCCGTCGGAAGCCCGCGTCGATGACGGCGAGCATGGCGGCGGCGGCTCCCGGGCCGTCGCCCGCCTCGATGCGGTCGACGATACGTTCATGGGCATCGACGGTCTCGCGGTGCAGCTCGGGCGCGCGGGTCGGGGGGCTGAGGGTGAAGGCCTCCAGCAGGGCCGTCTCGATGACGCTGGCGATCGAGCGCATCATCGGATTGTTCGACGCCGCCCCGATGGCCAGGTGCAGCCCGAGGTCGGCGCGAGCGAATCCGTATTCGGAACGGGTCTCGGCGCGCATGGCGGCCACGGCCTCACGCATGGCGGCGACATCGTCATCGGTGCGGTGCTGGGCCGCCAGTTCGGCCGCCGCGGGCTCCACCGCCCGGCGCATCTCGGCCAGATGGCGGCGGAAGTCGGCGTCCATGCCGGTGCGCACCTTCCACGACAAAACCTCGGGATCGAACAGGTTCCAGCGCACCCGCTCGGCGACCTTGGTGCCCACCCGCGTCTTCACGATCAGCAGGCCCTTGGCCGTCAGGGTCTTGATCGCTTCGCGCAACGAGGTGCGCGATACGCCGAAGCGGTCCAGAAGATCGGGCTCGGGCGGCAGTTTCTCGCCGGGCGGATAGCGTCCCGCCAGGATGTCCTCGCCGAGTGTCCGCACGATCTGGGCGTGGCCCGACAGGGCGCGGTCGCCGCGTTCGGGCTGACCCTCGTGTCCGATTCGGGAAGTTCTGGTCGCGCGTCTGGCCATATTTCTCCGGCTGTACAACCCTTTGAGCTCAACGACAAAGCGCCGATTTGTCGGATGATAACACCAAACCACATTCAGACGCGCCGCTCCGGCGCAGGACGACCCGCGTGACCGAGACTCCCATGAAGACCTCAAAGCCCCTGCCCAAGCCGCTGCGTTCGCGCGCCTGGTTCGACAATCCGGATAATCCGGACATGACGGCGCTCTATCTGGAGCGCTACCTGAACTACGGCCTGACGCTGGAGGAACTGCGCTCGGGAAAGCCGATCATCGGCATCGCCCAGACCGGGTCGGATCTCGCCCCCTGCAATCGTCACCACATCGAACTGGCCAAGCGGGTTCGCGAAGGCATCCGCGAAGCCGGCGGCATCTGTCTGGAGTTTCCGGTCCATCCGATTCAGGAGACCGGAAAGCGGCCGACGGCAGGCCTCGACCGCAACCTCGCCTATATGGGGCTGGTCGAGCTGCTCTACGGCTATCCTCTGGACGGCGTCGTCCTGACCATCGGCTGCGACAAGACGACCCCGGCCTGTCTGATGGCGGCGGCGACGGTCGATATTCCGGCCATCTGCCTGTCGGTCGGGCCGATGCTGAACGGCTGGCTGAAGGGCGAGCGGATCGGCTCGGGATCGATCATCTGGAAGGCGCGCGAGATGATGGCGCGCGGTGAGCTGGACTATGAGGGCTTCATCAATCTGGTCGCCACCTCGGCGCCCTCAGTCGGCTATTGCAACACCATGGGCACGGCCTCGACGATGAACTCGCTCGCCGAGGCCCTGGGGATGTCATTGCCCGGCTCGGCCGCCATCCCGGCGCCCTATCGCGAACGGCCCCAAGTGGCCTACCAGACCGGCAAGCGGATCGTGGAGATGGTGCATGAGGACCTGAAGCCCTCCGACATCCTGACGCCCGACGCCTTCCACAACGCCATCGTGGTCAACTCGGCTATCGGCGGCTCGACCAACGCCCCGATCCACATCACGGCGCTGGCGCGTCACTCGGGCGTCGAGCTGCCGATCAAGGACTGGGAGACGGTCGGCCACGCCGTGCCCCTGCTGGTCAATTTGCAGCCGGCCGGGACCTATCTGGGCGAGGACTTCCATCAGGCGGGCGGCGTCCCCGCCGTGATCAACCAGCTGATGGAACAGGGGCTGATCCGCGAGGGCGCCCTGACCGTCAACGGCAAGACCATGGGCGAGAATTGCGCCGGCGCCGGGATCGTCCTGCCCGACGTGATCCGGCCGTTCGATCAGGCCCTGATGACCGACGCGGGCTTCCTCGTGCTGGGCGGCAATCTGTTCGAGAGCGCCATCATGAAGACGAGCGTGATCTCGCCGGAGTTCCGCGACCGCTATCTGACCGACCCCGAGGACCCTGAGGCCTTCGAAGGCCCCGCCGTGGTCTTCGACGGGCCCGAGGACTATCACCACCGCATCGACGACCCGGCGACGGGGATCACCGAACGGTCGATCCTGTTCATGCGTGGGGCCGGACCCATCGGCTATCCGGGCGCGGCGGAGGTCGTGAACATGCGCCCGCCGTCCTACCTGATCGAGAAGGGCGTCACGGCCATCGCCTGCATCGGCGACGGGCGGCAGTCGGGCACCTCGGGTTCGCCCTCGATCCTCAACGCCTCGCCGGAAGCGGCGGCTGGCGGCAATCTGGCCCTGCTGCGCGAAGGCGACTGGATCCGTGTCGACCTGAAGACCCGGCGCGTCGATGCGAAGGTGTCAGACGCTGAGATGGTCGAACGGCGCGCCGCGCTGGAGGCGGCGGGGGGCTTTAAGTACCCGCCCTCGCAGACGCCCTGGCAGGAGCTGCAGCGTGCCACGGTCGGCCCGCTGCAGACCGGCGCCGTGCTGGAGCCGGCGGTGAAGTACCACCGGATCATCGATAAATTCGGCAACCCGCGCGACAACCACTAAGGGCGAGGGCCGCTACTCCCGGCCGATGGTCATCCACAGCGACAGGGTCTCTCCGGGCTGGAGCACGGTAAAGCCTTGTTCGCCCGGGGTCGCCTGATTGAAGACGTCGGGGCGATGGCTGACCGGCTCGACGCAGAGGAAGGCCTCGCCAGTCGGGACATAGACGTGCAGCCGGTCGGCGGAAGCGCGGACGGTGGTGGTCCCGGCGGCGTCGGACAGGCGGGCCTCGCCGGTCCAGCCCTCATAGGCATTGTCCACGAAGGGGGCGTCGGCGACCGGGCGGTCGGTCCAGTCGGCGACCTCGTCCGAGGGGGCGAGGCGGTCGGGGACGATGTCTTCGCCGGTCCAGACGCCGGTCGCGGGGGCGTCGAGGCGGCTGTCCGTCTTGCGCGGGAAATAAGGGTGCAGGCCGATGCCGGCGGGCATGGGCGTGGTGTCGCGGTTGGTCAGAGACAGGTCGATGCGCAGGCCGTCGGCGGACAGGCGGAAGGTCTGGCGCGTCTCATAGCGCCAGGGCCAGCCGTCGGCGCCGAAGCTGAGGACCAGACGGTCGCCGGTCTGCTCCAGCACGGTCCAGACGGCCAGCCAGCCCTCGCCGTGCAGGGCGTGGGGCGCAAACCGGGGCAGGACGGGCAGGCGGACCTCGCGGCCGTCGAAGACGAACCGCCCCTGCGCGATGCGGTTGGCATAGGGGACCAGGGGGAAGCAGGCGAAGTCGAGGATGTCGGTCGCGCCCGCCGGCGTCGGACGCAGGACGTCTTCACCGGCCCTGGTCAGGGCGGCGACGGCGCCGCCCTGAAGCGCGATCGTGGCGGACCAGTCGCCGTGTCGGAGCCCAATCACCGGAGTGTCATCCGGCGGAGTAGGACGTCTTGGTCTGGGTGAAGAACTCCTGCGCCGCGAAGCCCTGTTCGCGCGCGCCGTAGCTGGACTTCTTCGTGCCGCCGAAGGGCACGTGATAATCGACGCCGGCGGTCGGCAGATTGACCATGGTCATCCCCGCCTTCGCCCGGCGCTGGAAGTCTCGGGCGTGCTTGAGGCTGGAGGTCACGATGCCCGCCGACAGGCCGAATTCGACACCGTTGGCGACGGCGAGGGCGTCCTCATAGGAGTTGACGCGGATCGTCGAGGCGACCGGGCCGAAGACCTCCTCGTTGTTGATCTTCATGTCCGGGGCGGTGTCGGCGATCAGGGTCGGCTGGACGTACCAGCCCGGCGTTTCCAGCGTCAGACGCTCGCCGCCGACGGCGATCCGGCCGCCTTCATTCCTCGCGATGTCGATGTAGCGGTAGGAGGTCTCCATCTGGGCCTCGGACACCGCCGGCCCCATCTGGCTGGTCGGATCGAGTGCGGGACCGACCTTCAGGGCTTTCAGCTTTTCGGACAGGGCGGCGACGAATTTGTCGTGGATGCCGTCCTGAACGATCAGGCGGCTCGACGCCGTGCAGCGCTGGCCGGTGGCGAAGAAGGAGCCGTCCAGAGCGATGGCGACGGCCCGGTCGAGGTCGGCGTCGTCCAGTACGATCAGCGGGTTCTTGCCGCCCATCTCCAGCTGGACGCGGGCCTGACGCGCGAC
>DBBK01000134.1:0-6660 GCA_002292165.1 Brevundimonas sp. UBA986
CGGCACGGGCGGAGGGGTAGTCACACCGCCCGTCACCCCTCCGGTGACGCCGCCGCCCCCTCCCCCGCCGCCGCCACCACCACCACCACCACCGCCGGCCGTGCCCTCGGCGACCTCGAGCGAGTACCTGCGCAACTACGGCGTGGCCAACGTCGGGGCGATGACCGCCTGGAACAGCGGCTGGACCGGAACCGGCGTCACCGTCGGCGTCATCGACACCGGCATCCAGATGGACCAGGCGGACCTGGCCGGACGGATCTCGTCGCTGTCGACCGACATCGTCTCGGGCCGCAATGCGCCCGGCGGCACCTCCAACCACGGCACCTTCGTCTCGGGCGTCATCGCCGCCGGCTTCAACGGCTTCGGCACCGTGGGCGTGGCCTATAACTCGACCGTCCTGTCGGTCCGGGCCGACGTAAGCACCTGCACCGACCCCGACGACGACACCTGCTTCAAGAGCAGCGACCTGGCGCGGGCCATCGACTACGCCGTGGCCAATGGCGCCCGGGTGATCAACATGTCCCTGGGCGGGGACGGGACCCTCGGCGCGACCTTCGAGGCAGCTCTTCTGCGCGCCGTCAACGCCGGGGTGGTGTTCGCCATCTCCTCGGGCAACGACAGCGGGACCAATCCCGAATATCCGGGCCGTTACGCCACCGACCCCCGCTTCGCCGGCAGCATCATCGTGGTCGGCGCCCACAACTCGGCCAACACCATCGCCGACTTCTCCAACCGCGCCGGCGTCTCGGCCCAGGACTTCCTGAGCGCGCCCGGGGTGGACATCATCAGCATCTGTGACGGGACCAGCTGCTACAAGGGCAGCGGCACCTCCTTCTCCTCGCCCGCCGTGGCCGGGGCCCTGGCCCTGCTGATCGAGGCCTTCCCCAATCTGACCGGCAAGCAGGCTGTGGATCTGCTGCTGCGCACGGCGCGCGACGCCGGCGACACCGGGACCGACATCGTCTACGGACGCGGCCTGCTGGACCTGGCCCGCGCCTTCGCCCCCGTGGGGACCACCAGCACCCCCTCGGCGACCGGCGGTCTGGTGCGCGTGTCCGTCGAGCCGGGCGCCTTCATCGGCGGCGCCTTCGGCGATGCGCTCAGCCGCACCACGGCCCTGGAGACGATCACCCGCGACGAATACGACCGGCTGTTCCGCACCGACCTGGGCGCAGCCTATCCGACGGCGCCGAAGCGCAGCTATCAGCCCGAGGCGCGGCAGGCGACCCAGACGGCCCGGCTGGACTTCGCCATGCCCGACGGCACGCGCCTGAACCTGATGGCCTCCACCCCGGCGCCGAAACCCGAGGCTGTGGTGGCGCGCATCACCCCCTTCGACGCCCCCTGGCTGGGCGCAGAGACGCGTCAGGCGGCCATGCTGGACCTGACCGTCGGCCGCTATGGCTTCTCGGCCTGGCAGGGTCAGGGCGGGGCGCGCTCGCCCTTCCGGTCGGCCTCGGGCGACGGCTTCGCGGCCCTGGCCAATGCCGACCACGCCGTACGCGGCGCGGTCAACCTCGGCGCCCTGACCTTCACCGCCGAAACGGGCGGCGGCGACCGGACCTCCTTCCTGCGCCCGGTCGCGCGCGACGCCTCCACCTATGCCCGCGCGGCCCTGGACTGGCGCACGGCGAAGGGCGGGCTGAACCTGAGCTTCGGTCATCTGGACGAGCGGATGGGACCGCTGGGGGCCTATTTCCCGGTCGGATCGGATCTGGCCCTGCCGTCGAAGACCACCTTCTCGGCCGTCGGCGGCGACTGGCGGATCTCGAAGCGCGCCTGGTTCAGCGGCGAATTCGGCCTCGGCCGCACCGAGCTGGACGGCAGTCTGCTGAGCCTGGACGGGGCGGCGATCTCCTCGACCTGGCGCGCGGCCCTGACCGCCGACTGCCCGTCCTGGGCGCCCTGGTGCGCCAGCCTGACCTTCGAGGCGTCCCAGCCGCTCCGGATCGAAAGCGGGACCTTCTCGGCCCGGCTGGCCGATGTGCCGCTCGAGTATTTCGACCCGACCACCTTCTCGACGCGGCGCTTCTCGGCCTCGCCCTCGGGCCGCGAGATCGACTGGACCTTGCGCAGCCTGCACCGCCTGCCCGACGGCTCGGCCCTGCGTCTGGAGGCGGTCGCCATCAGCCAGGAACAGCACCGCCGCGACGCCGCCATGGGCTATGCCCTGCTGGCCAGCTGGGCGCGCGGCTTCTGATCGCGAACCCCGGCGCGGGCTCCCGCTTGAGGCATTGGGGGTCCGCGCCGGCATCGTGTGACGATTGTGACGAAAGGCGCTTGCGCCCGCCGGACCAAGCCGCTAGATAGCCGCCCTCGCCGAGAGGCAGTACGCACCCGTAGCTCAGCTGGATAGAGCATCAGACTACGAATCTGAGGGTCGGACGTTCGAATCGTTCCGGGTGCGCCACTTCTCCTTCAGCGACTAAAAAGCCCCGCCATCGCAAGATGGCGGGGCTTTTTGCTGTTGGGCTTCCGGGCCTTGCGAGATCAGCAGCCGGGCGCGCCCGCCGACAGATCCGGCGACACCACCCCGACGTTCCAGTTCCAGGCCAGGTTCAGGGCCTGACGGCGGCAGACGGCGGAGCGGTGCAGGTCGAACATACCGGGCATGAGGTCGTGGCCGGCCTCGGGAACCGCCTTGAAGGTCAGATAGGCCTCGTCCGTACCGTAGGGGCTCCAGACGACGGCGCCGGGTGCCTCGGGGCGGCCGGTTTTCACGAAGGAGGCCCAATAGCCGACCATGGCCTGTGACAGGGCGTGCTCCTCGGCCGTATCCGGGATGGCGGGCCAGCGCGGCGTGGTGCGGTCGGTGTTGCCGAACATGAAGGGCAGTTCCGAGGCGTGGAAGCCGTGCAGGTTCGCCTGATCCGCCGCCGGATAGCCGTGATCGAACAGATAGAGGAAGGACGGCTTGCCCAGCGCCGTCTGGTCGCGCACCAGCCGCTCCGAGGTCCAGCCGTAGAGGGCGTCGCGGGTCGTGGCCAGAACGCTCTCGCCCAGGTCCGACGACGGATAGAGCCGCAGGAATTCGTCGGCCAGATCGCCGTAGCGAGCGCGGATCACGGCCTCATAGTCGGCGGCGGTCCGGGGCGCGGGCGGGGCGAGGACGCGGAGCGACCGGATCTCGCCGCTGTTGAAGCCGGCGAGGATCGGCACGGGCGCCTGTTTGCCCTGGGCGAAGACGTCGATCAGTTGGCCGGTCAGGACCTTGCCGTCCACGGCCCCGAACGGCGAGAAGCCGGACATGGCCGCGGCGTCGGTCAGCTCCTGCGCATCCTTCCCGCGCAGCACTTGCAGACTGGGCGCCTGAAGCGCGCGGGCCAGATTGGTCCCCGCCGTCTCGGCCGAGGGGGCGCCGTAGCGGGCGTCCTTCAGCTCGGGGGTGGAGATCATATAGGCGCTCTGGGCGATGGCGCGCTGGAACAGCCCCCGGGCGATGGGCGAGGCCATCAGATACATGACGCTGAGCCCGCCGGCGGATTCACCCGCGATGGTCACCTGCTCCGGATCGCCCCCGAAGGCCGCGATGTTGCGCTTGACCCAGGTCAGGGCCGCGACCTGATCCATCAGGCCGTAGTTGCCGGAGATCCCGACCGGGGATTCCGCGCTGAGATCGGGATGGGCGAGGAAGCCCAGCACGCCGAGGCGATAGTTGATCGACACGACGACGATCCCCTGTCTGGCCAGGGCGGCGCCGTCATAGAGGGGTTCCTTGCTGGAACCCGCGACCAGGGCCCCGCCGTGGATCCAGACCATGACCGGCGCCTTGCCGGTCGTGTTCGGCGTCCAGACGTTCAGGGTCAGGCAGTCCTCGCTGGTGCGGCCCAGATCCGACGAATAGATCGACGGCTGCCCCCGCGAGGGCTGGATGCAGGCCGCGCCATAGTCGGAGGCGTCGCGCGTCCCCGACCAGGCCGCGATCGGGGCGGGCGGCCGCCACCGGTTCTGACCGACCGGCGGGGCGGCGTAGGGAATGCCCTTGAAGGATTCGATGCCGTCGGCGGCCCTGCCCTGAACGGCGCCGGCAGGGGCGTGGACCGTCGGCCGATCCGTCGGGGGCGGCGCGAAAGCGGTCATCAGGAAGGCGGCTGCCGCGACGGTGGCGGTCAGGAGGTTGCGCACGGACATCAGGCGTCTCCGCTCGTTTGGGGTTCGCGGCCCAGCACCTTCGCCAGCCACAGGAACAGGCCGATGGCGACGAGGTAGACGGGCGCCAAGGCGTAAAGGGCCAGCTGCAGCGAGTTGGGATGAGCCGCATGGAAGACGTCGCTGGCCATGCCCACGAAGGTCGGTCCCACGGCCATGCCGATGAAGTTCATCACAAGCAGCAGAAGGGCGCCCGACATGACCCGCTGATTGGGCTTCACCTCTTCCTGAACCAGGGCCACCGAGGACGAGAGATAGAAGTAGTTGAGGAAGGTCGGGCCGATCAGCAGGGCGAGCGCCAGCGGCCAGGACGGGGCCCAGACGAAGGCGATGTAGAAGGGCAGAGCCAGCGACAACGAGATCGCGGGCAGGAGGGCGTAGGCCTTCTTCGATTTGCGCGTGAACCGGTCCAGCAGCCAGCCGGAGACGAAGATGCCGCCGCTCATGCCGATGGCCACGACCAAGGCGTACCAGACGGCGACGTCGCCGAGGCCCATGCCCTTCTCGCGCATCAGGAACAGGACCGAGAAATTGCCCATGCCGTAGGTGATGATCTGGGTGATGCCGCTGGCCAGCGCCGCCAGAACCAGGGCGGGACGCGAGAAGAACATCTTCACCGTGGCCCAGAAGGGCGCCTTGGCCGGGGCGACAAAGGGCGCGCCCGCGACCTGATCCAGACCGCCGCGCTTGGGCTCCTTCACGAGGAAGGGGGTGGCGACGGCGACCACCAGACCGACGATCCCGATGGCGACGAAGGCGTCTCGCCAGCTGAACAGGGCGGCGATGGTGGCCCCGAAGGCGATGCCCAGGGCCGCGCCGACGGGGGGACCGAGATTGAACAGGCCCAGCGCCATGCCGCGTCGGCCCGCCGGGAAGTAGTCGGTGATGATGGCATAGGAGGGCGGCACGCCCCCGGCCTCGCCGAAGCCCACAGTCATCCGCGCCGTGGCCAGTTCGCCGAAGTTGCGCGACAGGCCGCAGGCCATGGTCGCCGCGCTCCAGATGCCGCAGGCGACGGAGACCACCGCCACCCGGTTGGTCCGGTCGGCCAGCCAGCCGACGGGGATGGCGATGAAACAATAGAAGAAGGCGAAGTAGAGCCCGCCCAGCAGGCCCAGCTGGCTGTCGGTGACATGCAGCGTGTCCTGGATCGGCTTGGCCAGGATCGACAGCAGCTGCCGGTCCAGGAAGTTCAGGACGTAGATGAACCACAGGGTCGCCAGGGCGATCCAGGCCCTCGCCCCTACGGATGACGTTCGGGTGGCTCCCGGCGTCGCAGTCGCCTCGATCTCGCTCATGTCGTTTCCTCGGACTGCGGGCCTTCAGACCCGTCTCTGTTCTGGAAGGGGAAGCCGGGGCCTAACCCGGTGGGGCGGCGCCCAGTCGTTCGGCCGCGCGGCTCTTGCAGATGCCGACGAAGCCGAACGCCATGAAGGCGGCCATCCGCTCCTTGATGGCCTCGAAGTCGTCGGAGCGGCACAGACCACCGGACAGATGATCGATCCGTCCGGTGCGGGCGAGACTCAGCGTCAGGGCTCCGGTGACGAAGTGATAGCCCCAGAAGATGTCCTCGTCGGAACTCTCGGGCATGGCGGCCTTCAGCAGGCCGATCAGGCGCAGCACCACCGGGTCATAGAGCCGGTCCATGACCTCGGCGCCCCAGACCGGCGTATTGTTGATCTGGGCGCTGAGGGCGCCGAAGTTGCGCCACCCCTCCCCGCCCGTCGAATAGGTGTCCAGATCGGTGTCGAGGAAGGCCCGCAGCGCGCCCTCGACCGTCGGCTTGCCGCCGCAGGCGATCTCATAGGCGTCGAGGGCCTCCATCCGGCGGCCGGAGGTCACCGGCGCGCGACGGGCCATGACCTTGTCGAAGACGTCCTGTTTGTCGGTGAAGTAGTAGTGGATCAAAGACTTGTGAACGCCGACCTTGTCGGCGATGTCGCGCACCGTCACCCCGTGCAGGCCATGGCGGGAGAACAGCTCCTCGGCGGCGTCAAGGATCTGTTCCAGGCTCTCGGCGCGCTGTTCCGCCTTGCGGCGCGGCGTGCGCGTGGCGGGTTTCGTGGCAGGACGGGCGGGCGGTTTCGGGGCCGTTTTGGGGGTCGTCTCGGACATGGGCTGAACCTCAGCACGGTTCGACGCTCCGGAAAACCGGTCCGCCGTCTCCGTGGTGAAAACAGCCGCCATCTCAGGCCGCTCCGTAGGTGGCGCGGAGCTGGATCTTGTTGATCTTGCCGGTCGCCGCCAGAGGCATGGCCGGCACCCGCACGATCCGGTCGGGGATCCACCAGTCGGCGACGCGGCCCTTGAGACTGGCCTTCAGCTCGGCGTCCTCGATCTCCTGACCCTGACGCGGCTCGATGACCATCAGGGGCCGCTCGCCCCATTTCGGATCGGCCCGCCCGATGACGGCGACGAGGCCGACGGACGGCAGGGCCCCGACGATCTCCTCGATCTCTACGGGATTGATCCACTCCCCGCCCGACTTGATCAGGTCCTTGGACCGGCCCG
>DBBK01000134.1:6707-15387 GCA_002292165.1 Brevundimonas sp. UBA986
CCGGTGTCGAACCAGCCGTCGGCGCCGACGGCGGGCTGTTCGGCCCCGAAATAGCGGCCGACGACCGAGTGGCCGCGCACCTTCAGATGGCCGACGACATTCCTCTGCTCCGGCAGGGCGGCGCCCGAGGCGTCGGTCAGCAGCAGATCCATCCCCATCGGCGGACGGCCCGAGCCGCGCGAGACGCCGTCCGGCGTGGTCATGGGCGAAATAGTCCCCTGCGGCGACAGCTCGGTCATGCCCCAGCTGGTCTGGACCGTGACGCCGAGGCGGCTCTCCATCCGCTTCAGAAGGGTGTCGGGGCAGCTGGAGCCGCCGATCATCACTCGCGTCAGCGAGGGTACGTCCTCGCCCTTGGCGTCGAGGTGATCCAGCAGGCCGATCCACACCGTCGGCACCCCGACGGCGACGGTGACGCCATGCGTATTGATCAGCCGCGCCAGAGACGGCCCGTCGGTGACCCGGCCGGGCAGGACGAGGCTCGCCCCCACCGCCGGCGCCGCGAACGGCAGGCCCCAGGCGTTGGCGTGGAACATGGGCACGGCGACCAGCACCGTATCCACATCGGTCAGGGCCATGGCGTCGGCCTGAAGCGAGCGGACGGTGTGCAGATAGTTGGAGCGGTGGGTATAGACGACGCCCTTGGGCGCCCCGGTCGTGCCCGAGGTGAAGCAGAGACCCGCCGCGGTCCGCTCGTCGAAATCGCCCCAGACGGCGGGACGGCCCGAGGCGGTCAGAAGCTCCTCCAGCATCACGGACCCGGGCGCGGCGTCGCCGTCGAGCAGGACCAGCCGCTCCAGACACGGACATTCGTCCATCAGGGTCCGGCCCATGGCGGCCAGGCCCGCGCCGACGATCAGGATGCGGTCCCCGGCCTGGAGGATCATGGCCGCCAGATGGGCGACGGTCAGGCGGGGATTGAGGGTGTGGCAGACGAGGCCCACGCCCATGGCGCCGTACCAGACCTCGAGGTGGTGGCGGGTGTTCCAGGCCAAGGTGGCGACGCGCTCGCCGGGCTTCAGGCCCAGATCGAGGAAGGCGCCCGACAGGCGGTTGGCGCGGTCGCGGATACCGGCATAGCCCGCGACGTCGTCGTCGCCCTCCAGACCCGCCGTCACGATCCGCGCCCCGCCGTGCCATTTGGCGCCGTGGTCGAGGAAGCGGTCCACCGTCAGGGCGTAGTCCTGCATGAAACCGGGGGCGAGGGTCATCAAAGGCGGCTTTCGGGGAGGCAGGCGGTCAGGCGAATGGAAACTGAAAAATACGAGCGTGGACGGGGTCGCCGCCCACGCTCGCAGGCCGGCTAGAAGGTCTTGAGCAGGTTGATCCCGTACTGCCGCGGCGGTCCGGCGTAGCGCAGGCCCGAGTTGATCGCGGCGATATAGGTCTCATCGGTGGCGTTGACGGCATAGGCCGCCCAGGTCCACTCGCCCGTGCTCAGCTTGATCGAGGCGTTGACGATGTCGCGCGCGCCCAGTTTGTCGCCGAGGGCGGCGTTGTTGAAGATCGAGGTCCAGCTCTCGCCGATGTGGGAATAGTCGACCCGCGGCGTCAGGGTCATGTTCGACCCCAGGCTGAAGGCGTACTGGATGCCCGCATTGAAGGTGAACTCCGGGGCATAGTTCTTGGTGTTGCCCGAGATGTTCACGCAGTTGGCGCTGGTCGGACCGGTCGACGGGTTGCAAACCCCGGTGCGGCCCAGACGCGGATCTGCGGCGAAGAAGTCGCCCATTTCCGAGCTCGACCAGGATCCGGCGATGTCGAACGACAGCGGCCCGAAGCGTCCTTGCGCCGAGGCTTCCAGACCCATCATGGTCGTGTCGCCGATGACGTTCTGGATGCGGCTGATCTGCGGATAGATCGGGTCGCCGATGCTGACCTGGTAGTCTTCGTAGACGGTGTAATAGGCGCCCAGCTGGGTGCGCAGATGACCGTCCATCATCGTCGACTTCCAGCCCAGCTCATAGTCGACCAAGTTCTCGGCGTCGAAGTGGGCGGCCGGCTGATAGAGGTTCGGACCGTTCAGCCCGCCCATCTTGTGGCCCGTCGCCACGAAACCGTAGACGAAGTTGGCGTCGTCCAGCTTCCAGTTCAGGGTGACCTTGCCGGTCAGCTTGTCGTCCTCGACCTTGTCGTTCTGGAACAGCACGATCCCGAACTGCGGATAGGTCTGGTAGACGTTGTCGTTGGTCGAGACCGAATGGGCGTAGCGGGCGCCGACCTGCAGCTGCAGCCTGTCGGAGATGTCGTAGCTGATCTGACCGAAGGCCGCCGTCGTCTCCTTGGGCGTATCGCCGTACAGATAGATGTCGACCACATTCTCCGGGAAGCCGATGCGGTATTCGCCCTTGCCCGGCGTCGTCGGCGGGAACTGGGCCATGTCGTTCTGGTAGTAGAGGCCCAGCAGCCAGGTCAGGCGCTGCTGGTCGGGCGACAGCAGGTTGAACTCCTGCGACCAGACCTGTTCGTCCAGCTGGTCATAGAAGGTGTTGTTGCCGGCCGAGGTGCCGTCGAGGTCGGTGGCGAAGCGCGACGTGCCGTTCTGATAACCGGTGATCGACTTCAGGGTCATGCCGTTGTCGAAGACGTAGCTGACGTTCAGCGAGGTCCGGACGAACTCGTCGTGCGCCTCGTTCGGGCCGTTCGAAGTGATGGTGAAGGGGTCGTTGGTCGCCAGGGCCGGGTCGGCCATGTAACCGCCCAGGTCGATGTTGTTGTAGTCGGTCTTCCACAGCACCTTCAGGGCGTCGTTCGGCTGCCACAGCAGGCTGGCGCGGACACTGTTGGAATCCACCACGCCCGGATGGCCGCGATAGGCGCCGGTGACGGTGTAGAAGCTGTCGCGGGTCTCGCGGTTGAAGGCCAGCCGCATCGCGACCGTATCGGTCAGCGGCAGGTTGATCGCGCCCTGAAGCTTGATGTCGTTGTAGTTGCCGGCCTGGGCGAAGGCATAGCCGTTGATGCCGGTGAAGTCGGGGTTGCGGGCGGTGATGAAGACCGCGCCGCCCGTGGCGTTGGCGCCGGCGAAGGTGCCCTGCGGCCCGCGCAGCAGCTCCAGGCTGCCGATGTCGTAGTAGGGCTCGGTCTGGAAATAGGCGGGGAAGGCGGCGACGCCGTCGCGATAGGTGATCACGCCCACGCCGACCGCCGTGGTCGCCTCGGACTTGCCGATGCCGCGCACGTTGAAGAAATTGCCCTGGCCGAAATTCTGGATCGTCGTCGACGGCGCCGCGAACTGCAGCTGGTCCAGCGAGGTGACCGCCTTGTTCTCCAGATCCTGACCGCTCAGGACCGTGGCGGCGACGGCGGTCGTCTGAAGGTTGCTGGTGCGGCGTTCGGCGGTGACCACCACGTCGGCGACGCTGGTCGACTGGTCCTGTTCGGCGCGGCGGCTGTTGTCGGTGTCGGCTTGTTGCGCGTGAGCGCCGGCGGCGGCGCACCACAGCAGAGCGGCGGCAGATGTCGTTATCCAGAGCTTGCGGCCCATGGCTGTCCCTCCTCGATGTTTCCTCGGACGCTCTGACGGCGTCATCGAAGCGAAGCCTCTCACCGATTTCGCCGCCCGTCAACATTCACTAGCCGTCCGGTGAAGATTGACCATGTGGCTAGTATTTGCTGCATTGCACCCCATGAAGGTCGGCGCAGTCCGACCGCCAGTCTCAGGGGATGAACACCATGACCATCGATCTCACCGGCCGCGTGGCCATCGTCACCGGCGCCGGCGGCGGCCTGGGCCGCACCCACGCCATGGCCCTCGCCCGCTACGGCGCCCGGGTGGTGATCAACGACATGTCGGCCGCCGGCGTCGAGGCCACGGTCGCCGAGATCACCGCCACGGGCGGCGAAGCCGTCGGTTGCGTCTGCAGCGTCACCGACCGTCAGGCGGTCTCCGACATGGTGCAGGGCGCCGTCCACCGCTGGGGTTCGATCGACATCCTGGTCAACAACGCCGGCATCCTGCGCGACCGCACCTTCGCCAAGATGGATCTCGACGATTTCGAACTGGTGCTGTCGGTCCACCTGATAGGCTCGGTCAATGTCACCAAGGCCGCCTGGCCCTTCATGCAGGCGCAGGGCTATGGCCGGGTGATCTTCACCACTTCGTCTTCGGGCCTCTACGGAAACTTCGGCCAGTCGAACTACGGCGCAGCCAAGATGGCCCTCGTCGGCCTGATGCAGACGCTCGCGCTCGAGGGCCAGAAGGCCGGGATCCACGTCAACTGCCTGGCGCCCAGCGCCGCGACCCAGATGACCGAAGGCCTCTATTCCGCCGACGACCTGAAAGGCCTGTCGTCCGGTCTGGTCAGCCCCGGCGTTGTCGCCCTGGCCGCCGAAGGGGCCCCGACCCGCACGGTGCTTTTGGCCGGCGCCGGCGCCTTCGAACAGGCGCACATCACCATGACGCAGGGCATCTATGTCGGCGACGCCGCCGATGCGGCCGAGCAGGTGCAGGCGCAGTGGAGCGTCATCAGCGACCGCGCGGGCGAACTGGTCCCGGAATCGGGCGCCGCCCAGTACAAGCATGAGGTCCGCCACACCCTGGAGCACGTTCCGGCGTAGCTTCGGATAGACCTTTCGTCCGCCGCGCCCCATGGTCGGCGGATGAGCGGAATCAGGATCAGCGACGTCGCGGCCCGGGCCGGGGTCTCGGCCATGACCGTGTCGCGCGTCATGAACAACCGCGGCGCGGTGAAGCCCGAGACGCGCGAGGCCGTGCTCAAGGCTGTCGAGGCACTGGGCTACGCGCCCAACGTCGCGGCGCGCAGTCTGGCGCTCGGCGGCCTCGACCGTATCGGCCTGATCTGGTCCAACCCCAGCGCCGGCTACCTGAGCGAGTTCCTGCTGGGGGCGCTGGAGGGGGTCCGGACCCACGGCGGCCAGCTGCTGGTCGAACAGTGCGACGACGACGCCGAGAGCGAGGTCGCGGCCGTGCGCCGTCTGGCCGCGGGCGGCGCCAAGGGCCTGGTCCTGCCGCCGCCGCACGGGGAGTCGGTCGCGGCCCTCTCCGAGGCCGACCGACTGGGGCTGAAGGTGGTGGTGGTCGCCGCCGGCAGCTTCCGGCCGGACGCCCTGGGGGTCCGCATCGACGACCGGGCCGCCGCCGCCGCCATGACGCGTCGCCTGCTCGATCTCGGCCATCGCCGCATCGGCCTCATCACCGGCGCCGCCAACCAGAGCGCCAGCGCCGAGCGGCTGATCGGCTTCCAGTCGGAGATCGACGCCTGCCCGGGCGCCGAGGCCGTCATTGAGGCGGGCGACTTCACCTATCGCTCCGGGCTCGACGCCGCCGGACGGCTGCTGGACCGGCCCGCCCCGCCGACGGCCGTCTTCGCCTCGAACGACGACATGGCCTTGGGCGCCGTCGCCGTGGCGCATCAAAGGGGGCTGGACGTGCCGCGCGATCTGACCGTCGTCGGTTTCGACGACATCCCCATGGCCACGGCGGTCTGGCCGCCCCTGACCACCGTTCGCCAACCCGTCGCCCGCATGGCCGCCGAGGCCGTGGCCCTGCTGGTCGGCGGCTCCGGCGATGACGACGTCGTCTTCCCCCACGCCCTGATCGAACGCGGCACCTCCGGCCCACCTGCCTGACCTCCCGCCCGAAGTCGTCTTGACAATCCGCATCGCGCCGGATGATGTTAGCGCTAACACAACAACGATCCCGGCGAGCACAGACCGGGGCGGAGGAAATCGATGAGGCTGACGGACATCCTGCCGGAGGACTGGCGCGACGCGACCCTTCTGGGCCGTATCGAGACCGCCGAGGGCCCGACCCCGGTCCTGCTGCGCGCGGGCCGCCTCCTCGACATCTCCGGCTTCGCCCCGACCACCGCCGAGGCCCTGTCCCTGCATGACATCGCCGAGGCGACCGGCCCGGATCTGGGCTCCGTAGAGGACCTGACCGTCGCCTCCGTCTGGGAGGCCGGCGACCTGAAACTGCTCTCCCCGCTCGACCTGCAATGCGTGAAGGCCTCCGGCGTGACCTTCGCCGTCTCGGCCCTGGAGCGGGTCATCGAGGAGCGGGCGCGGGGCGAGGCTTCGGTCGCCGCCGGCATCCGCGAACGCCTGTCCGAGCGCATCGGCGGCGACATGGCCAAGGTGAAGCCCGGTTCGGAACAGGCCGCCGAGCTGAAGGCCGCCCTGATCGCCGACGGGCTGTGGTCCCAGTATCTGGAGGTCGCCATCGGCCCCGACGCCGAGATCTTCACCAAGGCCCCATGTTTGTCCTCGGTCGGATGGGGCGCTCATGTCGGGATCCGGGCGGACTCGGCCTGGAACAACCCCGAGCCCGAGGTCGTCATCGTCGTCGATCCGGCCGGCAAGCCTGTCGGCGCGGCGCTCGGCAACGACGTCAATCTGCGCGACATCGAGGGCCGTTCGGCCCTGCTGCTCGGCAAGGCCAAGGACAACAACGCCTCCGCCTCGGTCGGCCCCTTCATCCGCCTGTTCGACGCCGGCTTCTCGATGGACGACGTCCGCGACGCCACCGTCTCGCTGGAAGTGAAAGGCCCCGAAGGCTTCGTCCTGTCGGGCTCGAGCTCCATGCGCCTGATCAGCCGCGCTCCGGAAGATTTGGCGAAACAGGCCTCGGGCCGGAACCACCAGTATCCCGACGGCTTCGCCCTCTATCTCGGCACCATGTTCGCCCCGATCCAGGACCGCGACACGCCCGGCGGCGGCTTCACCCACAAGGTGGGCGACCGGGTGAAGGTCTCCTCCCCGCGCCTCGGCGTTCTGGAGAATGAGGTCACCACCTGCGATCTGGCCGCCCCCTGGACCATGGGCGTCATGGCCCTGATCAAGAACCTCGCCGGCCGCGGCCTGCTCGGAGCCGCCTGATGAGCAACGTCTACCCCTCCCTCGCCGGCAAGGCCGTGGTGGTCACCGGCGGCGGCTCCGGCATCGGCGCGGCCCTCACAGAGGGCTTCGCGCGTCAGGGCGCCCGGGTCGTCTTCCTCGACGTCGCCGATGCGGATTCCACCGCCCTGGCCGACAGCCTGTCGGGCCTTTCGCCCGCCCCCGTCTATCGCCGCTGCGACCTGACCGACCTCGCCGCCCTGAAGGCGACGCTTGAGGCGATCGCCGCCGAGGTCGGACCGATCGAGGTCCTGGTCAACAACGCCGCCAACGACGACCGCCACTCGCTGGCTGAGGTCACCCCCGCCTATTGGGACGACCGGATCGCGGTCAATCTACGCCACCTCTATTTCGCGGCCCAGGCCGTGGCGCCCGGCATGAAGGCGGCGGGTCAGGGTGTGATCCTGAACCTCGGCTCCATCTCCTGGCATCTCGGCCTGCCCGACCTGTCGCTCTATGAAACCGCCAAGGCCGGGATCGAGGGCATGACCCGGGGTCTGGCGCGCGAGCTGGGCGTCGACGGAATCCGCGTCGCCTGCATCGTGCCCGGCAACGTCAAAACCCCGCGTCAGATGAAGTGGTACACGCCCGAGGGCGAGGCCGAGATCGTCGCCGCCCAATGCCTGAAGGGCCGGATCGAGCCGAAGGATGTCGCGGCGCTCGCGATGTTCCTCGCCTCGGACGACGCACGTTTCATTACAGGCCACGAATACTGGGTCGACGCCGGCTGGCGCTGAGGCGAAGGTCGGTCATCACAACAGGGGCCGCCAGAGCCCCATGCGGAGGAGAAGAGGCAAATGGCAGGACCCACCGGGGGCAATGGCCCCGACATCGCCGGGACCGACAAGGTCAATATGGCTTTCATCGCCCTGATCGTGGCCGTCGCCACCATCGGCGGCTTCATGTTCGGCTATGATTCCGGCGTCATCAACGGCACCCAGGAAGGGCTGAAGAGCGCCTTCAACCTGTCGGAGCTCAGCGTCGGCATCAACGTCGGCGCCATCCTTCTGGGCTGTGCGGTCGGCGCCTTCATCGCCGGTCGTCTGGCCGACCTGATCGGGCGCAAGACGGTCATGCTGATCGCCGCCGCCCTGTTCGTGATCAGCGCCTTCTGGGCCGGCGCGGCGGACTCCTCGCTGCACTTCGTCATCGCCCGCTTCATCGGCGGTCTGGGCGTCGGCGCGGCCAGCGTCCTGACCCCGGCCTATATCTCCGAGGTGACCCCCGCCTCGATGCGCGGACGTCTGTCCAGCGTGCAGCAGATCATGATCATCACCGGCCTGACCGGCGCCTTCCTCGGCAACTACGCCCTGGCCCATACGGCCGGCAGCTCGACCGCCGAGTTCTGGGGCGGCTTCCCCGCCTGGCGCTGGATGTTCTGGCTGCAGGTGGTTCCGGCGACCATCTATCTGCTGGCCCTGCTGGCCATCCCGGAAAGCCCCCGCTTCCTCGTCGCCAAGGGCAAGGACGCCCAGGCCGAAACCGTGCTGTCCAAGCTGTTCGGCGCCGAAGCCGGGGCCCGCAAGGTCGCCGAGATCCGCGCCTCGCTGGCCGCCGACCACAAGCCCAGCTTCAAGGACCTGCTCGATCCGTCGACCCACAAGGTGCGCCCGATCCTCTGGGCCGGCCTGATCCTGGCTGTGTTCCAGCAGCTCGTCGGCATCAACATCGTCTTCTACTACGGCGCCACCCTGTGGCAGTCGGTCGGCTTCTCCGAAAACGACGCCCTCCTGATCAACATCCTGTCGGGCAGCCTGTCGATCCTCGCCTGCCTCGCCGCCATCGCCGTCATCGACAAGATCGGCCGCAAGCCGCTGCTGCT
>DBBK01000134.1:15462-16135 GCA_002292165.1 Brevundimonas sp. UBA986
CCCCAACCAGATGCGCGGTTCGGCGCTGGCGGTCGCGGGTCTGGCCCAGTGGCTGGCGAACTTCGGAATCTCGGTCAGCTTCCCGGCCATGGCCGCGGGTCTCGGCCTGCCGATCACCTACGGCTTCTACGCCGCCTGCGCCCTGATCTCCTACTTCCTGGTCCAGGCCTGGGTGAAGGAGACGCGCGGCCGCGAACTGGAAGACATGCAGGGCTGATCGCCCGGCCGACTTTCATCCCACCATCGGGCGGCGCTCCCCCGCCGCCCGTTTTCTTTTGAAGGCATTCCCATGACCGACACCCTTGAACTCTCCCACTGGATCAATGGCGAGAAGGTCTCCGCCGACCGTCCGGGACAGGGTCTGAACCCGTCCGACACGCGCGAGGTCGTGGCCCGCACGCCCGACGGCGGTGTCGCCGAGGTCGATCAGGCGGTCGCCGCCGCCAAGGCCGCCTTCGAAAGCTGGTCCGAGGCCTCTCCGGAAGTCCGCTCCGACGTGCTGGACCGGGCGGGGACGCTGGTCATGGAGCGCCGTGAACAGCTGGGCCGGCTGCTCTCGCGCGAGGAGGGCAAGACCCTGCCCGAAGGCATCGGCGAGACCGTTCGCGCGGGCCGAATCCTGAAGTATTTCGCCGGCGAGGCCCTGCGCCTGCACGGCCAGAACCTGGCCTCG
>DBBK01000160.1 GCA_002292165.1 Brevundimonas sp. UBA986
GGTGTTGGTTGGCTGGGCCACTTCTTCCGAGCCGTACAGGATCACGCGGATGGTGCGTTCCGGCCTCTGACCGCTCTCGGCGATGGCCTTGGCCGCCGCGAGGGTAATGGCCCCGCCCGCGCCGTCGTCGATGGCGCCGGTGCCCAGATCCCAGCTGTCCATGTGCGAGCCCAGAACGATGACCTCGTTCGGACGCGTCCGGCCCGGCAGGTCGGCGATGACGTTCTGGGAGTGGGTCTCATACAGATGGGCGGTCGAGGACAGACGCACTCGCACCGTCTGGCCGAGCGCGATCAGGCGCGCGATCTGGTCGGCGTCGGGGTTGGACACGGCGAAGGCCGGGATGGCCACCTTGCCGTCGACGTAGCGGGTCGTGCCGGTGTGCGGCAGGCGGTTGTCGTCGGACCCGACCGAGCGGATCAGGAAGGCCGCGGCCCCCTTCTTCCCCGCCACATCGGGACCGGCGCCGCGGATGCGGGTCTGGGGACCGTAGCCCGAGCCGTCCTGCATGGCGTGCATCTGGCCCACGTCGACGAGGGCGATCTTGCCGGCCAGCGAACCGTCGGGCACGGCCTGAAGAGCCTCGAAGCTGGTGAAGCGCACCACCTCGGCCTCGACCCCGCCCTCGGGCGTGGCCGGCGAATGGCCGAGCGCGGCGACGGCCAGCGATTGCGGATTGTCGCCGAGGATGGAGCCGCTGTCCTGACCCCGCTCCCAGCCGACCAGCGGGAACTGCTGGATATGGACGTTCTGGAAGCCGAGGCCTTTCAGATAGTCGGCGGCCCAGGCGGCGGCGGCCTGTTCCGAATGCGAGCCCGCCGGGCGCGGCCCGAAGCGGGTCGTCAGCTGAGTCAGATAGTCCATGGCGACGTTCGACGACATCGCCTTGTCGCGCAGCAGCTCGGCCTGACGGATGGTGGCCTCGTCCTGGGCGGACGCCGCGAAGGGGGCGGCGAGAGCGAGCGCGGCGACGCCGGCGGCGAGCAGAAGGCGGGACATGGAACGACTCCGGACAAACGGGAAGCGTGACCCTAACGGCTCGGGCGCGTCCGGCAAGGCGCCGCATGGTCGCCGGGTTTACCCGTTGTCAGCAGCCTGTCCGAACAGGTCCGCCAGCGCGGCATCGATCTGATCGGGCGCGGTCAGCTCGACCACGGCCGAAAGTCGCTCCGACCAGCTTTCCGTCCTCACCGAAGGCGACAGGCGCGGCGAGACGGCGGGGTCGAGCTTGAGGCCGAGCAGCAGGCCGCCGCCCTTCAACGGACGCGCCGCCGCGAACTGCACCGCGCGGGAGAATGAGGTGAAGGCCTTCCTCTGGCCCGAGATGACGCCGTCCAGCCTTCCGGCGACGGCCTCGACCGCCTCCAACACCGCCAGCGAGCCCGGCTCCTTCCACAGGGTGGCGCGCAGGTCGTCATCGTCCCAGCCCATGCCGCCTTCCGGCTTCATGCTGTCGAGGATGAAGGCGGCGTTGTTCTGGAGCACGCCGTGCTCGGCCTTCAGCCAGGCCATCTGGGCGCGCGGCTTGGTCTCCGGGCAGGTCTTCATGATCTCGAGCCACGCGGCCATGGGCTTGCCGGTGTTCTTCTCGAAGTTCGCCTGGACGGTGGCGAACCACTTCTGCTGGCGTTCAGTCAGGACGGCGGCCACGGCTCAGGCCTTGCCTTCATTGCCGATGAAGGCGCCGGCCAGCCAGCTGACGACGCCGGTGATGATCGCCGCGCCGATACCCGCGCCCAGACCATTCACGACGAAGCCGTTCAACAGCACGGCCACCAGACCGATCATCGCTGCGTTCACCACCAGCAGGAACAGGCCCAGGGTGATGACGGTGATCGGGAAGGTCAGGATCGTCAGGATCGGCCGCACGATGGCGTTGACCACGCCCAGCAGGATGGCCGCCAGCAGCAGGGTCCCGGTATCGGAGAAGCTCACCCCCGGCACGATCCGTGAGGCCAGCCAGAGACCGGCGGCGGTGACGAGGAACTGGACGATGAAACGCAGCATGACGCACCCTGTTGTGGCTACGCGACCACTCTGCCACCGTTCATTCGCGGCGTCTTCACCCCCGCTGGAACCTCGGCCGTTCACGTGCACTATGGGTGCGACCCCTCTCTCCCAAAGGACCTTCCCATGACCGATCAGCGCATCAACGGCGGCCTCTCGAACCTCGGCGGCAAGCTGCAGGAAGGTCTGGGCAAGCTGACCGGCGATTCCAAGCTCCAGCTCGACGGCAAGCTGGATCAGGTGAAGGGCAAATATCTCGACGGCTACGGCAAGGTCATCGACGGCCTGGACGGCTTCGTCGGCAAGGCCCCGGCCGACCTGCAGGAGCCGGCCCGCGTCGGCCTCGACTTCGCGCGCCGGAAGCCCTTCCTGACAACGGCCATCGTCGCCGGCCTCGGCCTGCTGCTGGCCGGCGCGGGCCGCCGTCGACGCTGATCACCGCTTGAGATTGTGAGAAAGGCCCGGACGGCGACGTCCGGGCCTTTTGCGTTTCAGGAGGCCGCCTTCGGCAGGATGGCCGCGATCCTTTCGCCGCCGGTCAGGACCTGCTGATGCGGAGGGCCACCTTCGCCGCCGGGGCCGAAGCCTCCGGGAGGCGGGCCCATCATTCCGGGCGGCGGACCGCCCGGTTCACCGGGGCCGAAACCGCCCTCCTCCGACCGCGCCGCGCGATCGACGCCGAGGGTCACGGTCATCGCATAGTGGTCGGCCTGTTCGCTGATGGCGCCGAAGGTCGAATACCCCTGCCCCCGGGCGATGCCGTCGGTGCGGTTCAGGGTGTCGCGCGTCTGGCCCCCGCGCACATAGTCGGGGGCGTTCGAGAACAGCCATTCGCTGAGCGCGTCGGGGAAGAAGAGCTGGCAGGTCAGGACGTTGGTGGTCCCTTCCTCATCGAGGAAGACCTTCACATGCACATGGGGCGTGCGCCCCTGATACCAGCCCGGATAGACGGTCAGGAATGTCGCGACGCCGTCGGCGCCCGTCGGCTGATGCCCGCGCAGGAAGGTCTCGCCCTTGGTCGAACCGGTCGGCCCCTGCCCTTCGTAGCCTGAGTAGACGCCTTGGGCGTCGCAGTGCCAGACGTCGACGCGGGCGTCCCTGATCGGCGCGCAGGTCGCGCCCTCCAGCACCCTGATGGCGATCCTCAGCGGCAGGCCCTTGCGGCCCTCGGTGATGTCGGCCCGCTCCAGCTTCGGATCGAACCAGTAGGGTCCCTGGGTCGCCTGGGGCGTGATCAGACAGACCTCCCCGGCGGCTGTCGTGGTGCGCGCGCCAGCCGGTCCGGCGACGGCGGCGAGGCCTCCGAAGAGACCGGCGGTCAGGGCGCTTCTGCGCGACAGGGCGATGTTGATCTTCGTTTCGTGGGGCACGGCGCACTCTCTTCAATCCGGGGCCGAGCCATAAAGACCCCACGAGCCGCGCGTGTTTCACCACCGAAACGCCGGAGACAAACAAGGAAAAAGGCCCCGGCGTTTCCACCGGGGCCTTCAGCTTTTAGCCTGTGACGGTCCTTAAACCGCCTGTTCCTCGTCGGCGGCTTCCTTGACCGCTTCGCCGCTCGCCGAGGCGATGTCGAAGGCGATCTTGCCGTCCTTGAGGGTGACCTTGACGTGGCCGCCGCGCGTGAGGCGTCCGAACAGGATGTCGTCGGCCAGCGGCTTCTTGATGTTCTCCTGAATGACCCGGCCCAGGGGGCGCGCGCCGTACAGTTCGTCGAAGCCGTTCTTGGCCAGCCAGTCGGCCGCGTCGTCCGACAGTTCGATGGTGATGTTGCGATCCGCCAGCTGGGCTTCCAGCTGCAGGACGAACTTGGTCACCACCTGACGGATGGTCTCGGGCTGCAGCGGCTTGAAGCTGACGATGGCGTCCAGACGGTTGCGGAACTCCGGCGCGAACAGGCGCTGGATGGCCTTATCGTCCTCGCCCTCGACCTTGCCGCGGCCGAAGCCGATGGAGGCCCGGGCGTTGTCGGCGGCCCCCGCATTGGTGGTCATGATCAGGACCACGTTGCGGAAGTCGACCTTCTTGCCGATCGCGTCGGTCAGCATCCCGTTGTCCATCACCTGCAGCAGGATGTTGTAGACGTCGGGGTGGGCCTTCTCGATCTCGTCCAGCAGGACCACGGCGTGCGGGTGCTGGTCGACGGCGTCGGTCAGCAGGCCGCCCTGGTCATGGCCGACATAGCCCGGAGGCGCGCCGATCAGACGCGAGACGGTGTGCCGCTCCATGTACTCGGACATGTCGAAGCGCAGCATCTCGATGCCGAGCGTCGAGGCCAGCTGCTTGGCCACCTCGGTCTTGCCCACGCCGGTCGGGCCGGCGAACAGGAAGGAGCCGATCGGCTTCTGCGGATCGCGCAGCCCCGCCCGGGCCAGCTTCATGGCCGAGGAGACCTGTTCGATCGCCGCGTCCTGACCGAAGACGGCGCGGTTCAGGTCGGTCTGCAGTTCGCGCAGGCCCTCGACGTCGGACTTGGAGACCGACTTCGGCGGGATGCGGGCCATCTTGGCGATGACGGCTTCGACCTCCTTCTGGCCGATGACCTTCTTCCGCTTCGACTCGGCCAGCAGCATCTGCGAGGCGCCGGCCTCGTCGATGACGTCGATCGCCTTGTCCGGCAGTTTGCGGTCGGTCATGTAGCGGGCCGACAGCTCGACCGCCGAGCGGATGGCCGCCTCGGTGTAGCGCAGCTTGTGGTGGCTCTCATACGAAGCCTTCAGGCCGCGCAGGATCTTGATCGAGTCCTCGACCGTCGGCTCATTGACATCGATCTTCTGGAAGCGCCGGACCAGGGCCCGGTCCTTCTCGAAATGCTGGCGGTATTCCTTGTAGGTCGTCGAGCCCATACAGCGCAGGCTGCCCGAGGCCAGGGCCGGTTTGAGCAGGTTGGACGCATCCATC
>DBBK01000256.1 GCA_002292165.1 Brevundimonas sp. UBA986
TCATCACCCGCGCCTCACGCAGATATGAGGGGCGATCCCGGCCGCCGCCCGCTACGGTTCGCGGCATGACACTCAGGGGATGGATGATCGGGGCGGCGATGGCGATCGCCGGGACCGCGACCATGGGGGCGGCCCTCGGGTCGGCCATGGGGTCGTGGGCCCAGCCCGCGCCCTCGCGCAACCATGCCCCGACCAACCGCCGTCCGCCGTCGGAGCCCGTGGTGGTCGAACTGTTCACCGCCCAGGGCTGCCCCGGCTGTCCCGACGCCAACCAGGTGGTCGAGACCATCGCCGACGAACCGGGGGTCATCGCCCTGACCTATGCCGTGGGCTACTGGGACTACATGGGTTGGCCCGACACCTTCGCCCGGCCCGAGTTCGCCCAGCGTCAGCGCGCCTATCAGACGGCGATGCGGCTGCGCGGCGTCTATACGCCCCAGGTCATCATCGACGGCCGCCGTCAGGTCTCGGGCGCCGAGGCGCCCGCCGTTCAGGCGGCGGTGGACGAGGAGGCGACGCGCCGCATCTTCCCGCCCCAGGTCGAGTTCCGCGAGAGCGGCGACCGCGTCGGCGTCGGTTCGGGCCGGGCGCCCGTCGGCGGGGCCGAGGTCTGGGCCGTGATCTACAAGCCCGGCGCCCAGACCGTGACCGTCAGCGGCGGCGACAACCGCGGCCGGGTGGTGCGCCACGTNNCGCAAACTGGGCGACTGGAACGGCCGACCGGTTCTCTATGCTCTTCCGGCCCAGCGCGATCCGGGCGAATCCGTCGCCGTCATGGTCCAGGCCAAGGGCGACCGCCGCATCCTGACCGCCGCCACCCTCTAGAGACGGCGCTTGAATCGACTGGCGTTCGCCTAGTCAGGTTCTGGCAGTTTCCCGAAAACCGTTTACCGTCCAGCCTGTTGTCCGATCGGCTCAGGCGAGGCCGACGGCGATGGGGGACGGAATGCGCGCGCATCGGGACTTGAGGCGAACTGGACTGGTTTTCGGGGTGCTGCTGGGCGGTGTTTCGGCCGCCTTCTCCGCCGTGTCCCAAACCGCCGACGGGCCTGAAGCCGCCGCCCGCATCACGCCGGAAGCCGACGGGGTGCGCCAGATGGTCACCGCCGCCGAGGTCGCGGCCTGGGGGCGGCGCAATTCGGACGCCGGCGCCCTGATCATGGCCGCCCGACTGCTGGCCGAGGTGCCGGTGCGGCCGGGCGCCGACAGCGAGGCCGGACTGACGCCTTCCCTGACGCCGGACGCCCTGCTGGACGAGGCGGCGGCGCTCGCGGCGGGACGGCAAGGGGTGCTGGACGCCATCGAGCGGCTGCGCGGCGGTACGCGCGGGGTGCAGTCCTCGCCCTTCGGCCGGGGCCCGATCTATCTGGTCCGCCAGATCCGGGCGCGCGAGACCTATGGCTTCGACCTCGAGGCGCGGGGCGGGGAGGTGCTGCGTGTCGCCGCCATCGGCGACGGCGACACCAATATCGACATGTCCGTGCGCGACGCCGAGGGCGCGCTTCTCTGTCAGGACGGCTTCGGCGACCACTATCCGGTCTGCACCGTGGCCCGGGCCCGGTCGGGCAAGATGCGCGTCGACATCGTCAACCGCGGCGCGGTCTGGACCAAGGTCCAGATCCTGAGCAACTGACGGGGCGACGATGAGAGGGAGGGCAGGGGGTTTTCTGGCGGCGGTGATGCTGGGCCTCGCCGCGCCCGCCTTCGCCCAGACGCCTGTTCCCGCCGACACGCCCGAAGCCCTGCGCGCCGAGGCCTTCGAGGCGGCGCAGTGGGCCATTGCCTCCGACGCCGCCGACGCCCTGGCCAAGGTCTCGGCCCGGTTCGCCCAAGGGGACGACGCGCTCGGCCGGCTCGCCGAGGAGCGCGAGACCCTGATCACCCGCCGCGACGGGCTGGAGCGGACGCTGGAGCAGCTCTATGCCGCCGATGCGCCCGAGGCCCAGGCGCGCCGCGCCGCCACCCGCACCGACTATGAGGCCGTGCTGGCCCGGCTGAAGACCGTCGACGCCGATATCGAAACCCGCTTTCCCGCCTATTCCGAACTGACGAGCCCCCGGGCGCTCAGCGTTTCCGAGGCGCAGGGGCTGCTCAAGGACAATGAGGCCCTGCTGCTGGTGCTGGTCAATCCGGAGGCGACCTATGTCTGGGGCGTGTCGCGCGACCGGATCGCCTGGGCCCGGGCGGCCGATCTTGGCGATGCGGAGATGACGAAGGCGGTCAATGCTCTGCGCGGCGCCCTGACCACCGGCGCCTCGCGCGGCGATCCGACGCTCGATCCTTCCATCTTCGCCGGGCGCCCGGTCGCGGCCTTCGACCGGACGGAGGCCTACAGGCTCTATTCGGACCTGATCAGGCCGGTGGAGGGGGTGTTCGAGGGCAAGACCACCCTGATCACCGTGGTCACCGGCGCCCTGACCACCCTGCCGCTGGCCGTGCTGGCGACCGAGGCCCCGACAGGATCGGACACGGCGCCCGAGGCCCTGTCGACCACCAGCTGGCTGATCGACCGCTATGCCCTGGCGACCCTGCCGTCGGTGTCCAGCCTCAAGGCCCTGCGCTGCTACCTCGTCGCCGATTCGGCCGAGCGCAGCCCGGGGTGTCCGGCGACGGCGGCGGCGCCGGTGCAGACGGCGGCGGTTCCGGCGGCGGCGTCCGGCTTTTCGCTGGCGGCCTTCGGGGCGCCGATCCTTCAGGGCGCGCCACAGGACGGATCGCGCGGGGCCCCGCCCGCCGACGGCATTCTCGGCGAGGGCCGGCTGGCCGACGTCGCCAAGCTGCGGGCCCTGCCCTATCTGCCCGGCTCCAAGGCCGAGCTGGA
>DBBK01000070.1 GCA_002292165.1 Brevundimonas sp. UBA986
GGACAAGCCCGAGGATGACGGAGTGGTGGTCAGGGCCTCGGCCACACCCCGCACCACGCGCTTACCGGAACTTCCGCAGTCCCCGCGGCCCCATCCGGCCTGCCCCGGCGCGCTTGCCGAGCCAGTCCTTCCAGTCGGGCCAGTTGCGGCGGCGGCCACCGCCGTCGGCCCATTCGGGTCCGATCTCGCCGTTGAAGACGGTGATGTCCTGCAACCCGCCCTGTTTGTAGGACTGGAGCTTCACCCCCTTGCCACGGCCCATCTCGGGCAGCTCTTCCGCCTTGAAGATCAGGGTCTTGAGGTTCTCGCCGATGGTCGCGACGTGGTCGGCGGCGCCGAAGCGCAGCAGGGCCAGAAGCTCGCCGTTGAGCACCTGCTTGCCGCCCCGCTTCTGGGCCAGCATGTCGTCCTCGGGGGCGATGAAGCCATAGCCGGCCTTCGATGCCACCATCAGCTTGGAGCCCGGCTGGTGAGCCAGGACGGCGACGATGTCGGCCTTCTCCTCCAGCTCGATCATCAGACGCAGGGGCTCGCCATGGCCACGCCCGCCGGCCAGCTTGTCGGCCCCGATGGTGAAGACCCGGCCGTCCGAGGCGGCGACCAGGATCTTGTCCGTCGTGAAGGCGGGCACGAGGTAGGCGAGCGCGTCGCCCTCCTTGAACTTGAGTTCCGACGGGTCCTCCACCTTGCCCTTGGCGGCGCGGATCCAGCCGCGTTCCGACAGGATGACGGTGATGGCTTCACGCGGGATATAGGCCTCGGGGGCCACGAAGGCCGACGTGTCGACGGCCTCGGCGATGGTCGTCCGGCGCGGCGAGATCATCACCTTGCGGACGGCCGCCAGGTCCTGGCCGATCTTCTTCCACTGCTTGGCCGGCGAGGTCGACAGCGCCTGGAGCATGGCCAGTTCCTCGGCCAGCTCCTTGTGCTCGTTCTCGATGGCCATCTCCTCGATCCGCGCCAGCTGACGCAGCCGGGTGTCGAGGATGTAGTCGGCCTGCAGCTCGGTCAGGCCGAAGCGGGCGATCAGGACGGCCTTGGGCTGTTCCTCCTCGCGCACGATGCGGATGACCTCGTCGAGGTTGAGGAAGACGATCCGCAGGCCTTCCAACAGGTGCAGCCGCTTCTCGACCCGCTCGATCCGCCATTGGGCACGGCGGATCAGGACGTCGCGGCGGTGGTCGAGGAAGGCCTGCAGACAGGCCTTGAGGCCCATGACGCGAGGCGTGCCCGTGGCGTCCAGGACGTTCATATTGATCGGGAAGCGGACCTCCAGATCGGAGAGCTTGAACAGGCTCTCCATCAGGACCTCGGGCTCGATGGTCCGGTTCTTGGGCTCGATGACCAGACGGATGTCCTCGGCGGACTCGTCGCGGACGTCGCCCAGCAGCGGGGCCTTCTTCTGCTCGATCAGCTCGGCCAGACCCTCGATCAGCTTGGACTTCTGGACCTGGTACGGCATCTCGGTGACGATGATGCGCCAGACGCCGCGGCCCAGATCCTCGGTCTCCCAGCGGGCGCGCAGACGCACGCCGCCGCGGCCGGTCTCATAGGCGTCGAGGATGGAGGCATGGCCCTCGACGGCGACGCCGCCGGTCGGAAAGTCCGGGCCCGGCACGATCTCGGCCAGTTCGGCGGTGGTGGCGTCGGGCCGGTCCAGCAGCAGTTGGCAGGCGTCGATCAGCTCTCCGACGTTGTGCGGCGGGATCGAGGTCGCCATGCCCACGGCGATGCCCGACGAGCCGTTGGCCAGCAGGTTGGGGAAGCCCGCCGGCAGGACCATGGGCTCCTCGCCCTGGTCGTCATAGGTGGGGCGGAAGTCGACCGCGTCCTGATCGATGCCCTCCATCAGGATGACGGCGGCCGGGGTCAGCTTGCACTCGGTGTAGCGCATGGCGGCGGCGTTATCGCCGTCGATGTTGCCGAAGTTCCCCTGCCCGTCGACCAGCGGATAGCGCTGCGAGAAGTCCTGGGCCAGACGCACCAGGGCGTCATAGATCGAGGCGTCGCCGTGCGGGTGATAGGTGCCCATCACGTCGCCCACGACCTTGGCGCACTTCCGCGCCGCGGCCTGCGGGTTCAGACGCATCTGGTGCATCGTGTACATGATGCGGCGGTGCACCGGCTTGAAGCCGTCGCGTACGTCCGGCAGGGCGCGGTTGGTGATCGTCGACAGGGCATAGGCCAGGTAACGGCGGCTCAGCGCCGTCTCCATGGGCTCGTCGATGATACGGCCGCCCTCTGGGGGCGGAGGCGTGTGGATGGTCATGCGGGATCGAATCACTCAGGCGGATCGGGAAGTCTAGCCCGCCGCCGTCAAAGCCGCCCCTGTTCCCTCAACTTGCCCACCATCCAGTCACGGGCGGGCGGCAGGGGCTTGTTCTGGGGGTGGAAGACGAACTGCTCGAGGAAGTGGCCGGTCAGGTCGAGGCCAGCGCCGACGTCGCCCTCGCCGAGGCCCGCCTGGGCGCCGAGCATGAAGGGCGGCAGCTTCAGCATCTTGTCGGCATAGGGGGCGCCGGCCTCGCGGGAGACGGCGCGGCCGGTGCGGGGGCTGACGTAGATCAGGTCGTCGACGCTGCCTGTGGCGGCGCATTTCGACAGGTCGAGGCCGAAGCCGAGGTCCTCCAGGAGTCCCGCCTCGAAGCGGACGAAGATGGCGGGCCAGACCTCGGGGATCTGGAAGGCGCCCATCAGGGCCTCGAAGGCGAGGAAAGCGCCGGGATGGGCCTCGCGCTCCGGCAGGGCGCCTTGCGTGACGGCGGTGGCGGCGGCGAGGCCGGTCAGGGCCAGAGGGTCATCGAACAGGGCCGAAACCCCCTCGCCCACCGCCTCCAGCCGGGCCGAGCCCAGATGGTCCGAGGTGCGGGCGCGGTAGTCGGCGATGACCCGCGACCCGGGCTGGAGGAAGGGCTTCATCTTGCGCGACGCCCCGCCCGCCACATAGGCCGCGTGCCGGCCGTGGGTCTCGGTCAGCAGATCGACCACCGCCCCCGTGTCGCCATGCGCCCGCGCCGACAGGACGAAGGCCTCTTCCTGGAACTCCATCAGGGAGCCGCGTGCGCCTTGATGGCCGCGACCACATCCTTTGAGGCGTCGTTGGGCACGGTGAAGCTGAGCACGTACTGCTGGATCCTGAACCGGCCGTCGGTGTCGCGCAGCAGGACGCCCGAGCCGCGCAGCTCGCCATAGCCGGCGTTGGTCAGCTTCTCGTCGAAGAAGAAGACGTCGCCGACCGACATCACCGTCCGGTCGTGCGGGTGATAGGTCCAGCCCTTGCCCTGGGCGAAGTAGGGCTCGGCATAGGCGCGGAACTGCTCGAGGGTCCAGTGTTCGCCGGCGTCCGTGCCGATGAAGCGGGCCCACGGGGCGAACTGGGCGAAGTAGGTCGGGCCGTCGGCGCGCGACGCCGCCTCATGCATGGTGTCGATGACCGCATTGACCTCGGCCAGGGTCGCCTGATCGCGCTGGACGTCGGCCGCGGTCGGCGGCGGCGGGACCATGGCGGCGTCGGGCGGCCCCACCTGCAGGGCGATGGCGAG
>DBBK01000124.1:0-188 GCA_002292165.1 Brevundimonas sp. UBA986
CCTTCATGGAATATGAGGCCATGCGGGACAAGCACGACTACATGGGCCGTTTCGGGGTGGACACCGACGCGGACATCGCCCGCACCCTGGCCATGTTCGGCGGCTTCACCGAGGGCCTGCAGCTGTTCGCCAGCTTCGCCATGCTGATGAACTTCCCGCGCCAGAACAAGATGAAGGGCATGGGCCAG
>DBBK01000124.1:193-497 GCA_002292165.1 Brevundimonas sp. UBA986
GTCGGTGCGCGATGAAAGCCTGCACTGCGACGGCATCATCAAGCTCTACCACGCCTTCAACAAGGAAACGGGCTGCGTCACCCCGGCCGTCGCCGACGACATCGTCCAGTGCTGCGAGACCGTGGTCGGTCTCGAAGACAAGTTCATCGACCTGGCCTTCGAGGCCGGCGACGTGAACGGCATGACGCCCGACGACATCAAGCAATACATCCGCTTCATCGCCGACTGGCGCCTGCGCCAGCTGAAGCTGCCCGAGCTCTACGGCATCAAGGAAAACCCCCTGCCCTGGCTGCAGTCCCTGCTG
>DBBK01000124.1:517-696 GCA_002292165.1 Brevundimonas sp. UBA986
GGCGTCGAGCACGCCAACTTCTTCGAAGCCCGCGCCACCGAATATTCCAAGGCCGCCACGCAAGGGTCCTGGCACGGCGCCGAGGGCGTCTGGGGCGAGTTCGACAAGATGATGGCCCGCCGCGACATGAGCCACGTCCCGGGGTAGTTCGCTTTCCCTCTCCCATAGGGAGAGGGCTT
>DBBK01000124.1:797-10258 GCA_002292165.1 Brevundimonas sp. UBA986
CTCCCTCTCCCTCCGGGAGAGGGGAAAGGACAGCAGATGACCCCTTTGAATGTCGCCCTCATCGGCTACGGCTTCGCCGGCAAGACCTTCCACGGCCCGCTGATCTCGGCCTGCCCCGACCTCCGCCTCCACACCGTCGTCTCGACCCGGCCCGAGGCCGTCCATGCCGACTGGCCCGAGGCCCGCGTCGTCCCAGACCTTGCCGCCGCCCTCGCCGATCCCGACATCGACCTCGTCGTCATCGCCACGCCCGACGCCCTGCACGCCGAACAGGCGGAGGCCGCCCTGAACACCGGCAAGGCGGTGGTGGTCGACAAGCCCTTCGCCCTCAGCCTCGCCGACGCCCGCCACGTCGTGGATCTGGCCGACCGGAAGGGCCTGTTCCTCTCCGTCTTCCAGAACCGCCGCTGGGACGCCGACTTTCTCGCCCTCAAGGCCGAGATCGCCTCGGGCCGCCTCGGCCGGATCGTGACCTGTCAGAGCCATTTCGACCGCTATCGCCCGGTGGTCCGCGACCGCTGGCGAGAAGCCCCCGGCGCCGGGGTCTGGCAGGATCTCGGCCCCCACCTGATCGATCAGGCCCTCAATCTGTTCGGCCGCCCGCTGGGCATCACCTGCGACCTCGCCATCCAGCGCGACGGCGGCCTGTCGCCGGACCGGGCCCATGCGACGCTGCGCTATGACGGCGGCCTGCGGGTCGTGCTCAACGCCGCCATGCTGATCGCCGCCCCCGACGTCCGCTTCGCCGTCCACGGGACCAGGGCCAGCTTCCTGACCTCGGGCCTCGACCCGCAGGAGGACCAGCTGAAAGCCGGCATGGCCCCCGGCGCCCCCGGCTGGGGCGTCGATCCCTCGCCCCCGACCCTCGTCGAGGGCGAGACCGGCGAACGTTCGGTCATCCCCGGCCCCGCCGGCGACTATCCCGCCTACTACGCGGCCGTCGCGAAAGCCGTGCGCGGCGACGGCCCCAACCCGGTCTCGCCGTCGGAAGCCCTGATGGTGATGGAGGTGCTGGAGGCCGGCATGGTCAGCAGCCGCGAAGGCCGGGAGGTCGCCCTCTGATCGGGGTCAGATCCCGGCGTACCATTCATAGCCGCGGTCGGGCCAGTAGCCGCCCTTGCCGCCCTCGATATGGTCGAAGCTTTCGACCGCCTCGATCCGCCTGATGTATTTCGCGTGCTTATAGCCCAGCTGCCGCTCGACCCTCAGCCTCAGGGGCGCGCCGTGCGGAACGCCCAGGACCTCGCCGTTCATGTCGTAGGCCAGGATGGTCTGGGGGTGGCGGGCGTCGATCAGGTCGATGCTCTCATAATACCGGGGCCCGTCCTCGGTCTGGGTCAGGGCGTCGAAGCAGTGGAAGACGATGTACTTCGCCTCGGGCTTCAGGCCCGCCTCGTCCAGCAGGGCCGACAGCTTCGCCCCCGACCACTGGCCGATCGCCGTCCAGCCCTCGACGCAGTCGTGTTTGGTGATCTGGGTGCGGGAAGGGCGGATCCTGAGTTCGGCCAGCGAAAGGCTCAGGGGCCTTTCGACCAGACCGCCGATCTCCAGCCGGTAGTCGGCGAAGTCATTGGCCCGGAGCGCCAGATAGTCGGCCGCCGCCGGATCGATCGACCCGTTGGGCTTGAAGTCGCGGGAGATCTGGCTGGCCTCGTACTCCGGGGCCAGGGCGTCGCGGGGCAGGATCAGTCGTTGGGCCGCCTTGGTCAGGCTTTCGGCCGAGACCAGCAGCCGGGTCCCCAGCTGCGACCCGCGCTCGCAGGCCGACAGGGCCATGACCCCGGCGGTCGCCAGGGCCCGGGCCAGCCAGCTTCGGCGGCTGAGACCGCTCACGACGGGTCCTCCTCTTTGGAGGGCTCAATGACGAACCAGCCGGTGATCATGGCCCGCATGTTGTTGAACAGGCCCGTCCAGATCACCAGCCCAACATGGACCAGAAGGAAGAGGAGGATCAGGCTCGCCGAGAGGAAATGAAGCGTCCGCGCCGACTGCCGCCCGCCCATGAGCTCCAGCAGGACCCCGCCGATGGCGTTGAACCCCGGCGACATCGACAGCCCCGTGATCAGCATCATCGGCAGGACCACCAGCACCATCGCCGCATAGGTCAGCTTCTGGATGACGTTATAGGCCCGGGCCTCGTCGTCCTTGGGGAAGTGGAGGCGGGCGTGTTCCTTCACTGAGGGCCAGAAGCCTTTCAGGTCCTGACCCGTCGGCCAGAGCCGCCGCTGGAACCGCCGGGTGATGAAGCTGAAGGCCAGCCAGACCAGGCCGTTGATGACGAACAGCCAGGCGAAGAAGAAATGCCAGCGCCGGGCCTCGGCCAGGTTCCGCCCCTGCGGGATCAGCAGCCAGTCGGGGAAGGTCGGGATGTCGAGCCTGGGCTCGGCGAAGGTCGACTTCAGCCCCCAGTAGAGATGGGGATGGGCCAGAAGGATGTTGGCCCCGCTCATCAGCAGGATGATCACCGCCGTGGCGTTGACCCAGTGCCCGACGCGGACCCAGACCGGATGCCGGAAGGTGTCGGTGCGGCCGCCGGGAAGGGGGCGGTCTTCATGGGAGGTCGGAGCGGGGACCGGCGCCTCGGCCGGAACGTCGTCGACAGTCTGATCCGTCATCGAGGCCTCCCTGCCCGTGCGTCTTCGAAGACTACGCCGGGTCGCGCCAGGAGGTTACCCCTATTCGTCCTCGCCGAAGCGGGTGGCGACCAGTTCGTTCAGGGCCTCGATAGCCTCGGCGGCGTCGGATCCCTCGGCCGAGATGTCGATGGTGCAGCCGTTGCCGGCGCCCAGCATCAGCAGACCCATGATCGAGCGGGCGTCTACGGTCGTGCCGTCGCGCGTGACCTGGATTTCGGATTCGAAGCTGGAGGCCAGTTTGACGAACTTGGCCGAGGCCCGGGCGTGCAGGCCCCGGGTGTTGCAGATGTTCGCGGTGGCCGAGGATGTGGGCATGCGGGGATCCCTATTTCTCGCCGGCCAGAACCCAGGAGGCGACCGAGATGTATTTGCGCCCGGCGTCCTGGGCGTGGGCGACGCAGGCTTCCAGCGTCTCGCGCCCGCGCACGCTGGCCAGCTTGATCAGCATCGGCAGGTTCAGCCCGGCGATGACCTCGGCGTGGGTCTGTTCCATCACCGAGATGGCCAGGTTGGACGGGGTGCCGCCGAACATGTCGGTGAGCAGGATGACGCCCGAGCCGTCGTCGACGGCGGCGGCGGCGTCCATGATGTCGCGCCGACGGCGCTCCATGTCGTCCTCGGGGCCGATGCAGATGGCCGCGACACCCCGTTGGGGGCCGACCACATGCTCCATGGCCGCCAGGAATTCGGAGGCCAGACCTCCGTGAGTGACGATCACCAGCCCGATCATGAAGGCTTCACCAAACTACGCCCCCCGGCCGCAAGTCTCGCGTCTGTCCGCCGGGAAGGGAGCCCCGACCGGACCGCAAGCGGGCCTAGATAGAGGAAACCGGCGCCGGTTTAAAGCGGTGCGACATCAAGCCCTGCCAGGGTCGCCGTCAATGCAACCTCCACGAGGTTCGACGCAGAGGCGGGGCGGGTGTCGAGGGCGAGCACGGGAAGGCTGATCCCGTACAGGGTCTCCGTCTCCGGCAGGGGCAGGCGCTCGACCGTCTCCTGCCCGCAGCGGACGATCAGGGCGACCCGGGCGAGGGGCGCCTGCGGCTGGGGAAGGATGCCGACGCCCCGGACCTCGATCCGGCCAGCGATGCGATCGGGCGCCCGGGCCCAGAGGGCGCCGCCCGAGGCCCAGACGTCGCAGTAGTCGTCGGCGACCAGCCGCCAACCCTGCCCGATCAGCCGCAGGGCCAGGTCGCTCTTGCCCGCGCCCGAGGGGCCGGTGAGCAGGACGGCGCGCCAGCCTTCCGGCCGGTAGCGGGCGACGCAGGTGGCGTGGATCGGGCTGGTCACGGGCTCAGCCGCGCCGGATGACGGCCAGATGGGTCGTCGGCAGGTCGACGCGGAATCGGGCCCCGGCGACCGAGCCGTCGGCGTTCACCCGGTTTTCGGCCGAGACCCGGCCGCCGTGGGCCTCGACGATCTGGCGCACGATCGACAGGCCGAGGCCCGAATTGGCCCCGAAGGCCGTACCCTTGGGGCGGGAGGTGTAGAAGCGCTCGAACACCGTCTCGAGATTGTCGGGTGGGATGCCGGGGCCGTCGTCGTCGACGGTGACACTGAGCGCCCGGGTCGGGTCGAGCTCGTTCCTGATCAGGCCGATGCGGACCTCGCCGCCTTCGGGGCTGAAGGAGCGGGCGTTGTCGATCAGGTTGCGGAACACCTGGCCCAGAGGCCCGTCGCGGCCCAGCACCCGGGTGTCGCCGGTCCCGGGCGCCAGGACGACGCGCGCCTCGCCCGGCTTGGCCGTGGTCTCATAGATGCCGGCGATGTCGCCGATCAGGACGTTGAGGTCGATCGGCCGGGGCCGGTCGCGCGACAGCTCGGCGTCCAGACGCGAGGCGTTGGAGATGTCGGTGATCAGCCGGTCCAGCCGTTTGACGTCGGCCTGCAAGAGGGCGGTCAGCCGGTCGCGCTGGCTCTGGTCCTTGACCAGATCGAGCGTTTCCAGCGCCGAGCGGATCGAGGTCAGGGGGTTCTTGATCTCATGCGAGACGTCGGCGGCGAAGGCCTCGATGGCGTCCATCCGGTCCGACAGGGTCTCGGTCATGCTTTCCAGCGAGCGGGCGAGGTCGCCGATCTCGTCCTTGCGGCCCTCGAGGTCGGGCAGGGAGATGGCGCGGGCCCGGCCCTGCTTGACCTCGTCGGCGGCGGCCGACAGCCGCATCACCGGCCGGGCCACGAACAGGTGCAGCAGAAGCGAGGCCAGCAGGTTCACCGCCAGGGCCACCAGGGCGAAGGGCGTCAGGGCACGGCGCTGGGCGCCCAGGATTTCGTCCACGTCTCCGGCCTCCAGCGTCAGGACGCCGAGAATCTTCTGCACATGGCGCACGGGGATGGAGACCGAGATCACCCGCTTGCCGTCTTCCGACAGACGCACCGTCGCCTGGGGTTCGCCGGCCAGGGCGTGTTCGGTCTCGGCGACCAGTTCCTGGGTGGCGCGGCGCAGGGTGGCGCTCTCGGCCTCCTCCTTCTTCGCCGTATCGGGGACGGGCGTGCCCGCGGGCTGGGCCGCAGGCAGGGCCTGGCCCGGGATGGTGTCGGAGACTTCGTAGCTGTCGGCGATCAGGACGCCGTCGCCGTCGAACAGCCGGGCGCGCTGGCCTTCGGGGATGAATGTGTCGACCATCCAGCGATAGGCCTGGAACTTGTCGAGCACCGGCAGGGGTTCGCCCTGGGTGATGCCCAGTTCGCCCAGCACATTGGCCAGAAGCTCGGCCTGGGAGGTGAGGGATTCCTGCCGCGCCTCGACCAGACCGCGGCGCAGCTCGTTCAGAGCCAGGGCCCCGCCGAACAGGATGAGCAGGCTGAGCAGATTCAGGGCGAGAATCAGCCCTCCCAGCCGTGACCCGCCGAAGCGTTTCAGGCGGCGGGGCGCGGCCTCGTCCGACTCCGCAGGGGAATCAGCTCTCGCGATAACGGTATCCGACGCCATACAGGGTCTCGATGGCGTCGAACTCATTGTCGACCACGCGGAACTTCTTGCGCATCCGCTTGACGTGGCTGTCGATGGTGCGGTCGTCGACATAGACCTGATCGTCGTAGGCGGCGTCCATCAGGTTGTCGCGGCTCTTCACGAAGCCGGGGCGCTGGGCCAGGGCCTGAAGCAGCAGGAACTCGGTGACGGTCAGCTTGACCGGCTTGCCGTCCCAGGTCGATTCGTGACGGGCCGGGTCCATGACCAGCTTGCCGCGGCGGATAGCCTTGCCGGAGGCCTCGGCCGAGGGCTCGGGCTCGCCGCCGTCGGCGCCCGTGCGGCGCAGCAGGGCCTTGACCCGCTCGATCAGCAGACGCTGGCTGAAAGGTTTGTGAATGTAGTCGTCGGCGCCGAGGTTGAAGCCGAGGATCTCGTCGATTTCCTCGTCTTTCGAGGTCAGCATGATGACCGGGATCTGCGAGGTCTGGCGCAGGCGACGCAGCACCTCCATCCCGTCCATGCGCGGCATCTTCACATCGAGGATGGCGAGGTCGGGGGGGGTGTTTTCCAGCGCTTCCAGACCTGTGGCGCCGTCGTGATAGGCCGTGATCTTGTGGCCATGGCTTTCGAGCGCCAGGGACACGGAGGCGACGATGTTCTCATCGTCGTCGACCAGGGTGATATTGGCCAAGCGGGGCCTCCTCAAATCGTGGGCGGTCAATCGGTTCGGACGATCAACGCGCTTCAAGCGTAACCGTTCGACTGTAATCGCGGTGACATTACGGCCACAGCCCATCGGAACCAAGCCTTTAGGGGCTCAACCTCGCCTTAAAGCCTCTGTGCGAGGGTGCCCCCATGGCCGGACCTGTCCACTACGAGATCTATATCCGCAAGACGGCGCCCTCGTCCTGGACCCTGTCCATGGCGACCGAGGACCGAAAGACGGCGATCGACACGGCCGAGGACCTGATGCGCGATCGCCAGGCCGTGGCGGTGCGGGTCACCAAGGAGACCCTCGACCCCGACACGATGGAGTTCAACAGCGTCGTCCTGATGACCCGGGGCGCGCCCGAGGCGCCGAAGAAACAGGTCGCCGAGATCGATGTCGGCCCGGCGTGCCAACAGCCGGGCGACCTCTATGCGCCGCATGCGCGCGACCTGATCGGCCGGGTTCTGGAGGACTGGCTGTTCCGCAACGGGGCCACGGCCTATGAGCTGCTGCACCGGCCGGATCTGGTCGAGAAGCTGGAGGCCTCGGGCGTCGAGCTGCAGCACGCGCTGCAGAAGATCGCCATTCCCGAGGCCCAGGCCAACGGCATGGCCACCCACGACCTGATCCGCCACTACCAGAAGCTCACTGGCCAGGCGATGGAGCGGGTCATCACCGCCGGGCGGCGCAAGGTCTTCGCCAATCTGGCCGACCATTCCCTGGCCGACATCGCGCATCGGATTTCCGGAGCCCCGGACCGGGCCTTCATCATCGGCGGGGTGATCTGCGGCGCCCTGGTCGGGGTCAAGGGGGCGCGGGCGCGGCTGGGCGCCCTGATGGACCTCGCCGACCGGGCGCCGCCGGCGGGACCGCCGCGCGCCCTGATCCTGGTCTGCCTCGAACAGATCCTGTGCGAACTCTTCGCCCCCCGTCCGAACCAGGCCGAGATTCTGGGCCCCTCGCTGGATCTCGGCGGCAGCATGGCCGCCATCGTCCGCATGGTGGCTCCGCGCGAGATCGACCGCCTGGTGCGGGCCGACCCGCGCCTGACCCTGCTGATGCCCGTCGTCGACGGACCCGCCGCCCGGCTGGGCGAGCATCTGGCCGCCGGGGAGTTTCCGATCCTGGCCGCGTCGCTGGCGCGCAATGTCCTGCGCGAACTGATGGGGCCGCGCCGCCTGCGTCCGTCCGATCCGGTGGGCGAGATCGACATCCTGCGGACGCTCGCCATGTCGCTGACCGCGACCGCCGGTCGGCTGCTGACGATGGAGGAGGTTCAGAACGCCTTCGTCGAACGCTCCAGGAGCCTGGTCACCGCCGACTTCGTCGCCAACTACGTCAGCCTTTGCGAGACGGTGCTGTGCGAGGCCGAGACCCTGACCAAGCTGTGCGAGAACGTCACCGGCCCGGCCAACAAGCGCTCGGCCGCCCGCTGGCTGGCGGCCTGTGTGACCTCGCTGCGCTTCGAGACCGAGATGCGCAACTCGCCGGTGCGGCCGACGCAGAAGCTGCACATCCTGGCGGGGCTGCAGCGTTCGGTGCGGGCCAGCGCCCTGGCGGAACATGACGAGACCCAGATCTGCACCGCCATCGGCGAGGTCGGCGGGGTGATCGAGGGCGAGGCCAAGCTGTCGATCCAGCTCGGCAAGGCCGCGGCGCCCGCACCGCAGAAGCTGGCCGCCCTGCTGCGGCTGGCCGCCGGTGAGACCGCGCCGCTGGGGCCGGCGGCGGACCGGGCCAAGGCCGAGGCCATCCGCCTGTTCCGCGCCCCGGAAACCCGCACGGCCCTGGGCGCCGCGCCCGAGGCCCTGGGCGAGCTCAAGGGGCTGATGAAGTCGGCGGGCCTCGCGGCCTAGACTTTCGGCTCAGTCGAAGATGTCGAAGATGCTGTCGCGCTTCTTCTTCTTGTAGTGGTCCCGATCGTCGTGGCGATAGCGGTCGTCACGACGATGATCGTCACGATACGCCGATCCTCCGCCACCCCAGGGCTGGGACGGCTGTTGCGGCGGCGGGGCATAGGTCTGCTGCGGGGCGGGCGCCGAGGCGCGGCCGTCGGCGGTCGCGGCCTCCATCAGCTTCTCCAGCTCGCCCCGGTCCAGCCAGACGCCCCGGCAGCTGGGGCACATGTCGAACTGGACGCCGGAGCGCTCCATGGTCTGCATGGCGGAAGAATCATTGGGGCACATCAGAAGCGGCATGGTCGGTCCTCATTCGGGAAGCGGGGTTCGAGGCGCCCGACGACTGGCCGTTAAGAGGGGACAAGCCGTTCGCCGGGCGCACCCGATGCGGTCCGACATCGCGCCGACCTCCGGCCTCTCGCGACGCACTGGGGGGACAGCCGTGGCGGATTGACCGGAAGACGGCGCCAGAGGGGCCCGTCCCGCCTCGGAAACCTAGGAAGCCCGTGTCTGCGCGCCAATCCGGCGAGAGGTCGCGCGGCGGGAGGTCGCAGGGCTCGTCGCGTAAGAGGGGTCAGCAGTCCTGACCGGCGGCCCAGCCGGAGGACCAGGCCCACTGGAAATTATAGCCGCCCAGCCAGCCGGTGACGTCCACCGCCTCGCCGATGAAATACAGGCCAGGGACGGTGGTCGCGGCCATGGTCTTCTGGTCCAGGGCGGCCGTGTCGACCCCGCCCAGGGTGACCTCGGCGGTGCGATAGCCTTCCGATCCGACCGGTTTGACGGTCCAGCCGTTCACGGCGGCGGCCAGGGCCTGAAGCTTCGCATTGCCCATCTCGGCCAGCTTGCCTTCGCGGCCGGGCGTCGAAAGGCCTTCGCGCTCGAGGATGGAATCGGCCAACCGACGCGGGATGATATGGCCGAGCGCCGTCGCCAGCGCCTGTTTGCCGTTGGCCTCCTTGGCCGCCTTCAGGGCTTCGAACACCTTGACGCCCGGCGCCATGTCGACCCGGATCGCCTCGCCTTCGCGCCACCAGGAGCTGATCTGCAGGATGGCCGGGCCGCTGAGGCCGCGGTGGGTGAAGAGCATGGCTTCCGCGAAGTCGGGCGCCGGCCCGCGGGGAGGCGCCGGATCGGCGGAGACCACGGCGTCGACGGCCACCCCGGCCAGGGGCTGAAGCCGTTCCAGCAGGCCCGTCTCGAAGGTCAGGGGCACGAGGGCGGGCCGGGTGTCGGTGACGCGCAGGCCGAACTGGCGGGCAACATCATAGGCCCAGCCGGTCGCGCCCATCTTCGGGATCGAC
>DBBK01000124.1:10301-10543 GCA_002292165.1 Brevundimonas sp. UBA986
CACCCCGCCGTCCGACAGCCGCGCCTCGAAGCCCTCGCCTCGCCGTTCGACCGCGTCGACCGCCGTGTTGAGCTTCAGCGTCGCCCCGGCCGCGCGCAGGTCGTCGACCAGCATGCGGATGATCAGTTTGGCGCTGTCGTCGCAGAACAGCTGTCCGAGGGTCTTTTCATGCCAGGCGATGCCGGCCTGATCGACGCGCTTGATGAAGTCGCGCGGGCCATAGCGCTTCAGGGCCGAGGCGG
>DBBK01000124.1:10563-13818 GCA_002292165.1 Brevundimonas sp. UBA986
GTGAAGTTGCAGCGCCCGCCGCCCGAGATGCGGATCTTCTCACCCGGCGCCCGGGCGTGATCGACGACCAGGACCCGGCGGCCGCGCCGCCCGGCCTCGATGGCGCACATCATCCCGGCCGCCCCCGCCCCGACGATCAGGACGTCGACGGTCTCAGCCATTCGCGGACCTGGCCGCGATCGCCGCCTGGATCAGGGCCAGACATTCGGCGGCGATGGCCTCGGGCGTCTTCATGCCGTCGGCGTCGGCGACCTCGACGATGGCCCACGGACCGTTCACCTGACGGGTGGCGATGCCGGAATAGGCGTCCGAGACCCGCTGCTGATAGGTGTCGTCGGCCTCGAAGGCGTCGCGCGTCGCCGAGGTGTAGGAACGGGCCGCCTTCTTCGCCACCCACTGGGCCGCGATCTCGGGGTCGATCCGCATCAGGATGTTGAGATCCGGCTTCGGCACGCCGAGGCGGTTGTACTCATAGTCGAACAGCCAGGTCAGGAAGGCGTCGCGCTCGGCCTCGGGCAGCCGCACCATCTGGAAGGCGGCGTTGGACAGGACATAGCGGTCGAACACCACCACATCGACCTCGGGCATGGCGGAGGTCAGGAAGGTCTCGGCCCGGTCCAGCGAGAACAGGCTGGCGAGATAATAGGCCGAATCGACCTTCACCTCGCCGTTCAACACCGCTTGCACCGCATGGGCGGCGGCGGTCTTGCCGTAGTTGGGGAAGCTCTGGGTGGCGACGGTCAGGCCCGCCTCTTCCAGAAGCGCGCAGACAGCCCGCGTCGCGGTCCCCTTGCCGGAACCGTCAATGCCTTCGATCGCAACCATAATCATGCCCGGACGGTTAGCCGCCGGGGCGCGGAACAGCAACCGCCGGAAGCGTCAGCCGCACAGACACCATGGGGATATCGCGTCGCTCAGGCAGGGAGCGCCCGCGGCGCGAGCGCTAGCGACGACGCTTAATGCACCGACACCGGCGCCAGCTCATGCGCCACAGCGGCGGCGAAGGCGGTCTCGCGGTCCAGCATCACGGCCAGACGTTCGCCATTGGCGCTATGCACGGCATAGAGGGTCTGTTCCGGATCGATCTCCAGCCCGCGTGCGTCCTCGATCTTCGCATCGCCCATAACGTCCGCAGCGCTGATCTCGCGCACATAGACGAGGTCCGGAGCGCCCAGACCGGCGAAAGCTTCCTTGGTCATAATCATCGTCGGCGTCATCTGACCGCCTCCTTCAAAACTGTAACGCCCGGGGGAGCGGACGGTTCGCGCGTCTGGACTCAGCCCGCGCGGATGGGAATTCTCTGAACGATCTTCGCGTCGTCGGGACGGACCAGATCGACGTGCAGCAGGCCGTGCTCCAGCGAGGCGTCCGCGACCTCCAGCCCGTCGGCCAGGACGAAGCTGCGGACGAAGCCGCGCGCCGCGATGCCGCGATGCAGGAAGGCCTGGTCGACCTTGCCGGCGTCGTCGCGCTTGCCGGCGATGGTCAGTTGGCGGCCTTCGAGGGTGATGGCCAGGTCGTCGGGGGTGAAGCCGGCCACCGCCAGGGTGATCCGCACCTCGCTGTCGCCGCGCTGCTCCACATTATAGGGCGGATAGCTTTCGGCCGCGGCCTTGGCGGCGCGGTCGATCAGGGCGCGGGTCTGGTCGAAGCCCAGAAGAAAGGGGCTGTCGAACAGGATGGTACGCGTCGTCATCGGTCAGTCCTCGAGCAAGCGACTGTGGAACCGGACCCTCCCGTAAGCGGCGAGGACCGGCGGTCCCACCGATATGGCGCCGTTTTCGTCCGTATCAAGCGGGACCTTTCGCAGGCGCGGCCGCTTCGTTGACGGTCCCGCGCGCGCCCGCCACAACCGGGCCAAGGCTCCGACGAGGGCCCCGACGAGGGTTCGGGCGAGGATTCGATGACCAACAATTCCGATCCGACGACGGCCGGGCCGCTCGCGGGGATCCGCATCCTCGAGTTCGACGCCATCGGCCCCGTGCCACTGGCCGCGATGATCCTGTCCGACATGGGCGCCGAGGTGGTGCGGCTGGCGCGGCGCTCGGGCGGCGCCTGGGCCGAGGTCGGCGGGGCGGTGCTCAATCGCGGACGGCCCCATGTCCCCGTCGATCTGAAGTCGCCGGCGGACATCGAGCAGGTTCTGGCGCTGATCGACCGCGCCGACGCCCTGATCGAGGGCTCGCGTCCCGGGGTGATGGAGCGGTTGGGTCTGGGGCCCGACGTCTGCCACGCCCGCAACCCGCGTCTGGTCTATGCCCGCATGACCGGCTGGGGCCAGACCGGACCCTTGGCGCAGAGGGCCGGGCACGACATCAACTACATCGCCCTGACCGGGGCCCTGCAGGCCATGGGAGCGGCCGATGCGCCGCCGCCCGTGCCGCTGAACCTTGTCGGTGACTATGGCGGCGGGGCGATGTTCGCCGTCGCCGGATTGCTGGCGGCGATTCTCGGGGCGAAGACCACGGGCCGGGGTCAGGTGGTCGATGTGGCCATGACCGACGGCGTCGCCGCCCTGACGGCCATGTTCCATGGACTGGCGGCCAGCGGGATCTGGAGCCCGGTGCGCGGAACCAACCTGCTGGACGGCTCCAAACCCTTCTATCGCTGCTACGCCTGCGCCGACGGGAGGTATGTCGCGGTGGGGGCGCTGGAGCCGCAGTTCTTCGCCGCCCTTCTGGCCGGGCTCGACATCCCGGCGGACCGGTTCCGCCAGTACGACCCGTCAGCCTGGGCTGAGATGGAGGCGGTCTTCGCCGAACGATTCGCCGGCCGCACGCGAGACGACTGGGCCGAGGCCTTCGCCGGAACCGACGCCTGCGTCTCGCCCGTGCTCGATTTCGCCGAGGCGGCCTCCCACCCGCACAATGCGGCGCGGGCGACCTTCGTCGAGAGTGGAGGGATCATGCAGCCCGCGCCCGCGCCGCGCTTCTCCGACGCGCCGGCCAGGATTCAGACGCAAGCCGGCGAAAGAAGCTTCGACGAAATCCGGGCGCTCTGGCGAGATTGATTCCGCTTTCCACAGATCCGCGCACAGGCCTTCTCGCGAGATTCCGAAAATCGCGCTTGACCCGTTCCTGGGGTTTCCCTAGATAGCCGCTCCCGCCCAGCGAACGGCCCAGACGCCGCTCCCGAGCAGAGCCTCGGGACCGGTCGAAAAGGTGTTGTTGGATGGACGGGAAATGAGGAACGAAAGTTTTCCAAGAAAGAGCTTGCAAGCCTGATCTTGAAGGACTAAATCGCCGCCTCCGCCGA
>DBBK01000264.1:0-1473 GCA_002292165.1 Brevundimonas sp. UBA986
GCCCGCGACGGGGTGGATGGCGTATTTCACCTCGACGCCCTCTTCCTTCAGCTTGTCGGCCATTTCGCGGAGCGCATGCTGGGCCTGGGCCACGGCCATGCCGTAGCCGGGGACGATGATGACCTTGGAGGCGTTCTTCATGATGAAGGCGGCGTCGTCGGCCGAGCCCTGCTTGACCGGACGGGTCTCGACGCGCTGCTCGCCGGCCGGGCCGCTGTCGCCGCCGAAGCCGCCCAGGATGACCGAGATGAAGCTGCGGTTCATGCCCTTGCACATGATGTAGGACAGGATCGCGCCCGAGGAGCCGACCAGGGCGCCGGTGATGATCAGGGCGATGTTCTCCAGCGTGAAGCCGAGCGCCGCGGCGGCCCAGCCGGAATAGGAGTTCAGCATCGAGACCACGACGGGCATGTCGGCGCCGCCGATGGGGATGATCAGGGTCGCGCCCAGCACCAGGCTGAGGGCGAAGATGCCCCAGAAGGCCCAGGTGGCGGTTCCGCCCGACATCACCATCGCGCCGATCATGATGCCGAGCACCAGGGCCAGGCCGATGTTGATCAGGTGCCGGGCCGGCAGGATGATCGGGGCGCCCGACATGTTGCCGTTCAGCTTGGCGAAGGCGATGACCGAGCCGGTGAAGGTGATGGCGCCGATGGCGACGCCGAGGCTGAGTTCGATGATCGACTGGACCTTGATCCCGCCCATGCCGTCACTGATGCCGAAGGCTTCGGGCGCATAGACGGCGCCGACCGCGACCAGGCAGGCGGCCATGCCGACGAGGCTGTGGAAGGCCGCGACCAACTGGGGCATGTCGGTCATCTTGACCCGGCCCGCAATCAGGGCCCCGCCGCCGCCGCCCACGACCACGCCCCCGGCCAGCAGGGCCAGGGTCAGCGGATCCAGCGCCCCGGTGAAGCCGAGGGTCAGCAGGGTCACGGCGACGGCGATGGCCATCCCGACCATGCCCATCGTATTGCCCTGACGGCTGGTCTCCGGACTGGAGAGGCCACGCAGGCTGAGAATGAAAAGAACGCCTGCGACCAGATAGGCCAGCGCCGCTATGGATGCGTTCATCGCAGTCCCCCGAAGTCTCTTGTTGGTCTTGTGGTTTGGGCGGTCGTCACTCGTAATCCCCCGGGCAGGCCGTTCGCGCCAGTCGCCACAGGGCGGCGGCGATGAACAGGGGGGACAGGAAGACCCAGGTCCAGTCCAGGGCGTTCATCGGCCGTTCCTGGGCCACCACGCGCACGAGGATGGACGAGAAGACCAGCACCACGCCGCAGTCCAGAAAGCGCAGCTTGCGGATGGCGTTGGCCTCGCGGAAGAAGCTCCACCCCCACAGGCCCAGACCCAGTCCCGTGGCGATCCACGAGATCAGATTGGCCAGATGTGCGGGCGAAAGGGCCATCAGGCGGCCTTGGCCTCGGCGGGCTTCGCGGGCCGTTCCTTCTTCTTGTACATGGCCAGCATCCG
>DBBK01000264.1:1563-2997 GCA_002292165.1 Brevundimonas sp. UBA986
GATGACGCTGGAAATGGCGTTGGTCACGGCCATCAGCGGCGTGTGCAGGGCCGGGGTCACCGACCAGACCACATAATAGCCGACGAAGATGGCCAGCACGAAGATGGCCAGTCGGAAGACGGTGGGATCGACGTGTTCCATGGTTCAGTTCCTCACTGGGTTACGCGTGAGACAAGACGGGCGTCGCAGAAGATATCGCCCGTATGCCAAGCGGTCATCGGTTCCTGACAGGAGCCCAGCACGACCGTGACGCCGTCTCCGGGAGCCGGGGGCCGCGTCCCGGGATCGGTCCAGTGGACCTGAATCCATCGTCCCCGCACAGGAGACGTCTCCGGGGAGAGGACCGGCACGAAGCAGAAGGCGGTATCGGTCACCACAAAGGGCTGTCGCAAACGCGTCCCGTTGGGATGCCGCGATTCAACATAGCGGAACTCGCCCTCGACGGTGTCGCCGTCCTTGAGGCAGGGCGCCTGCGTCGCGGTCTGGGCCATGGCGGCGAGAGCGAGGGCGATCATGTCCCGGCGCTCCTCTGCGCCAGCCGGGCGTCGATGCTGAGCAGTACGAGAAGCATGCCGCCGATGCCGACACTCAAGGTGAGGAACATGACCGTTGCCGGCAGGAGTGTGACGGCGCCCTTCACGGGACCGCCCGGCATGAAGGGGATGGCCAAGCACATCACAGCCGTGCCGATCAGGCCGGCGCCGATCAGCACCCAGCTGACGACGCTGAGAAAGCGGGACTGGGCGGGTTTCACCCCTTGACCCCCTCATGCACCACGGCGCCGCCGTTGGTGACCACGGCCGCCTTGAGGATTTCGTCCTCCAGATCGAGGCCGATCGCGCCGTCCTTGAGGAACAGGCCGACGAAGGCCACGAGGTTCTTGGCGTAGAGGCTGGAGGCGTCCGAGGCGATGCGGCCGGGCAGGTTGGCGATGCCGACGATCTGGGCGCCGTTGGGGGTGACCACGGTCTCGCCGACCTTGGCGCCCTCGACATTGCCGCCGGCCTCGACGGCCAGATCGATCAGGACTGAGCCCGGCTTCATCGTGCCCACCTGTTCTGCGGTGACCAGCACCGGCGCCGCGCGGCCGGGGATCAGGGCCGTGGTGATGACGATGTCCTGCTTCTTGATGTGCTCGCCGACGAGAACGGCCTGTTTGGCCTGGTATTCCGCCGACATCGGCTTGGCGTAGCCGCCGGCCGTCTGGGCGTTTTTGAACTCCTCGTCCTCGACGGCGAGGAACTTGGCCCCCAGCGACTCGACCTGTTCCTTGGTGGCCGGGCGGACGTCGGTGGCGGTGACGACAGCGCCCAGGCGGCGCGCCGTGGCGATGGCCTGCAGGCCCGCGACGCCCACGCCCATGACGAAGACCTTGGCCGGGGCGACCGTGCCCGCCGCCGTCATCATCATCGGGAAGCCGCGCCCATAGGCGGC
>DBBK01000028.1 GCA_002292165.1 Brevundimonas sp. UBA986
CGACAGGTCGTCGGCGACGTCGGAATCGATCTCCACGCCCCGGTTCATCGGTCCCGGGTGCATGACCTTCGCGTTCGGGGCGGCCCAGGCCAGCTTCTCGCGGTCCAGACCCCAGAAGCGGAAATACTCGCGTGTCGAGGGGACCAGCGCGCCCTCCATCCGCTCCAGCTGCAGGCGCAGCATCATGACGACGTCGCAGCCCGCAAGGCCCTCGCGCATGTCGTGGAAGACCTCGCAGCCCCAGCGGTCGGCGTCGCCGGGCACGAGCGTCGGCGGGCCGATCAGGCGGACACGGGCGCCCATCATGGACAGCAGGATGACGTTGGAGCGGGCCACGCGGCTGTGGGCGATGTCACCACAGATGGCCACCGTCAGCCCGCCGACGTCGCCGAAGGCGCGGCGCAGGCTCAGAAGGTCCAGCAGGGCCTGTGTGGGATGCTCGTGGCGGCCGTCGCCGGCGTTGACCACCGCGCAGCCGACCTTCTGGGACAGCAGGGCCGCGGCGCCCGACGAGGCGTGGCGGATCACCAGAATGTCCGGCTTCATGGCGTTCAGGGTCACCGCCGTATCGATCAGGGTCTCGCCCTTGGCCACGGAGGAGGCGGAGACCGGCATGGTCACCACGTCCGCGCCCAGCCGCTTGGCCGCGATCTCGAACGAGGACGAGGTGCGGGTCGAGTTCTCGAAGAAGATGTTCACGACCGTGCGGCCGTGCATCAGGTCCAGAGACTTGGCCGACTGACGGTTGAAGTCGACGAAGGCGTCGGCGAGGTCCAGCAATCCCAGGGCGGCGGGCGGGTTGAGATCGCCGGCGGACAGGAAATGGGGGGACGGGAACGGGATCAGTCGTTCGGAGATCAGGTCGGTGACGGTGGCTGAATCGGTCATCGAGGCCGGGCTATAACCCTTGCTCAGGTCAGATGATAGATGAACAGCAGTAACGGGATCATCAGGGCGCTGATCACCATGGTCAGGGCGATGATGCCGGCCATCAGGGGGGCGTCGCCGCCCATCTGCCGCGCCAGCAGATAGGCCGCCGCCGCGCCGGGGGCCGCCCCGCACAGCATGGCCACGCCCTGGGCCAGGTGGTCGCCGCCGAACAGGATGCACAGGCCCCACATCAGGGGCGGCATGATGATCAGCTTGACGAAGGAGACGCCGGCGATCGTCACCTTGCGTCGCGCCACCTCGGCGAAGCTCAGGCCTGCGCCCGCAATGATCAGGCCGGTCGGCAGGGCGGCCGAGCCCAGCAGTTTCAATGTCTCGGTGACGCCCGGAATGAAGGGCACGCGGGCGAAGTTGAGCGCCAGACCGATCAGACAGGCCAGAAGGATGGGATTGGCCAGCATGGCCTTCATCAGGGCCACGGGGCGCATGCCGCGCTGATCCGCGCCCCAGCGGGCCAGAACGCCGACGCACAGGATGTTGGTCACCGGAATGATGCTGGCGATCATGACGGCCGCGAGCGCCAGTCCCTTCTCGCCGAAGGCCGCCTGGATGACCGGCAGGAAGACGAAGCTGTTCCAGCGGATCACGCCCTGGAAGACGCTGGTGTAGGCCGGGCCGTCCAGGGTGATCAGGGGCTTGGCCGCCAGGGTCGCCGCCGCCACGATCAGGGTCGCCCCCACCGCCGCCGCGCCCGCAACGGTGGCGCCGCCGCCGGCCAGGTTCGCGTGCCAGATCGCNNCGCCGTCACCGCCGCGCCCGCCGCGGCTCCCGCCCCGCCGCCCGACATGTCGGCGCCCCAGATCGAGGGGATCAGGAAGCCCGGGTACATGAAGTTGATCGACAGCTTCTCGATCGGCCGCCAGGTCGCGTCGGGCAGGAAGTCCGACTTGCGCAGGCCATAGCCGAGGGCGATCAGGACGAAGACCGGCATCACCCCGGCCACCATGGGGATCAGACCCATGTCGCCTGATCCCGAACGCGGTCCAGCGCGCCCTGGAGGATCCAGGCGGCGGCGGTACGGTCCACGACGTCGGCGCGGCGCTTGCGGCTGAGGTCGAGGTCCTCGATCAGAAAACGTTCGACGGCGCTCGTCGACAGCCGCTCGTCCCAGAAGGCGACGTTGGTCGGCCGGATGCGATCCAGATTGCGGGCGAAAGCGCGGCACGACTGGGCGCGCGGCCCCTCGGTTCCGTCCATGTTCATCGGCAGGCCGATGACCAGGGCCGAGACGTTCCTGCCGTTCATCAGCTTGATCAGCCGCTCGGCGTCCTGGGTGAATTTGACCTTGCGGATCAGCTCCAGCGGGCTGGCGATCATGCGGCTGACGTCGGAGGCGGCGACCCCGATGGTGTTCTCGCCGAGATCCAGTCCCAGCCAGGGCGTTCCGGGCGGGCAGGCGGCGGGCAGGTCGAGAAGGTCGAGAACGGGCACGGGGGCTGCATAGGGCAGGCGAGGCCGAATGTCGAAGGCCCGCGCGGTCTTGATCGATGCGCGCCTCGCATTGGCAAACCGCCGTTCCGCGCGCATGGTCAAGCCTGGGAGGACTTCATCATGAAAAAGACGCTGCTCACCACGGCCGTGCTCGTCGGCGCCGTGTCCCTGTCGGGTTGTGACCGCCTCGGCGCCGCCTGGACCGCGTTCCAGGCCCCGAAGGCGCCGGCCGCGCCGGCCGAGCCCGCTGCGCCGAGCGAACCTGCGGCGCCCACCGCAGCCGCCCTGATCCCGAGCGGGCACGGCCTGCCGGTCAAGGCGTTGCCGGACGCCAATCTCCAGTCTTACGCCTCGGTCGTGGAGGTCCATGCGCTCGCCGAGGCCACCGGCATGGACGGCAAGATCTTCGGCGTGGCGGGCGGCGACCCGGCCATGAACGGCGAACAGACCTATATCGCCTTCTACCGCAGCCCGGCCGAGGGCTGGTGGGTCTATCAGATCGGCGACTTCCTCTCGTTCAAGGTGCTGGGCCAGTCGTCGGGACGCATCGATCTGGAGGTCGAGGAGAGCACCATGGATCAGGCGACCGGGACCATAGGCAAGCAGACGCGCCGGATGATCCTCGGCTTCGACGTTCGGCCTGCGGACGACCAGCCGGTCATCCTGCGGATCACCCCCGCGGCCTAGGCCGGGATTATTTGGGCCGGCAGGCGCCGCCGTAGGCCTCGTCATAGGGTTTGCCGAAACAGGCGATCAGGCCGTCGAGGACCTCGAGGTTCATCGGCCACTTGATCTGGACGCCGTATTTCTCGCGGAAGGACGCCGTGGTCTCGGCCCAGTTGTCCGGTTCCGGCGTGGCGGCCAGACGGGCGCGCGCGGCCTCCAGCCCGGCGCGGTCGCCGTTCAGGAAGGCGACGGTGCCCAGGGCATAGTCCTGAAAGCCGTCGCCCTGAACCTCGGGATTGACCCCGGCCATCAGCAGGCGGACGGCGCGCTGGGTCTGGCCGAGGCCGGCGCGCAGCTGGCCCTCGTGCCAGTAGTTGATGTGCAGGTCGCCGATCTTGAGCTCGGCCCGGTGCGCCTCGCGCCAGTCGGCCAGAAGGTCGGCGGCGGTCTCCGTGCAGCCCGGCTTCTGCTCCAGCGCCCGCCAGCCGCCGGACAGGTCCTGATCGAAGGCGTCGGGCGACAGGGCCATCATCGCCTCGCGGTCATAGGCGCAGGCGGGCGCCATCGTGAGCTCGGGGGACGCAGGCGTCGTCTGGAGGGCGGCGGCGAAGGCGAGGGCGGTGAACATGCGCAAACTCCGATGGGGGACGCATAAGGCTAAGCTTGCGATTGCGGCGCCCGTGCGGCCTTGATGACGCCGCTGAATCCTTGTGCATCCGGCCGTGGCCCGCTAGTCACCGCCCCTTGCACTTTGACTATCGGAGGGCCGCATGGCCATCGACGCCGCGACGGTGCGCAAGGTCGCCCACCTCGCCCGCATCAAGACCCCTGAAGACCGGCTGGAGCCGCTGGCCCAGCAGTTGAACGGCATCATGGCCTGGATCGACCAGCTGAACGAGGTCGACGTCGAGGGCGTCGAGCCCATGACCTCGAACGTCGCCCAGCCCCTGCGTCTGCGCGAAGACGTCGTCACCGACGGCGCCAAGGTCGACGCCGTCCTGTCGAACGCCCCGAAGTCGGCGGACGGCTTCTATGTCGTGCCCAAGGTGGTCGAATAGTCATGAGCGACCTGACCAAACTGACCCTCAAGGGCGCCGTCGACGGCCTGAAGGCCAAGGATTTCACCTCCGAGGAAATCACCCGCGCCTTCCTGTCCAACATCGAGGCCGCCAACCCGACCCTGAACGCCTATGTCGAGATCACCGCCGAGAAGGCGATCGGCATGGCCAGGGCCTCCGACGCCAAGCTCGCGGCCGGCGAGGGCGGGGTGCTGGAAGGCGCGCCGCTGGGCATCAAGGACCTGTTCTGCACCGACGGCGTCCAGACGACCGCCGGCTCCAACATGCTGCGCGGCTTCGTGCCGCCGTATGAATCGACCGTGACCGCCAATCTGTGGCGCGACGGGGCGGTCATGCTGGGCAAGCTGAACATGGACGAGTTCGCCATGGGCTC
>DBBK01000065.1:0-1537 GCA_002292165.1 Brevundimonas sp. UBA986
GCGGCCTTCACCAGCGGCGGGCCGGCCAGGAAGATGGTCCCCTGATTGCGCACGATCACCGTCTCGTCTGACATGGCCGGCACATAGGCGCCGCCGGCCGTGCACGAACCCATGACGCAGGCGATCTGCGGGATCGACCGGGCGCTCATCCGCGCCTGGTTGAAGAAGATGCGGCCGAAGTGGTCGCGGTCCGGGAAGACCTCGGCCTGATGCGGCAGGTTGGCGCCGCCCGAATCGACCAGATAGACGCACGGCAGGTTGTTCTGCTCGGCGATCTCCTGCGCCCGCAGATGCTTCTTCACCGTCAGGGGGAAGTAGGCGCCGCCCTTCACGGTCGGGTCGTTGGCGACGATCATCACCTCCCGGCCCGAGACCCGACCGACGCCGCAGATCATCCCCGCGCCCGGCGCCCCATCGGGGTCCTTCGCATCGCCATACATGCCGTTGGCGGTCAGCTGACCGACCTCGAGGAAGGGCGAGCCGGGGTCCAGCAGCCGCTCGACCCGGTCGCGCGGCAACAGCTTGCCGCGCGCCACATGCCGCTCGCGCGAGGCCTCGGACCCGCCCAGAGCCGCCCTGGCGACCCTGGCCCGCAGTTCGTCGGCCAGCGCCCGATTATGCGCATCCAGCGCCTTGAACGCCGCGCCGTGGGTGTCGATGGTGGAGGTCAGTCTAGGCATTCGACGTCCCGTTCGGGTGAATGATCTCAAGCACTTTGCTGAACGCCACGCCCTGGGTCTGGGCGATGGCCAGCGGATGGTTGGCGGGCTCCAATACGAACAGGGGCCGCCCGTCGTCCCGGGGGATCAGCTCGCCCGGCAAGGCATAGGAGTCCGGGAAGGCGCGGATCTCGTTCGAGAGATAGCTGAACATCGGGCCCAGCTTCGACTGGTCGGGATCGTCATAGGTCTCGACGTAGCGCTGGAAGTTGGTCTCGCTCAGCGAGCCCCAGACGCCGAACTCGAACGTCGGCTCCGGTCCGCCGATCAGTGGCAGCTTCATCACCGCCCGGACGAAGAACTCTCGCTGCGGGGTCATGCAGAGGTCGCTGTCGACCTTGCCAGCCTCACGCTCGGCTTCGCTCAGGTCCAGCCAGAGGTCGGGATAGTGAAACACCCGGGCCGGAAGCCCATCGTGGGTCTCGCCGCAAACGGAACAGACGAAGCTGGCCATCAGTGATCCTGAGCGGAAATGGGGATCGTGACGGTCGGTCGTCCATCCGGCCGGGGCGTGTAATTCGATCGAACGCCAGCCGACGCCCATATGGCGAGCGCGGTCGCGATGATCAGCACCAGCCCCGCGATATTGGCCAGCCGGTAGGCCAGAACCAGCCGCTTCAACTGTGGCCGATCCTCAGGAATGGGCGTCCGCCAGAACAGGCTCACCAGCCGCGACCGATCCGACCCCGGCCCCATCAGGTGAACCGGCACGGACCCGCGCATGTCTCCACGCCGTTCCATGGCCTGAAATCTCGGCCAGGCGATGCGCGCGATCAGCAGCGACCCGCCCAAACAAGCCATGGCCATTAAGGCGAAGA
>DBBK01000065.1:1556-2585 GCA_002292165.1 Brevundimonas sp. UBA986
CTCCAGCCGCGCCTTGCCGCTCAGGTCCAGATCGGCGCCGCCCCGGTTGCCCCCTTCGTAAGTCATCGCCAGATCGCCGGTCGCGGTGTTCAGGGTGAAGGCGCCCCAGTAGTCCTTGTAGGTCTCGAACGGGATGAAGGTGACCGAATAGCCGCCCTGGTCGTCGAAATGCAGTTCGCGCACCGGCTCGACCGGCTGGCGGTCGCCCACGCACGCGACGGACTTCTGCGACCAGTAGCCGGTCAGCACCACCTCATCGCGGCCGACGATCCGCACCGATGTCCCGACGCGGCGCTTTCCGACGGCGGCGGAGATCGTCACCGTCTGGCCGGGCGTGGCGTCCGCGCCGATGATCAGGCTGCGGCGATCCGGCGACAGGGTCACGGCGGGGTCGCTGGTGCGCCAGTCCGCGAGACAGCCCGTGGGCACGTCGCTGCCGCCCCAAAGTCCCGCCGCCACGCGCAGGCTCAGGGTCGCGCCCGGCCGCGCCGGCGATTGCTGCAGCGTCATCACCGTCGTCTCGTCGGCGGCCGAGCAGTCGATGCCGGCGAGCGGCGGAGCCTCCATAACGACAGGCGGCGGCGCGACGATCATGGCTCAGCTCCCCAGCAGTTCGCGGCCGATCAGGAAGCGCCGGATCTCGTTGGTGCCGGCGCCGATGTCGTACAGCTTGGCGTCGCGGACCAGCCGCTCGACCGGCCATTCCTTGGTATAGCCGGCGCCGCCCAGGGCCTGAACGGCCTCCAGCGACACCTTCACGGCGTTCTCCGAGGCCAGCAGGATCGCGCCCGCCGCGTCGTAACGCGTCGTCTTGCCCGCGTCGCAGGCCCGCGCCACGGCATAGACATAGGCCCGGGCCGAGTTCAGGGCGACGTACATGTCCGCCACCTTGGCCTGCATCAGCTGGAACGAACCGATCGGCTTGCCGAACTGCTTGCGGTCGCGGACATAGGGCAGGACCACGTCCAGCGCCGCCTGCATGATGCCCAGCGGCCCGCCCGACAGGACGGTGCGCTCATAGTCGAGGCC